>JADLGD010000027.1 GCA_020849495.1 Fluviicola sp.
GGATCGTTGACATCGGGTGAAATGGATGCCGTTCGGTTTGTTGGTCCAATGGAACCTGCTACAAAACGTGGTTTTGAAGGATTCAATGCTGTGAATTCATCTGCCACTTCTTTAGCGATTTTTGCACCGATGAAATTGATGTCATATACAGCGTATTCCAAACTGTAATCAGCTTGAGCAATGGTAGTTCCTGAAAAGGTATTTGTTTCGATGATATCTGCTCCTGCTTCCAAGTATTCACGGTGAATTTGCTTGATAATATCCGGACGAGTCAAGGACAATAAATCATTGTTTCCTTTCAAAGGCGAAGTATGATTTTCAAACCAACCTTTACGAAAATCTTCTTCCGTAAGCGTATAGCGTTGAATCATGGTACCCATTGCGCCATCGAGCACAAGAATACGTTTATTAAGAATGTCTGTAATTTTTTCCATAGTTTGTATTACAATTATCTAAACTATGAAGAGGGGGAAAGCGTTTGCTAACTTCAACTTATCTTTTCCGTCTAAAGACGAATCGGATTTGGCACCTTCTCCTTCTCAAATTACTTGAGTTGGTAGGTTGCCAAGGTTTCACAGGGCCTGTCCCTCCACCTTTCTTCATAAGTTTATCACAAAGAACGAGCTGCAAATTTAAGTGCAATAAATGACTTTTGAAAATAAAGTGGTGGTTTTATTTGAGTTGAAGATTAGATGTTTTATTCTGGAGAAAAATGCATGACATAATGTGTGCCTGGTGTAGCGGTATTTAAATCAAGTTTTGCACCCAATTGTTCTGCCAAGCTATCAATCAACGAAAGACCTAGTGTTTCAGGTTTTTTATCAATATCAGTTTGCTGTATACCGCTGCCATTATCTCCAATTTCAAGCATGAAATGGTCATCTTTTGTTGCTTTAATTCGAATGTAAATGATACCATTTTCACCTGCTTTGAAAGCGTGTTTGATGGAATTTGTGAGTATTTCATTCATCAGTAAACCCAATGGAACAGCTGTTTCAATAGTGAAAACGACATCCTCCACTTCGATTTGAAATTGGATGCTATGTTGATCTGAAATGGTGTCGATTAAAGAGTGAATCAAGGTATGAAGGTATTCTTTGTAATCAATTTTTGAATACTCAGATGAACGGTATAGCATTTCATGAACCGTTGCCATGGAACTGATCCGGTTCAAACTCACATCAAAAATACTTTTCACCGTTTCATCATCGATGGTATGTGCTTGTAGGCGCAATAAGGAAGAAATGATTTGCAAGTTGTTCTTCACGCGATGATGGATCTCTTTTAAAAGTGTTTCCTTTTCCCGATTGGATTGTTGTAAAACTAAATTTTCTTCCTTGATTCGATCGGTGAAATCTGTGGTAGTCAAAAACACTTTTTCATAGGTCGTTTCATAACCTTTCACCACTTTCCATCGAAAATGAATGTGTCGTTTATTGCCTTTTAAAGTTACCAGTTCTGCATCAAACTGACATTCAGTTTTACCGTTTGCAATGGCATCCATTTGTAGTAGAATGTAATGAAATGAATTGTCTGTGATTAAGTATTTAAAATTAGACAATACTTGATCTTTAGAAAGCGCTTCGTTCAGATCTACTACAGCATGATTGATTTTATTGACAATTAATAATTCGGCTAAGCGAATCAGTTCATGTGTGTTCTCTAAAAGATAGGTGTGAATATCTTTGATTCCACTTGCTTTCAACTCATCGATTGCTTGTTTAATTTGTGAGAAATCTTCATCCCAAATAGGAACAGGTGAATCTTCAAAAAGCGATAAATAATGTTGAAGGTTTTCATGGTCTTTAGCTTCAGAAATCCGTTTTTCTGTGATGTCACAAACCATTCAATGATGTTTACTATAGTGCCATCTTTGAAAATTGGACTTGCATTCAAACGTACAAAGATGCTATTCTTTGCGCTGTTCAAAAATTCAATCTCCAAGATTTCAGCTTTTTCTGAATGGAAATGTTGATTAGGGTCAAAGGTTGAATGAGCAGGTAAGAAATCAGTGAGCTTTTTCCCAATTAGTTGATCACGATCGAAACCTAAAATGGACGCCATTTTTGGATTGACAAATTGGGTCACATAATTGACATCAACTACCCAGACCCCTTCGTTTGAGGTCTCAACAATTGTTTTGTAAAAAGCGCTATCAGATATATTTTCCAAATGAACAGGTTACGTTTAACGTAAATATAGGAAAATCAAACGATTAAAAATGACTAAATGAATATTTTAGAAATTCCACTTCATATTTCGGTCATCTAAAACAGCAAACGATATTTTATAAGATATCCGTGGGTCTATTTTATTGCCATCTGAAGCGACACCATAAAGACCAATTCTCAGTCTTCGTTTTGAAAATTTGAAACTGCGTTCGAGTCCAGCGAATACTTCATAGTATTGGTATTTGTATTCAGAAACATACAAGGCGCTTGCACCAAAGACCAATCCAATACCTGTTTTTTTCATGAAAGGTATTTTATTGATGATCGCTCCATTGTCATGATGCACAAAATGTGCTTCCAAATTGTATTCTTTGGATGGAAGAGAACTGTCTTGGTTTTGATAAGAATAAAGCGGGTTCGAAAACCAGATTGGTGTACTTCTTCGCTGGTATTTGAAATCTGCATCTTTTAAGTTTTTAGTACTTAAAAATTGAGCCGCACGAATGTGGTAAGCTGAGGTACCAATGGTTCCTAATTGAAAACTTTGATTTACACCAACAACTGCGTATTCATGGTCCACGTCACTGCCGAATAATTTCGGAATACCACGTTCGTAATACACATAAAACGTTGGCCATTTTGAACCCAACACCACTTTTCGATGAGGTTCACGCATGTACTTTTGTCCAGGAGTGTAGCTGATGGTCAATTCTCCAATCAAAGCCTGATAACCTTCAAATTCTTTGAATTGATCGTTTGGTAAAATACTGTCAAATTGACTAACGGTGTTGTATTTTGAAATCGATCTTCTTTCACAGAATTCGCCTTCAATGTTGATGTAAAAACCGTTGAAGTATTCCCTGTTGTGTTGCAAACGAAGCGTTGTTGCTTCAATGAAATTACTACGTTTATAGACTTGAGTGATCGCATCAAAAGGCACAATCGCATCAAACTCATTGGAGAAAATAAGTCCAGCTGTTCCGAGGTGGAAGGGGTCGTAGAGATAGCGCCACCAGGTTGATCCTTTGATATCGCCATTTAAAATCCCGACCGATATTTCTGAATACGAATCCAAAGTTCGTTGATCTTCCCATTTTTTAAAGAAACTTCCACCAGGTGCTACACGTGGACCAGCAGGATACAAGGGTCTTGCCATTGCAGCAAGGGAATTGACACTCCATTGTGTTTTCTTCGGTCTGTTACGGTGTTCTACACCAAACCATAAGACTTTCCAAACGGTCACTTTATTAAAAATACGGTCAACAGAATCGAGGTATTCCTTTCGGTTCAATGCGTCTTTGATACTGTCTCGAACGATGATGTAGCGCTGTTCTTCTAAGGTCAAATCAATTGGTCGTTGTTTTGACCAATACGCGGTGTCTTTGTCATACGCATCCTGAGTTGTTACAGCCACTTCGTTGTTGAAGAATTTGGTTGCGTAGACAGGATTGAAATTGTAATCAGTGAATTTAGCAATCGTGGTACATTTGGAAACTTGATTTTGGTATTTCACGCCATAGATGAGGTTCTGTTCGCGCAAAACACACATTGTGTCCCCCGGATGATCAAAAGTTTGCTGAATGGTAAAATTGTCGTAAATCTTCAAATTCCCTTTTTCCATGGTCAATTCCAGCTTTTGTACCAACCACAATGAATCGATGACATAGATGTAACCAGAAAGGGTAGATGTGGAACTCATCCGTGGGATGATTTTTATTTTATGGATTTTTCGACCATTTTCTTCGTATTGTGCTTCAAGTCTGTATTTGTAGGATAAAATTCCCGGACCAGAAATCGGACTCATGACAGGAGATTCATGCAAATCATCTAAGTGCATGAGGTTTTGGAAGAAATTAAAATTGGATTTTACGGTAGTTGTGTAATACAACAAACCAGCATCACCGCGAACGGTATAGGCATTTCTAAATTCTTTTACTTTGTTGGGAGGGGCGAAGTAGCGTGAAATTTGTACTTCTGCTAAATTCATGTTTCCAGCAAAAGCTTCAATTTTCTTTTTTTCTTCATCGAAGGGATCTTCTATCTGATTTTTCTTCGGTTCGTCGTTTTTCTTTTCCTTGATTTTTCGATCAATTTGTTCGTTTGCTTTGATGTAAACTTCCACAGAATGAGGGTAATTCCAAGGGTTGATTTGATCGCGTTTTGCAACCACTTTCAACATGATTTCCCTTCCTGGATTTGATTTTTTAGCAGCAACTTCTACTTCTTCGATTTCATTCGACTTCAAAGGAAAGAGTTGCATGTCACGAGTAACATCTGTAGCGCTAATGGTTATGTACCCTTCACGTTCAGAATATCCAGCAGCACGAAATATGACAAAATACTCTCCGGGAAATAATTGAAGCGTATAGTTTCCATCAACGTCTGATAAGGTGCGTAATTCCGTATTGTTTTTAATGAATACTTCTACATAAGGAATGGGAAGATTGCTTTCATCAGTCACCACACCGCTCAATTTCTTTTGAGAAAAAGAGAGCGTTGCAAGCATACAAATGAAAAAGCGAAGTAAAAACTTCATTCCTTTACTGAGTAGAATTATAACTATAACGAAAATAAACCATTAAAAGTTCATTTGTATAGAATTATGTTAGAGGATGTAATGGATGAGTTGAATTGCAAATCAACTACATAAACGGTATTTATTGTTTGGTTTTCTGTTTTTCAGCTTCTAACCATTTCAAGTGTTTTTCCATACGTTTACGCATGTATCTGCGCAAAAGAAATGTTCCCAACGCCATGATTCCGAACAAATAATAAGCACCCCAAGAATCAAATCCTTCTTTGAAGCCCATAAAGGTTACCACTAATACGATTAAGATACCAATGCTTAACCAAAAAATCTCCATTACTCTGTTATATCCTTTCATTTGACTATTTTTTTGAGTCGATATCAATTTTCCCTTGTGGTTTTAAAAACTCATAGGAAGAAAAATCTTGTTTTGATCGCAGTCCTTTTCCAAAAAACAAAGCTTTAGGTGTGCGTACCATGACCATTTCGTTGGTAAAAATAGCACTATCCATGCGATTCCAATACAATGCTTCTGTCTCCATGCGTTGATTTTTGATGGGATTAAACATTTGTACCGAATCTTTCACTTCCATGGTGCCTTCTTTATCGTTGATTTCACCATACTTTGCAGTCAAGATAGAATACAAAGCACCTTTTTCATTGTAAAATTCAACTTTAACGCCTTCTCGGAATTTGATGATTTTACCATTTTTATTAAAGGATTCTGCTAAAGGAGCGTACAATCGAATTTTAGCCATCCCCGAATCTGAATAAGTCAAAAACAATTCGCTCATTTTTTCGTCCGGATCGTTGGGCTTGAACGTGATTTTTTTGATCTTTTCGATATCATTCACACAAGCACTGTGCAAGCAGCCAATTACAAGCAAACCTAAGATGTATAAAATGCTTTTGCTGCTCATGGTGTTTTAATCCAATTTGTATCGTCTGAACCAACGATCATTCAATGATGGAGCTAAAACAATTCCAATGCTGATGGAATAAAAATTCTCTTTCACATCCGTTTTGTCTCCATTTCCTTGTGTTCCCATTTGGAAACCAATGTTCAAAGATGAATTGGAACGTGAAGTAGACATTGGTAAACCAAAACCAACAGTAACAGCCTTTTCATTGACTTGTTTATTGTTCAGCATGTAAGGTGTTGATAGACTGTAACCGCCAATTCGGTAGTTGATACGGTTGAAGTAATTGATTCCTGCAGCTTTTGTTGTTGATTCAGAAGAAGGAGTGAATTGAACCCCTAAAGCAATTTTATTGGTGTTGTTAAAGTTTTGTATAGTTGTAGAGCTTGAAAAACGTTCTTCATAATTTTTCCAATTCGTAGATGAAAATTCGCCAAAGACTCTCAACTGATACACTTTTTTCAGTTTACCATCCAAATTAGCTGGACTAAAGCTGTAGGCAAAACCAAGCGTCATAGTAGAAGGAGTGACAATGGTTCCTTTATTGTCTTCAACGAATTGAAGGGTGTCATAAGTGTCATTGTCGCTAACATTTGAAGCGTAATACAAGCCGTAATCAAAATTGGAATTTAAATTCAATTGAGGTACATACGTTCCTGCAACTGTCAAGTTTTGATTTCCTTTTTCATTCAATTTCACTTTGTAAGTCAAACCAAAATCATAATACAA
>JADLGD010000028.1 GCA_020849495.1 Fluviicola sp.
AAACAGTTGCAGACATGCGTTCACGTGGTGTGGAATTTTTATCTACTCCTCCACAAGCATATTACGATGCGATTCCTGAACGTTTGAAAGAACACATGTCAAAATTCAAAGAAGACATCAATGAATTGCAAAAATTAGGAATTATGATTGATGCAGATGACGAAGGTTATTTGTTACAGATTTTCACGAAGCCAGTTGAAGACCGTCCGACAGTATTCTTTGAAATCATTCAACGAATGGGAGCTAAAGGATTTGGTGCTGGAAACTTCAAAGCTTTGTTTGAATCCATTGAACGCGAACAAGAAAAACGCGGAACATTGTAATCCAAAAAACATCCATAAAAAAATCCCGGTGAGCAATCATCGGGATTTTTTAATTTCAATTAATATCGTTTAACCAACCATGATGCCTTTTCCACCAAGTTTTGGAATCTCTATGTAATTTTTTTCATTGATCGTTTCAGGAAGGAATAAGAATTTCTTGTCGTACATCACATCATCCGCCCAAAAACTCACCCAATACTCATTCGTTAATCCAAAGACTTCTTCCATAATGGGTTCAATTTTAGCAGCTTCATTGGGTAACAATACTTCTAAAGAATGGCGTAAAGTAGAAGTTTTCACTTTCTCACCTGTTTCTACATTTTCACCATAACCTTTACTCGTAATGATAATTCCTTCCATGATATCATCGCGTAAATTCAAAAGGTAAACGTAATGTTGAATCGCTCCTTCTTCATTTTTTTCAGGAACAACAACTATTCGAACATTTTCTACAACTGGTCCTTTCAATTCTTCGCGCATAATCTTGAGAGTTTTGGAAGGCAAAAGTAATCATTTCATCGCTTTTGCAGCTTTCCTTCCCATTTCAATGTAGCGAAATAAATCTTCAGGGTGATCCACTTTTTCCAAAGCAGCTTTAATAACTTTATCCCCTTTCGCGGGCATCAACACATTTGGCGCGCGTTTATGTCCCGTTCGCACAATGATTAGATTTTCTTCAGGAATGGTAATGATATATTGTCCTTTCATTCCTCTATAGTAAACAACGTCTTTTCCATTGCTTTTGTAGGTCCAAACATGCAAACCGTAACGCGTATTGGGAATTCCTTCTTTGGTACCCATTCTTGGATTCGCCACCAGTTCTTTGTAAAACCAAGCGGGTATGATTTGTTTATTCTCCCACTTTCCTTTGTTCACTATCAACTTTCCTAAACGAGCAAAATCTCTGGTGGTACTGTACATGCAACAAAAAGCTTTCGCATCGCCGTTTTCTTTGTCCAAACTCCAAAACGCATCCGATTCTGCTCCAATGGGTTGCCAAATTTTTTCTGCTGCGTATGCCGACAATTTTTGTTTGGTTGCTTTTTCTAAAATGAAGCCTAACAATTGCGTATTTCCGCTTTGATAATTGAATACTTTTCCAGGTTTAGTTATTACACGCTGACGGTTTACCAAGCCCCATAAATCCCACCCATAATACGATTCTGAATTTTCAGATAAGGGATTTGAACCACTTTCTTCCCAATCCAAACCGGATGCCATCATCAACAAATGACGGATGGTTATTGCATCTTTGCCGTTCCCAGTAAATTCAGGTAAATACGTTTTTACTGGTTCATCTAAACTCTTGATGTAACCTTCATCAATTGCTATTCCTATCAACAAACTCACCACCGTTTTTGCGGCTGAAAAAGAATTGGATACGGTATTCGGATGGTGTTCTCCCCAGTATTTTTCAAAGATGATTTGGTCGTTTTTGATAATCATGAAAGAAGTCGAATTCCATTTTTCAATGTAGGAAATGTCCGCTTGATCTAATTGAACTTGCTTTCCCTCATCCCAAGGAATCGTTTGTTTTGCAGCGGGCAATTTATCACTTGGAAATTTTTCCAAATCATAGATGGTTGGACCCGTTTCACCTTGTAAATAGGTAAAATAAACGCCTTTATAGAGGTAAAATCTTCCACTTAAAACAATGAATAAATTGATTGTAATAAGCAGTACCAAGAGGAACCAACCGAATCGTTTTGTCCATTTTACAAATGCCCGTTTCATAGCTTTTCAATTAGTGTAAAGAATCCATCACAAACCATCGCTGTGATTTCCTCTTTTTAAGCGTAAATAAATTCGAATTGTTCGGCTAAAGCTTGTTTCAAATGTGCTTTGACTTCATTCATATCTACTTCTCTGCCCAATTCCTGTTGCATGGAAGTTACAGCTTTATCATCAATTCCACAAGGTACGATGTGCGAAAAATAGGATAGGTTGGAATTGACATTGAATCCGATACCGTGCATGGTCACCCAGCGCGATGATTTCACACCCATTGCGCAAATTTTACGAGCTGTAGGTTTTTCAGGATCAATCCACACTCCAGTAAAGCCTTGAGATCGATCTCCTTTGATGCCGTAGATCGCTAAGGTTTTGATGACTGCTTCTTCCAGAAAACGAATGTATTTGTGGATATCTGTAAAGAAATGATCCAAGTCAAAAATGGGATAAGCGACTAATTGTCCTGGTCCATGATAAGTAATATCTCCACCGCGATTGATTTTGTAAAAACGGGCATCGTGTTCACTTAATCCGTTTTCATCCAACAACAAATGGTCTTCACTCCCACTCTTTCCAAGCGTATACACATGCGGATGCTCGCAAAACAACAAATGGTGTTGTGTTTCTTCTTCCGTTGTGCCATTTCTGCGTTCAATTTTCAAGGCAATTGTTTTTGCAAACAGTTTTTCCTGATAATCCCAAGCTTCTTGGTAATCAATCAATCCTAAATCTTGAAAATGGACAGTGCGATTCATCTTAAAACTCGAGGTAAACAAATGGTTTGAACGACTCAGAAACGGCTTGGTACATTAAAATCACGGCAAGGGCAATTCCCAACATTTGTACAAACAATGGCAAACGTCCAAATACAGCTACACCACTGTCTTTCCAACGTTGTGGAAGCCAATGTAAAATGAAACCAATTCCAATGACAATGAACACTTCACCAAAACTCCAAAGTACTGTTCCAAGAGTTTCCCATTTGAAATCAAAGTGGTTGAAAATACGATCCAGCATGTGATTTGGCGCGCCATCTTCTTTCAAACGGAACCAAATACGCGTAAAAGTGATGAAATTGAAGGTCAACAATACTTTCCAGAAATGGACAATGAGCCAAGAGCTTTTTTCGTAGGGTGAGATTTTCTTCCAATAATTGTAAAACACCAAAGCTGCTCCATTCATTGCTCCCCAGATCACGAAATTTTCAGAAGGACCGTGCCACAAACCACCAATAATCATAGTGATGAGCAAGTTCAAATCGCGGTGCATGAACGTTTTTACTTTCGGACTGATCAACACAGCAATGCCGTACAATGCCATCAAACCGATGTAAACAAAAATCAATTCGTACCAACCGGTGATGAAGACCAGAAAAATAAAGATGATGAATATGGCGACATAGGTTCCAATGGTTCCTTTTTTGTTTCCACCAAGCGGAATGTACAAGTAATCGCGCAACCAAGCTCCGAGCGATTTGTGCCATCTTCTCCAGAAATCGGCCACACTGTTTGCTTTATACGGCGAATTAAAGTTGGGCAACAATTCAAAGCCCATCAATCGTGAAATACCAATTGCTACATCAGTATAACCCGAGAAATCACCATAGATTTGGAGGGAATATCCCCACATGGCCAATACCGCCACAAATCCTGGATATGCATCCGGTGCATCTACTACTTTGTCGATGAAATGTACGGCAATGAAATCCGCTAAAATGATTTTCTTGAAAAGACCTTTTACGATTAGAAAAACAGATTCAGAAAAGACTTTTTTGTTCAGTTGGAACGGCTGGTAAATTTGAGGAATGAAATCGCGCGCTCTAACAATTGGACCCATAATGACGTGTGGGAAGTAGGTCACATAAAAAGCATAATCCCAAAAGTTTTTCACCGGTTTGATTTCCTTACGGTAAATATCCACCACATACGAAATCGATTGGAAGGTGAAGAAACTTACTCCGGCTGGTAAAAGGATGGTTGTTTCAAAGGTTCCGTCTCCAAAAAATCCATTTCCCCAAACAGCAAATTTGTTCAAAATCTGGTAATCCGTTCCAAACATTTTGTTGTACGAATCCGTGAAAAAGTAAGCGTATTTGAAGTAACCTAGAAAAAACACATTGAATATTGCGGAAAAAGCAATCACCCACTTCCTACTGACATCCGATGCGCGTGTGTAAATCAATTTCCCTAAACCAAAATTGACCACAATGGAAAGCCCGAGCAGTAAAACAAACAAACCAGATGTTTTGAAATACAAGAACAAACTGACGATGGTGATGAAGATACTGCGCATCAATTGATTTTTGTGCAACAGTGAAAACACCATCATGATAAAGATGAAGAACAACCAAAAATCGAGTCGATTAAAGGTCATTGAGCTCATGGGTAAGAAACTAAATATCTCGTGCAGTCGTTCCATTGGTTTGTTTACTCGTTTATTTTATTGTGCGTTTACTCATTTGTTGCAACCATTTTTCAAAGCCGTCTATGAATAAATCTGCTTTAAGGTGATAACCTGGTGCTGTGAAATGGACCATATCCGAACGCATTAAATCATAGGACATCCATTTGCGTGAGGAACTCAATTCTCCCATCACACCATAAAAGTCCCACACAGGGCATTCGTATTTTTTTGCTAATTCAATGATCACTTCTCGTTGGCGAGCAATGTTTTTATTAGGATACTGTTTTTTGTAAGCCGCATCGTTTGGAACCGTCAGTAAAATCGCACAATTCGGATTTGCTCGCAATACTTTCAGCATCATATTTTCCAAATTGCGTTTGTACACTTCAGGGTTAAACGACCCGTAAGGTACGTTGGCATCATTTGTTCCAACAGAAAAAGCAAAGAAATCGGGTGGTGATTCTTTCAATTGTTCTTCAAAATTGCGATTCGCCAAATACGTGTAAAGTCCCGCACCATTGACACCGATGGAAGTATAAGACACACCTGGTAAGGCATTTGACAACTGAAAAGCATTGATTTGTAAGTTGAAACGTTGATTTGTCGTGCGAATAAACTGTAAATCAAAGGTATCAACAGGATCCGTAAAAATGGTTTCGGTGTAACCTAAATTTTCGTTGTGGTACTTGTCAACGATGAGGATTTCATGATCCCCAAAATTCAGTTCGTAAGGAAAATATCCTTTATTGTGGTAGATGCGCAAACGTGTAAATCCGGGTTTGGTCTCTGTTTTATCGTATCTGAAACGCACATTGATCACCGAATCATCGCATTCGACTACAGCACCCATTAATCCGAAATCAACACCATCTGGTCTGCTAGAAACAGAGCGGTAATTTTTCCAAACATTGGGAGATTTGAATTCGTAGTTCCACGGATTATTGGTCTTTGCCAAATCAAAAGGGAAGACCAAGCCACGTTCACCCGGCAGATCGCTCCAATGGGTTTGCATGTAGGTGCGTATATCGTGTGTATAAATGTCAGCTTGTAAATGCGAACCTCCAATGTGGTAGAAATTCAGTTTTCGGTCTTTACTAGCCACCATTGCTTGGAAATCCTTGTACAGCTTTTCCCAATTCTTACTATTTGGAGTATAGAAACGAAAGCAATTTGCTGAAAAGTTGATAAACGGATATTTGTGGTGTAAATTGGTATCAATGTTTAAAAAGGCAGGAAAGAAATACGAATTCAAGGGCGCTTTTTGGGGAATAGAATCTGTCTGTGATCTACCTGCACAGGCAACCAACAAACCAACCAACACCGCTATTTTAGCACTCAATTTCATCCAATATTTCAATCGTTCATTGAACATTACACCCTTATTTGCCCGCTTTCCAACGGACGTATTCCGCTGCGAGTGCATCAAAGAACAATTGCGAAGCGATGCTAGCTCCTTTATTGGTGAAATGGATGTAATCCCTTCCGGCTAAACCTTGATCTACCCAACTAGGCATGGAGTTCAATCCACCCATTGCACCAAACAAATCCCAATAACAACCGCCCACTTCAATGGTTACGCGTTTCATCTCTGAAACCAAATACGGAATCATTTTATAGGAAACCATTCCATTCACACTTGAAGTAGACATATCACTTGGACCAATAACCATCACGGTTACATTTGGTCGTAATTTTTTCAAAGTCGCTAATTGACCACGGAAGTTTTTCGCGAAATTTCTGACCCCACTTGAGTCTTTTAAGTAAGGAACCGAGTTACCACCAAACTGCATGATGACCATTTCAACATTTTGTTCGCTGTACATTTTTGAAGCCGTTGTGTGATCAATTTTTCCAAAGAAAGTACCGCTTGAACCACGCATACCAATATTATCCACTTGCACACCGTAATCTCCTTCTAACGAGAATCCAATGATTGTTGGACTTACAGCTGCTGAAAATTCATAGCGCAACTTGGAAGGCGTTGAAGGAAATGAAAGTGCCATTGAATGGTAACGACCATCTTGAATCAAACTGTCTTCATGGATTAACTCTTCTCCTTTGTAGACTTTTACTTTACAAGGTTTGGTACAAGAGGTGTAATACATGTACACATTGTTGAACTTACGAGCACGATCGTACGCACTTGCAGATGGTTCAATTTCGATGAAAGCTTCTTTGATACTCGTGATTCCAGCCATTTCAGAAGAATCATATTCAGGAGTAAAACGAGCAGCCGTACAAATCGATCCGTAGCGTTTTGATTTCAACTTTGCTCCACCAAAAGCCGTGTAGCGTTTAAAGTTTTCGGAATAGCGTTGCTTAAAAGTAAACGTATTGTAGACATTCATTGCAGGAATGGTACCTGGTCCGTTTCCTCCAAATTGTGCTTGTAAGCGTTGACGAATATACGATGTCATGCGATCGCCTTCAATTTGTGAATCACCGTAATGCAACACACGTACTTTTTTCCCTGTAGCAGCAGCTTCTAATTTCTCAAAAAAGCGACTCAATGCTTGTTCACCAGAATAGGCGTATTCGATTTTTGTAGCTGATTCACCCGTTAATGCACCTCCACTAGGAGCACCCATTTTACCATCTGTTTGGAAACTGTTTTTCACCAAGGTGTCCACCGCAGGACCTTCAATGTTCATGGTGTCCACTTTCACGATGTTGGAAATATCCTTGTTTTTAACCGGTTTTAAAGGAACTAATGCATTGTCAATTCCCAAAAATCGAAACTCAACCCCACCCAAATTAATGACATCATCTTTTACCAAAAAAGTCAAGGGAGTTAGAATTACAAAAATTCCAATTACATACAACAGAACGTGATACGGTTTTAATTCTTTCACAGGGATAAACAATTGAGCCACAAAATTAAGGCAAATGTTTGAAATGCGAAATCTAGGCTGTTGGAGTTATAAACAATGTTTCGTTATTGGAAATGCAACCCATGTCACTTGCCAATTCAGCTATGAAGCAGTAATTTTAGCGTATGGAACAATACACAAACGAGCTCATCAACGAAAGCAGTCTTTATTTACAACAACACGCACACAACCCTGTCAACTGGGTGGCATGGTCGAATGAGGCTTTTGAACAAGCTAAACGCGAAAACAAATTGGTTTTGGTTTCGGTAGGTTATTCGGCTTGTCATTGGTGTCATGTAATGGAACACGAATGTTTTGAAGACGAAGAAGTGGCAACTTTGATGAACAAGTTTTTTGTTTGTATCAAGGTTGACCGTGAAGAACGCCCAGATGTGGATCAAGTGTACATGACCGCTGTTCAGTTAATGACCCAAAAAGGTGGCTGGCCTTTGAACTGTTTCACCATTCCGGATGGAAGACCCATTTATGGAGGAACTTATTTCCCAAAAGAACAATGGATGCACGTGTTGCGTTCCTTGCATCACACCTATGAAAACGATCCAGAAAAAGTATTGGAATACGCCACTCAATTGACAGAAGGTGTCAAAAACAGTGAATTGATTGAAGTTGCAAAACCCATCAGTGCATTTCCTGAAGGAAAATTGGAAGAATTGGTGCGTCGTTGGCAAGCGCGCATGGATCAGGTGGAAGGCGGTCCAACACATGCTCCGAAATTTCCCTTACCCAACAATTACAAATACTTATTACACCACGGACATGTGTATCAAAACGAAGCCGTATTGAAACATGTTGCTTTGACCTTGCACAAAATGGCCTTGGGTGGTATTTACGATCAAATTGGCGGTGGATTCTCTCGTTATTCCGTTGATATGTTGTGGAAAGTACCGCATTTTGAGAAAATGTTGTACGATAACGGACAGTTGCTGGAATTGTATGCACACGCTTATCGTTTTGATCCAAACCCGGAATACAAACGTGTTTTAACAAGCACATTGAATTGGTTAGAACGTGAAATGACCAGCGAAGAAGGCGGTTTATTTGCTGCACAAGATGCTGATTCTGAAGGTGAAGAGGGAAAATATTACGTTTGGAATTTGGAGGAAATCAAAGCTGTTTTAGGTGATGAAAGAGCTCAGTGGTTCTGGGAATTGTACAATCCACAAAACAAAGGTTATTGGGAACACAACAACTGGATTCTACTTCGTGAGGAAACGGTTGAAGCCTTTTTAAAACGCCACACATCACTTACTGAAAACGATATTCATACTGCTATTGACGATTTATTTGCTGAACGTAAACGAAGAATTGCTCCTGGAACGGACACCAAATGTTTGACCGCTTGGAACGCCATGACCATCACCGGTTTGTGTGCTGCTTATCGAGCTACAGAAGATGAAAGTTTCAAGTTGATGGCCTTGAAAATTGGTCGATGGATCCTTTCACACCAATTAACTTCTGAAGGAAAATTGTGGCACAGTTACCAAAACGGTAGAGCTTTCATCGAAGGATTTTTAGACGATTACGCCTTTGTTATTGAAGCATTCATCGAATTGTATCAATTAACCGCTGATGAAAACTGGCTGGAAAAAGCACTTCAATTGGAACAAACAACTGCACTTTCCTTTTACGATCAACCATCGGGGATGTATTTCTTTTCACCCGAAAACAGCGAATTGATTACACGTAAAATGGAATTGGGTGATAACGTTATTCCATCAACGAATAGTGTCATGGGGCACAACCTATTGAATTTATTCCATCTTACGGATCAATTTGAATTCGAACAAAAAGCCAAACAATTGCTTACGAATATGTTGGACGGCATGGAGCAATACGGTTCTGGTTATTCCAATTGGGCACTATTATTATTGCGTTTTCAAGAGGGTATTGCTTGTATCAAAGCACCCAAAACAGCCAATTCATTTGCTTTACAACAATTGCTATCACCCTTTCATTTGCTAAAATTTGAAGCACAGGATTTTTACAGTATTTGCGCAGATGGGGCTTGTTCACCTGCGCTGGAAAATCTTGAAGCAGTAAAGCGAGAATTGGGAACTAGTTCTCTTTTTTGATGACTTCGGGCATTTTTATCTGAAATTGCTCCAAACGAGGAATAGAAACCGCTTTTACGTAACCATTATTTGGGTTTTTACATTCAAAATCTTGGTGATAGGCTTCTGCTTTGTAAAAGGCTGTGAAAGGCGCTAACTCCGTTGTGATTCGCGGAAAAGTTTTATCTGCAAGTAATGCATCAATGGTCGCTTGAGCTGATTTACGTTCTTGTTCGTTTTGGTAAAAAATTGCTGAACGGTATTGACTTCCACTATCAGGACCTTGTTTATTCAAAGTAGTTGGATCGTGCGAATTGTAAAACACCAACAACAAGTCTTTGTAAGAAATTTGCGATGAATCGTAATACACTTTCACAGTTTCAGCATGGCCTGTATTTCCACCACATACCTGTTCGTAAGTTGGGTTTTTTACATGTCCTCCTGCATAACCCGATTCCACTTCCACCACACCTGTAACAGATTCATAAATTGCTTCCACACACCAAAAGCAACCACTTCCAAAATAGGCTACTTGGTAATTTTTCAATTCCTTCTCAGAGGGTTTTTTAGTAGCGGTTTTAGTTTCTACTGGTCCATCTTGAGCACAAGATTGAAGTGCTAATAAAAGCGTTAGAAAAATAAAAGGAACTTTTTTCATGATTTATATTTTAAGCAACTAACGATAAAAGCTTGCATTTGGATTTCCAAACATTCAAATGATGTAAACATAACAAAAGAACCTCCTGAAATGTTGAGATTGTTGTCAACAAGCAATGTGAACATGCGAAAAAACACATTAAAGCACTGAATTTCTTGAAACTTCATGAAAAAACGAGTGGAAACTTTTAAAAGTCGCCTCAACTGATTATATTCGCACCCTTATAGAAAAAATACAACATGGCAATTATTGGTACAATTAGAGACAAAGGTCGTTATGTCTTGATAGGATTTGTAGGTTTAGCATTGGTTACCTTTATCTTAACTGGCTTTTTCGATTCATTTGGAGGAGGTCCTGTTCAAGGTAACCTAGGTACTATCGATGGTGAAGAAGTGAATGTTGACAATTACAATAAATATGTCAACCAATTCATGCTATCTGACCAACAAAGTTTCCAACAACAAGGACGCGAATACACAGACAGAGACAAAGAGCAAAGTGAAGATCGCGCTTTTCAATTGGCTGTAGATGAGCAATTATTGGAAAAAGAATACGAAGCATTAGGAATTGATGTTTCTGAGCAAGAGTTTACTTCTTATTTATATGGAGAAGATGGATTTACATTGTTGCCAGACATTCAACAAAATTTTGTTGATCCAGCTACAGGTAAATTCAACCCTAAACAATTGCAAAAATTCATTGAAGAGCGTGAGAAAGCAACAGAACCTCAAGCAGCTCAACAATGGAAAGACACAAAAGAAGGTTTGAAAAAATCGCGTAAGCAAGAAAAATACTTCCAAATCTTAGCACAAGGTTTATATGTAACTAAATTGGAAGCGAAAGAAGAGTACAAAGCACAGAAAGAAGTAAAATCTGTTTCTTATGTTGTTGCTAACTTCCGTGACATTCCAGATACAGACATCAAAATCACTGATGATGAGGTACGTAAATTCTGGGAAGCGAACAAAGACAAGAAAAAGTATGAGGTAATGGCTGGTCGTGATGTGAAGTATTTTGACATTGCAATTCAACCTTCTAAAACAGATTCAAACGCTTTCAATCTTGAAATGAAAAAATTGAAAGCTGATTTTGCAAAAGCGAAAAACGATTCATTGTTCATTTTGGCAAATTCAGAGGTAAAACAATATGCTTCTGGTCACGTGATGACATTCCGTCCTCAAGGAGATCAAAAAGCACGTCCAGGCATGACTTACCCAATGGAGTTGGATACTGTATTTAAAACAGCGACAATAGGACAAATCGTTGGGCCATACAATGACAATGGTAGAACACGTGTTGCTAAAGTTTTGGATTTCAATACAAACATTTGTAAAGTACGTCACATTTTAATTGCTGCACAAAAAGGTGACACGAAGAAAATTGCTGCTTCTAAAAAATTAGCAGATAGTTTGGTGAAAGTGATCAACAAAGACAACTTTGGTGATTTCGTAATGAAATATTCTGAAGATCCAGGTTCAAAAGAAAAAGGTGGTGTTTACGAAGACTTCATGGATTATGAAATGGTTGAACCATTCTCTAAATTCTCAACAGAGAAACCTATCGGAACAATTGGAGTAGTTCAAACAGATTTCGGTTTCCATATCATGGAGGTGATGGATCGTAAAACAGTTAAATACCCTGTATTAGCTGTAGTTGAAAAAACCTTACTTCCTTCTGAAGAAACCAACATCAACTTGAAAGACAAAGCATACAACATGTTGTACAAAATGGAACGTGAAATTTCTGCTAAAGAAGAAGTATTCGACAAATTGAATTTGTTTGATACACTTGCTTCAAAAGCTGAATACTTCTCTCGTCCAGTTAAAATGTTGGATGAAGCTCCACGTGTGTCTGGTTTCAATACAAAATTAGCAGAGCAAAAAATCCTTGAATTGGCATACAGTCCAGATGCTGAAGTAGGACAATTATGCGCTTCACCAATTCAAGATAAAGACCGTTACATCATTGCAATTGTTTCTTCTATTCGTGAAAAAGGAGCTCCTTCTTTTGAAGACTCTTACACACAAATGAAAATGGAAGCAATTAAAGAGAAAAAAGCAAAACGCCTTCAAGCAAAAATTGGAGCAGTTCGTAACTTGAACGTCATTGCTAAACGTTTGAAAACTGGAGTAGCTCAAGCTGACATTACTTTTGCTAACCCATCTATTCAAGGTGGAGGTTATGAGCCAGAAGTTGTTGGAGCATTGTTCTCTGGATTACAAGATGGAAAAACAACTGTTCCATTAGTAGGAAACGCTGGTGTGTATGTGTTCAAATTGAACAAAACAGTTAAAGCTCCTGCTGCTGCAAACTACGATGCTGAGCGCAATCAAATGTTGGCTCAATTACGTGGTAGCATTGCAAATGATGCACGTAGAGGCTTGCAAAAGAAATTCGAAGTATACGACAATCGTAAGTTATTGGAAATCGGTTTAGCGAATCCTAGTAACTAATTGAATGAATAAACTATTGAAACGGGGCGAAAGAAATTTCGCTCCGTTTTTTTTGTGTTGCCTTCGAGAACCTCAGTCAACAAATTGAGTCATCTGTCATCAAATTGAGATAGCTTCAGTTAAGAATATAATCATAGTGCTGCCTTAGTCAGCAAATCGAGAGCCTTATTCAGCATTTGGATGTGTTATAATACATTGGAAAGTCAGATCTAAGTCTAGAAATTGCTGGAAGTTCATCTAACAGACAAAAAGTAATTTAACAATATTATTAAGAAGTCAGTGTTTTCGAGAGGTTGCGGGGGAGCATTGGGTAAATTCTGCCAATTATTACCCAATCTTGGAAAACGAGAAATTCCCTAAAAAACAATTTAACAATATTATTAAGTAGCCAGTGTTTTCGGGAGGTTGAGGGGGATTCCATCGGGTAAATTCCACCAAATGCTACCTAATCTTGGAAAACGAGAAATTCCCTAAAAAAACAATTTAACAATATTATTAAGAAGCCAGTGTTTTTGGGAGGTTGAAGGGGATTCCATCGTGTAAATTCTACCAAATGCTACCTAATCTTGGAAAACGAGAAATTCCCTAAAAAAACAATTTAACAATATTATTAAGAAGCCAGTGTTTTCGGGAGGTTGAGGGGGAGCATTGGGTAAATTCTGCCAATTACTACCCAATCTAGGAAAACGAGAAATTACCTAAAAAACAATTTAACAATATTATTAAGAAGCCAGTATTTTTGAGAGATTGAAGGGGATTCCATCGTGTAAATTCTACCAAATGCTACCTAATCTTGGAAAACGAGAAATTCTCTAAAAAACAATTTAATAATATTATTAAGAAGTCAGTGTTTTTGGGAGGTTGAGGGGGAGCATTGGGTAAATTCTGCCAATTACTACCCAATCTAGGAAAACGAGAAATTACCTAAAAAACAATTTAACAATATTATTAAGAAGCCAGTATTTTTGAGAGATTGAAGG
>JADLGD010000029.1 GCA_020849495.1 Fluviicola sp.
TTGAACCAGAAGTTGGTCCAGTAGATGTTAAATCAACCGGCGTTCCAGCACAAGCGATTGTTGGGTTTGCCGTTGCAGTCAGCGCAAAGTTTGGATGCATGGGCACTGTTACATTTGCACTTCCTGTACACCCCACTGTTGTACTAACAGCGGTATAAGTTGTTGTAGCAGTTGGTGTAACCGTCAATGGACTATTCGCAGTTCCAATCGGCGTTCCTCCAACATTCCATGTGTAAGCCGTCATACTAGAAGGTAAACTAAGCGTTATCGGACTACCTTGACAAACAAATGGAGGAGCAGTAATTCCAAAAACACCTGAACCGATGGTTACTTTAATATTATCTGTTCCCACACAGCCTGCTGCATTGGTCACTTGTACTTGATAAAAAATGGTTCCTGTTGGATTTCCAGTAAAGGAAGCATTGGTAGCACCAGCAATATTGGCAAACCCTGTTGGTTGACCAAAAAAATTGGTAGAAGTTGTTGATTGCCACTGATACGTTCCCCCTCCACTTGCATTCAAGGTAATTGGGAAACCGGAACACAATGTTTGATCTGGTCCCAAATTCGGTGTTGGCGATGCCGAAACAGTTACCGTTACATTGTCTGTTGCAGAACAACTACCTGAAATAGCAGTTAATGTATAAACAGTTGTACTACTTGGTGAAACTGAAATTGAAGCCCCAGCTTGCCCCGTACTCCACAAATAACTTGTTCCGCCAGAACCTGTCAAGGTGACTGAACCGTAATTTGTAGACCCGAAAAATCCTGGAGTAGAACAGGCTACTCTATCAGGTCCAGCATTAGCCGTAGGAACTGCAGTCGTATTAATCGAATAATTGGAATTCAAAGGATTTCCACACATATCATTCATTCCAGTCACGTTCAAAGTATAGACACCTGGAGGCAATGCTGGCGCGATAGAAATGACAACACTCAACGTTTTACCATTCACACAATTGGTACTTACGATAGACACTGTATGTCCTGCCAAAACAAAATCGGATGCTTGGATCGTATTGCAATCAATGAATTCAGAAAAGTTAACTGTAAACTGTGTCGCAGAAGTACAATTCGTTGTGTAAGCATTCGTAATAGTAGGAGGCGTATTGTCAATGATGTTTTGGGTACTTGCTATGTTGTGAAAGTTCAACGTAAACCCGTCATTGTTTCCACTGTAATAATTGATACACAATGCATACACACCAGTTGCAGAGACATTTTCCAACATGTTATTGGTTGTACCTGATGCATCTTGAGAATCTGTCGAACCAGCACTATTTAAACCTGTCGCTCCTTGAGTAGCTGAGAAATTACAGGACATTTGTACTTTATTCGAACAACCGTTGGTGATATCCCAAAGTACGAAATCGTAATCCGTTGAACCAGTTGGATTGATCATGAAATCGAGCGTTCCATTTCCTTGAGGAGAAAACGAGTACCAAACTGATCCACCATTTCCAGTTCCAGAATAACACGATCCATTGTCATCGTTAACATTCCCAGTATTATCGTATTGATTAGCTGAAGTATTGACTGTTGAATTACTACACAAAGGAATAGCATTGATACAATCACTTTCAGGCATGGTCACCTTTTCAATTTCAACAGGTTCCACAATCGTCACTAAACCTTCAAATCCTCTTGTAGCTGTCATCTCAGTTCCAGGAATGTATTGAATAGTAAACGCTTTCTCTACAAAATCAGCAGGTTTGTAGTAGCCATCAAAAAGCCCCAGTAATTCAGTTGTATCTGCTCCTTTAAATATTTTCAATTGAGCACCAGCGGGCAATTCAATGTATTTAAAAAACAAGCGCATGTAGCCATGATCTGCCACAATTGTAGAAACAAAAGATGTGTTTGAAATGGCATTATCTGCTCCACCATCATCGTAAATCAAAGCGGAAGTAACTGTGTGAACTTGTTGATTAACTAGTGAAAGTTGTTGTTGTGAAAACAACAAAACACTATTTAAAAGTAAAAACGGTAAGAGTAATAGGGTTTGTTTCATTTGGTCCATCATTCTGATAGGACAAAATTCGACTAGAACGAGTTAGTATTCGAGGGGGCCAACCCCTCAATTCACAAGATGTTGAAAATCAAACTGATTATTCGCTTTCTTCTCGTTTTCTACAAACAATTTGATTTTTGTATTTTAAATTGATTTGTTCGTATTTATTCCAACCTTCGTAAGGCAAACCTTCTTTGTAGAAAATTTTCAGTTTTTCCATTTTCTCTTTCACCTCTTGATCCGAATTAGCGGAACCAAACATGATTTCATGTCCACCAACTTGAGGAATAAACACAAAATCGCCCCAACGATCTCTATGAACTTGTGTAATTTGAGCTCTTAAAAAATCATCATGAGCAATGTACTTTGCAATGCGATAGATTTCGTCGATGCTTCTTCGATAAGCCAAATCAGGATCTTTGAGAATTTCTTCAACGGTTAAAGAATCGCTTTTATCAGAAATATTTCCAGAAAAAACCAAAACACGCGCTGTAAAGTTAGGAGAAGGATCCATGGTTGCACCTTTCGCATCCACATAAAAGCTTTGACCGTGTTTATTGAAAATACGCGCATAAGGCTGACGAACTTTTACACGAATATTCCATTGTCCGCCTAAGCGTTTATACACATCCACCAATTCTACTTCGTGCATTTTGCGAATATAGGCTTCAATGGCAGTGGTATTTAATTGTTGCATTTGCTGCCCTTGATACACCAAATTATTGCGTTTCAAACGAAGCAACAATTCATTTTCAGTTAAAAAAGCATTTTCATCTACGACAGAAATAGCAATTGTTGGACTGGCAGCCACCAGTTCTTCTTGTTGCTTTCTAGCAATAAAAAGCAGCACGATTACCAAAATGGCAAACACAGCCCAAGCCAACAACTTCCACTTCTTATTAATTGCCATTGTGTTCGAAAATCGATTTTAATGTAGGAACGATGCGATCAATATCGCCTGCTCCGATAGTTAATACCACTCCTTCGTTTTGTTTTTTAGCCCATTCAATTACTTCTTCGGGTTGCATCAACAATGCTTTTTTTCCAATTCCTTTCACCAAAACATCACTGGTAATTCCTGGGATTGGTTCTTCACGAGCCGGGTAAATAGGCATCAAAATGACGTGATCCAATTTGGCCAATTCAGTTTCAAAACCATCTAAGAAATCGCGTGTTCTGGAAAATAAATGTGGTTGAAAAATTCCCGTTACTTTTTTATCTGGATACAACAAGCGAATGGATGAAACCAAGGCTTCTATTTCCGTTGGATGATGCGCATAATCGTCGATATAAATCAATTCTTTTCCTTTCCATTGGTATTCAAAGCGGCGTTTTACTCCTTTGAAATTTTTCAACCCTGAACGGATTTCAATTTCACTCAAACCTAATTTCAAGCCCATTGCACAAACTGCCAAAGCATTCTCAGCATTGTGAACACCTGGTAAACCAAGCTCCACAGCTTCCCAATGATTGTTTGCGAATTGTACATCCATCAAAAACTTGCCGTTTTCATAGCGCAAATCAAAACCTTTTACATCGGCATCTTCGCAATTCACACCATAGGTAAGCGATTGAAAACCGGTTTTCTTTAAAGGCAATCCCGCTTTGTAAATCACAAATCCACTTTTGATGTGTTTATCTGCATACAATTGAAAACCTTCATGAAACGCTTCTTTGGTTCCATAAATATCCAAATGATCGGGATCCATCGCCGTTATGATACTTGCAAATGGAGATAAACGTAAAAACGAACGATCAAATTCATCGGCTTCGATCACTGAATATTCAGCATTGGCATTGACCAATACATTTGAATTGAAATTACTGGAAATTCCTCCTAGAAAAGCAGAACACTTCACATGCGATTGACTTAACACATAAGCCAACATGGTGGAAGTAGTCGTTTTGCCATGCGTTCCCGCTACACCAATTCCTTTGCTCGATTGTGTAATTAAACCCAATACTTCACTGCGTTTAAGCACTTTGTGTTGTTGTTTCACATACACCAACTCTTGCATGTTTGCAGGAATAGCGGGCGTGTAAACAACCAATGTTTCTTCTGTATTTTGGTATGCTTGTGGCAACTGACTTCCCCAATCTTCAAAATGAATGTCCATTCCTTCAGCCTGTAATTCATCCGTTAAAGGAGATGGTGTTTTATCGTATCCTGCAACTTCAAACCCTTTTGCATGGAAATAACGAGCTAATGCTGACATTCCAATGCCACCAATACCAATGAAGTAAAACCGTTTAATTTTGTTTATATCCATTTTAATTTTGTGTGTAGGTGCGCGATGCATCGCGCACCTACACCAAATTTTCAATTACGTTAACAATATCCTTTGTTGCATCTGGTTTTGCCATTGCACGAATAGCGGTACCCAAAGCCGTTGATTTTTCTATATCTTTTATCAAAGCAGCTGCTTCTAGAAGTAAGATCGTTTTTGCTTCGTTGTCTCTGATTAAAACCGCTGCTTGATTATTCACCAAAGCCATCGCATTTTTCGTTTGATGATCTTCTGAAACATTTGGAGAAGGCACCAAGATGGTAGGTTTACCAACCAAGCACAACTCAGAAATCGACAATGCTCCAGCTCTAGAAATAATCACATCCGCGACAGCATAAGCAGCATCCATTCGAGCGATAAAATCAGTCAAAACGATGGTAACACCTTCTATTTTTTTAACTTCCTCTTTCATTGCATCGATGTAGAATTTACCACATTGCCACAACAATTGAACATCCTGTTTCCCTATGGCTTCTGCACCAAAAAGTGCACTTTCATTCAGGGTACGAGCCCCTAAACTTCCGCCGATGATGAGGATGGTTTTTTTCGTTGGATCCAAAGCAGGGAAATGGGTAAATGCTTCTTCTTTTGACAAAGTGCTCGTTTGCAATTCAGCTCTTACCGGATTTCCTGTCAGCTTGATTTTATTGGCTGGAAAAACACTTTCCAAATTTTCATAAGCTGTACAAACAGCCGCTACTTCTTTTGCAAGTAAACGATTGGTTTTTCCAGGATACGAATTTTGCTCTTGGATAACCGTAGGAATTTTGAGACGTTGTGCCATTTTTAATGTTGGCCCACTTGCATAACCTCCTACTCCAATCACCACTTGCGGATTGAACGCTTTCAAAATCGAACGTGCTTTCAAAAGAGAATTCAATAATTTAAACGGCAACAAGAAATTAGAAAACGTGAATTTTCGTTGCAAACCAACGATAGGTAAACCAACGATTTTATACCCAGCTGCAGGAACTTTTTCCATTTCCATTTTTCCTTCTGCGCCAACAAACAAAATGTCCACTTTCGGATAGCGCTGTTTGATTTCATTGGCTATTGCAATAGCTGGAAAGATGTGTCCACCTGTTCCGCCACCAGAAATCACTACTCTTTTTAATTCGTTCATGCTAATACAGTTTCAGTTGCAACCGTCTTTCCTTCTTCTTGACGTTGCGCAATTGCTTGTACAATTCCAATTCCCAAACAGGCCATGATCATGGCTGAACCTCCCATTGCTAGGAAAGGCATGTTTTGTCCAGTTACCGGGAAAATCCCCGTACAGACCATCATATTTACAGCTGCTTGTGAAAGCAATAATATTCCAATACCCATGCAGAGATAGGTTTCAAATAGGTTGTCGGACCGCAATGCAATCCGCATGATCCGGTAGAGTAAAATAAGGTAAAAGAGCACTAGAAATACTGCAGCTATCAAACCGAACTCTTCGACAAAACTGGCAAAAAAGAAATCGGCATAGGCTTCAGGAATAAACTCTTTCACTTTTCCTTTTCCTATTCCTTGACCAAAAAATCCTCCTAAGAAAATGGCTTGTTCCGCATTGTTGGCTTGTAAGTTCCCCGGTTCATCTATATCCGCACTATTTTCATAGCGATTGGTAAAACGATTGACCCATGTTTCGTAGCGCGGTAAGATGTTTAAATCCGGTAAGGCTTTGTGCACACCAACAACCATGATGAAGAGCAATATACCACCGGCGACCACCGAAAAGAGTTTGGAAAAAGGCACACGCCCCAAGAACAGTAGCACAAAGGAAATCATGAATAAAATGGCAGCCGTTGAAAAGTTATCTTTAACAATCAACCCACAAATAATAACTATCGGTGCCATAATTGGTATGAATCCTTCTTTCCAATTATTCATCATTTCTCTTTTCTTGTAAAGCATTCTTGATACATAAATGATCAAAGCCAACTTTGCAAAATCCGAAGATTGAAAGGTTAGTCCTACGAATGGTATTTTCACCCAACGTCCCGCTTCATTGACTTTCGTACCGAAAAACATGGTAAAAATCAACAAGGCAATGGCGGAGTAATATATGATTTTTGAGAGCCTCGAAATGTATTTTGGATCTTTCTTATGAATCCAATACATTGCAAAAACTGCCAACACAATGTAGATAAAGTGCTTGAACAAGTATTTGAAAGGCGTACCACCTTCCATTTTCACAAGGATGGGCACAAAGCTATAAACAGACAGCAAGGAAAACCCCAGCAAGATGATGGTAATCACCCAAATTACCATATCCCCTTTAAAGTATTTTCTTAATAGCTGTACCATTTACTTATGCTTGTAATCTTACAAATTCTTCGAATTGTTCCATTTTCGTTTTCCACTCATTGCCACTTACTGTGAACAATAAAATGTGTCGTGCTTGTTTTACACCTTTCAGCATAATCAAAGCATCCTCTAAGTTTTCAGTAGCTGAAACCAAAGGAACAGGAGCCATTACGTCTGCTGGCAATTGCAATTGCGCGCAATCAAACTGACCAACCCAAGAAAGGCTTCTAAACGTTTCAGGATCTACTGCTGCCAATTCTTTTACCAACTTTTCAGTTCCCAGCATAAATACCGGAAAAGGAAAGGTTTGAACTGTTGCAGAAAGTTCATATACAGAAGGATTGTACCACGAAAACACATCCATCCCCCACAACTTACCAAGCGGGCGAAGGGAGTTTAGCTCAGCGTTTTTTAGCGCTTCCGCACGTGCATTTAAAAGCTGCCCTTGTTTGGTTTCTCTTTTGATTTCCATGGTGATCCAGATTAAAGCGAACGAACAGCTTGTTTGAATTGATCACCACGATCTTCGTAGTTTTCAAATAAATCAAAGCTTGCACAAGCTGGAGACAACAAAACGGTTTCGTCTTTTTTAGCCAAACGGTAACCATAAGCAACAGCTTCCATTGCTGAACCAGCTTCAACAATCGTTTCCACAGCATCAGAGAACGTATCAATGATTTTTTGATTGTCTTTCCCTAAGCAGATGATTGCTTTTACTTTTTCTTTTACCAAATCCAATAATTCGGTGTAATCGTTTCCTTTATCAACACCACCAACAATCCAAACCGTTGGTTGCTCCATGCTTTCCAAAGCAAACCAAGTCGAGTTGACATTCGTTGCTTTAGAATCGTTGATAAATTCGATCCCACATACCTTTGCTACAAATTCTAAACGGTGTTCCACGTTTACGAAATCAGCAAGGCTTTCGCGCACAACTTCTTTTCGGATATCCAAAATGCGCCCGACTAATCCGGATGCTAATGAATTCTGGGCGTTGTGTTTACCCTTTAATGCTAGTTCATGAATAGACATAGTGAATTGATTGTTAAAGTTTATGATGAGTTGTTTGTTTGCCGTGTAAGCTCCCGTTTCAAAGGTTTTTGTCAATGAAAAAGGAACACATTGTGCAGCAATGCTGCGTTTTTCTAATTCAGCTTGAATAATGGGATCATCTGCATTGTAGATGAAATAATCAGCTGTTGTTTGGTTATTGAGTATGCGGAATTTTGAATTCACATACAATTGCATGTTGTATTCGTAGCGGTCCAAATGATCTGGAGTAATATTGGTCAACACAGCGATATCTGCTCTGAAATCTTCCATATCGTCCAATTGAAACGAACTCAATTCCAAGACATAGATATCTTTGTTTTCCAGCGCTACTTGTTTTGCAAAACTGTATCCGACATTACCCGCCAAGCCCACATTCAATCCAGCTTTTGTTAGCATGTGGTGCGTTAGCATCGTAGTTGTTGTTTTACCGTTACTTCCGGTAATACACACTTTTTTTGCTGTAGTGAAATAGCCTGCAAATTCGATTTCAGAAACCACTTTGATTCCTTTTTCACGAACTGCTTTCATCACAGGCGCTTTTTCAGGAATACCAGGAGATTTCACAATGATTGTTGCAGCCAAAACGCGATCCATGGTATGTGTACCTTGTTCCCATTCGATTTGATGTGCATTCAATTCTTCTACAAAAGAAGGTTTGATTGCTCCAAAATCAGAAACAAACACAGCTGCACCTTTGACTTTCGCCAAAATAGCTGCACCAACGCCGCTTTCGCCAGCGCCCAAAATCACTACTATTTTATCTTGGATATTCATTATCGTACTTTCAAGGTTACGATGGTTAATACTGCCAACAACACAGCTACGATCCAGAAGCGAGATACAATTTTTGCTTCGTGTAAGCCTTTTTTCTGGTAATGGTGATGCAATGGTGCCATCAGGAAGATCCGCTTTCCTTCACCAAAGCGTTTTTTGGTAAACTTGAAGTAACCCACCTGCATGATGACCGATAAGTTCTCAATCAAGAAAATACCACACAAGACTGGAATCAATAGTTCTTTTCGGATAGAGATTGCAAAAACAGCAATGATTCCTCCTAAGGCTAAACTTCCTGTATCGCCCATGAACACTTGCGCTGGATAACTGTTGTACCACATAAATCCAATACAAGCCCCTACAAATGCGGCAATAAAAATCACGAGCTCTTCTGCATAAGGAATGTACATCACATCCAAGTAGTCTGCGAAGCGAACATTCGATGTTACGTAAGCCAAAATCGCTAGTGCAATCCCAGCAATGGCACTCGTTCCAGCAGCCAAACCATCCAAACCATCTGTCATGTTGGCTCCATTCGAAACAGCAATTACAACGATGATGACAAAAGGAATGAACAACATCCAACCGTACGATTTATCGATATCACCGATCAACCAGTTGTAATTAAACTCATTGTTTTTAATCAATGGAATGGTAGTGGTCATGTCGCGCGTTACAATCCATTTTGCAGGAACCGAATCGTTTTCATTCATGGTGTGTACATGTGTTACCACCGTTTCACCTGGTTGCAATTTGTAATCAGCTTCAACGCGTTTGTGCACTTGTACATCTGGGTGGAAATACATGATTGAACCAACGATGATCCCTACTCCAATTTGTCCAACCACTTTGAAACGACCTTTCAGTCCTTCTTTGTTTTTCTTGAATACTTTGATGTAATCATCGATGAAACCAATTGCACCAAGCCATACTGTTGCTAACAACATCGTCACTACGTACACATTGTGGAGTTTCGCAAACAATAAAGTTGGAATCAAAATAGCCGCTAGAATAATCAACCCTCCCATGGTTGGCGTGCCCGATTTTTCAATTTGACCCGCTAAGCCCAAATCACGAACCGTTTCACCAATCTGCTGTTTGCGCAACAAGTTGATCAATCGCTTCCCAAAAACAATGGAAACAATCAAAGAAGTAATCAATGCCATTGCGGCACGGAATGAGATGTAATGAAACAAGCCCGCTCCCGGAAAATCCAAACTTTCTAAATAATTAAATAAGTATGTAAGCATGTCCTATTTGTTATTGTTTATTCTATTTGCGCAAGCGCTTTATCTTTGTCTATCCACCAAGGCGGAAGTTTATTTATTCAGTTTTGTAAAGTAATTTTCTACAATTTCGAAGTCATCAAAAGGATGTTTTACTCCATTGATTTCTTGGTATTTCTCATGTCCTTTACCAGCAATCAAAATGATATCTTCTGGTTGCGCCAAAGCGACAGCCGTTTTAATCGCTTGTTCACGATCCAAAATCGACAAGACCTTCATCGTTTGGTGCGCTCCTACTCCAGCTTCCATTTGCGAAAGGATACTTTGTGGATCCTCCGTACGTGGATTGTCAGAAGTCAAGATCACCTTATCACTCATTTCACAAGCGATACTTGCCATCTCAGGACGTTTCAA
Organism: Fluviicola sp.; assembly: GCA_020849495.1. GTDB lineage: Bacteria > Bacteroidota > Bacteroidia > Flavobacteriales_D > Crocinitomicaceae > Fluviicola. The sequence goes on from JADLGD010000029.1 coordinate 10,062, forward strand.
TGCATCGCGATCGCCACCACAACCTACAACTGTGATTACTTGCTCGTTGCGCGTGCGAATGTTTTCGATCGTTTTCAAGACATTTTCCAAAGCATCCGGCGTGTGCGCATAATCCACAATCGCTGTAATTCCAGCTGTACTTCTGGTAAATTGGAACCTTCCATCAACCGATTCAAGCTTGCTCAATACGGTTAGTACTTCTGTTTTATCTTCGCCCAACAATTGAGAAATTCCAAAAACAGTTGCCAAATTGTAAGCATTGAAATCACCTATTAATCGTGTCCACAACTCAGTCCCATTGATTGTTAGCAACAACCCACTAAAGCTATTTTCTAACACTTTCACCATGAAATCAGCATGCGACTTCATTGCGTAAGTAGCAATTTTTGCTTTGGTGTTTTGCACCATCACCAAACCGTTTTTATCATCCACATTCACCAAGGCAAAAGCACCTTTTTTCAAACCGTCAAAAAAGCCTTTTTTAGCTTCGATGTAAGCTTTGAATGTTCCGTGATAATCCAAATGATCGTGCGTGATGTTTGTAAATGCTGCACCTTTGAATTCCAAACCTGCAATACGATGCTGATCGACCGCATGCGAACTCACTTCCATGAAACAATGCGAGCAACCTTCATTGACCATATCCGCCAACAAAGCATTCAAAGCAATTGGATCCGGTGTTGTGTGAGTTGAAGGAATTTTTTCTTCTCCTATCAAATTCACCACCGTTGAAATCAAGCCTGTTTTGAAACCCAATTGCGTGTACAATTTGTGCAGCAAAGTAGTTGTGGTCGTTTTTCCGTTTGTTCCAGTAATACCGACCAAGGTCAAATCACGAGAAGGAAAATCATAAAACGCATGTGCCAATTCGCCCAAAGCTTTTGAACTTGATAGCACTACTAAAAGCGTTACATCATGTGGCACTTCGACTTCTTTTTCTGCAACAATGCATTTACAGCCTTGAGCAATCACTTGAGGAATGAAATCATGCGCATCCACTTTCGTTCCTTTTACAGCAATAAAAGCAGTATCCGAAACAGCCTTACGCGAATCAGCCACCAAAGCGAAAATTTCCACTTCCGTTGGTCCGATCCATTTTGCAACTGTTGTTGCTTGTGCAAGTTCTTTTAACTGTTTCATTTCAATATTAATTCTACTAAACCACCTTTGTAAGCTGGAGAACCAGCAGGGACAGTTTGTGATACGACTTCTCCTTTTCCTCTTAAATACACATGCATTCCTAAGCGCTCAATCAAATACACCGCATCTCTTGCTGAAAGTCCGACTACATTTGGAACCGTATTTTTAGAGAACTTCATAGGCGCAATTTTCACTTCTTCTCCTTGCGCTTTAGTACTTCCCCATTCTGAGTATTCACTCACATTGTAGCGCACTTTCAATTCTTTCAATACTCGCAACAAATCATTGTTATTACCATTGATTGAAGTAGGAGCCAACTTCGAACGTTTGCGTGATTCGTTGATTGCTTTGTGGTATTTCAAAGTATTCGAGTACACTTTATTTGCAATTGCAGTAAACACTGTTCCCGATACAGTTGCACCGTAGATATCTTTACTTGGTGCAGAAACAACCACGATACAAGAGTAGATCGGATCTTGAGCTGGAAAATACCCAACGAAAGAAGCTTGATACGTCTTATTCCCTTCTTCACCGTACTTTCCGTTTGCATTTTGCAATACTGCTGTACCAGTTTTTCCTGCGATATCAAACAATGAGGATTTCAAAGCACTTCCTGTTCCGCGAATCACAACACCAGACAGGCATTCTTGCATTTGACGCAAAGTTTGATCCGAACAGATTTTCTTACGTAAAACAACAGGTTTGAAGTTTTTCACCACTTGTGGACCTCGTCTGATTTGCTCCACAAATTGTGGCTTCACGAATACGCCATTGTTTGCAACCGCATTGTAAAATGCCAACGTTTGAAGCGGTGTTTGTTGTACTTCATAACCAATCGCCATCCAAGCCAATGAAATTCCTGACCAATACTTTGAACCTGGAGAATATAAGGTCGGTGTTGGTTCACCAGCAATGTCCACTCCTAAAGGTTCAGCCAAACCAAAACTTCTCAAGCGATCAACAAATGCTTGCGGTTCGTTTTTGTAGGCATTGTAAATCACTTTTGCGATCACGTTTGACGATTGCTCAAATGCTTTACGGATGGTAATTCTTCCGTAACCGAATTTATTGGAGTCATGCAATTTTAAAGTATAGAAGTTGTATTCCCCATTTGCGTTAACCGTATCGTTCAAAGAAATTTTCCCGTCTTCTAAAGCAGCCATTAAAGAAGCCAATTTGAAAGTAGAACCAGGAACTTCTTTTGTACCGATTGCATGGTTATACAACTCATAGTATTCGCCATCACTTGCCATTTGCAAATTTGCCATTGCACGTACGAAACCAGTTTTCACATCCATTACAATCACACTTCCACTTCTTGCTCCTTGGTTTTTCAACTGGCGGTACAATTCAGAATGCGCCACCTCTTGGATATCCATGTCGAAAGAAGTAATCAAATCAGCTCCTTCAATAGGTTCGCGGATCATTTTACCCGTTTTCTTCCAACCAGAAGAGATTTTTTGTTCCACTTCTTCACCTGGTTCGCCTGCTAATACTTCGTTGTAAGCACCTTCCAAACCAACACGCAACTCAACGCCACCATTGTTTTGGTAATATCCCAAAGTACGTTTCAGCATTTCACTGTGCGGTCGTTTTCTAGAGGTGATTTCTTCTGTATCAATCAAACCACCTTTGTTTCTTCCCAACTTGAAAATTGGCAACTCCCGCACCCTTCTTCGTTGTTCGTTAGTAGCTTTTAACTTGATTGTGATGTAGCGTTTTTCTCTTGCTCTTCCCTTACGGATATAGTTTTCGTAGTCACGAGCTGATGTTTCAGGAAAAATCTGACTCAAACCCAAAGCTAAATCTGACACTTCTTTGTCAAAAATCTCTTGATCCACAACTGTTGGATCCATGTGTAAATCAAAGAACGATACCGATGTCAACAAAGGCGTAAAATTGCGATCCAGGATTTCTCCTCTTCTTGGATAGCGCTTCACAGCACGTGTTGGAATCTTTTCTTTGGTAGAAGAGAAAAACGATTCACTTCCTTCCGTTTGAATTAAAAATGTTTTAACGATCACCACCGTTAACGCGATGAAAAAGCCTAAATAAACAAGGTAGGCTCTCCACATTAGATCCTTTTTCTCGTTAGCCATTCTTTTTCTTTTTAACTCGAATTACTTTAGCTGGATCGGTCATCTCTTTCAAACCTCTACGTTCTAGTGATTGTACTAGTCGGTAGCGCGTTGTTGACTCCTCCAGTTTTGCTTTGTTTTCAATGTATTCAGCAGTCTGCGCATCCACTTCTGTTTGCAGATCATTGATGTCTTTTTGTAATTGTTTGCCGTAGTAACCTTTCGACACCATCATCATCAATAAAAACAAGATGAAGAAGATGAAAGTCAAGTTATTCAAGACAAAATCACGTGTTAAAATCTCTCCATTCAATACTTGAATCAACAAATTCTGACGACGTACTTTCGTCCCTTTTTCAGCTGTTTGCTTTTCTTTTTTTTCGCGTTTTTTTCCTGTGGTTTTACCCTCTGAAGCTTGCGCTTTGAGAGCATCCATTGGATTCAAGTCCTCTTTCTTTTCGCGAAATTCATTTTCCATCTGGCAAACGTTTAGCGATTCGTAACTTAGCACTGCGCGCACGAGAATTGCGCTGTATCTCTTCTTCTGTTGGTCCAATTGGTTTGCGATTCACCTCTTCAAAAGGCTTCAATACATTTCCAAAAAAGTCTTTTTCAATAGATCCATCTAGATTTCCACGCTTCATGATGTTTTTCACCATGCGATCCTCTAAAGAATGATAAGACATCACTACCAAGCGACCATCCGTTTTCAATACTTCAGAAGTTTGCTCTAAAAATTTCTCCAAAACATCCATTTCTTGGTTTACTTCAATGCGTAAAGCCTGAAAAACCTGTGCGAAAAACTTGTGATCTTTGAATTTAGGAGCAACAGCAGCCAAGGACTCCATCAATTGTCCTGTTGTTTTGATCGCACCTTTATTACGCGCTTTCACCAATTCAACAGCCGTTTTGTAGGGATGATCCAATTCACCGTAAGCTCTAAAAATGCGCGCCAACTCCTCTTCGTTATACGTTTCCACGATTTTAGCAGCTGTAAAATCACCCGCTTGATTCATGCGCATATCCAAAACCTCATCCGCACGAATCGAAAAGCCACGCTTTGCGTCATCGAATTGATGCGAGGAAACACCTAAATCAGCCAGAATCCCATCCACTTCTTTAATCCCCTTCACTCGCAAGTGATTGCGTAAAAAAGCGAAGTTTGCCGCAACGAAAAAGAAATTGGGAGCTTCCCAAGCATTCAAACGAGCGTCTGGATCTTGATCAAAAACAATGAGTTTGCCTTTTGGAGAAAGCTGTTCGAAAATGGCGCGCGAATGACCGCCACCACCAAAGGTAACATCCACGTACACGCCGTCAGGATTGATATTCAACCCCTCCAAGCATTCACGCAACATTACTGGAACGTGGTATGTAGCATCGTTATTCGTCATCATTTCCCAAATCACCCATTACTTCATCCGCCAAATCAGCGAAATCAGCCATGTTTCCATCAATTAGTTGGAAATATTTGGACTTGTCCCAGATTTCAATTCTGTCGTTGTAAGCGATTAGCATTACATCTTTATCCAAACCTACTCGCTCCATGTGCATGACAGGGATAAGAATTCGACCAGCAGTATCTAACGCTAATTGTTTTGCTCCTTGATGGAACAAGCGGTAGAACATTCGATTCTTTGGTTTGAACAAATTCAGTTTTGACAATTTAGCTGACAATTTTTCCCATTCATTCATTGGGTAAAGTGTCAAGCAATCTTCAAAACCTTTATTTAACATGAATTGCTCTTGGGCTTCGGGAGAAAGTTGCTTGCGCAAGCCAGCAGGAAAAAGGAATCTTCCCTTTCCATCCAGCTTCACTTCAAATTCTCCTACAAGTCCAGTCATAGCTATTAATAATGGGTAAAATTAGGGAGAATAACCCACTTTTTACCACCAAGTTACACTTTGTTGAAAACTTATAACGTTATCAACGCTTCAAAGGTTACAATTATTTTTCGAAAAGCATTGATTTTATTGAAATTAATTGAAATAAAAGCATAGTGGTAAAAAGTGGTAAGTTTTGTTCAAATGTGGATAAATGATGCTTTTGAACAGTTTTGGTTCGAGAAGTGAGAAACGGAGAATGCAAAGATTTTTAAACGCAGAGAAACGGAGGGCACAGAGGAGAGAAGATCAATATTCGCCATAATCACCACCATGAATTGAACACAGAGAAATGGAGAGCACGAAGGGGATTGATTAGAAGAAATAAAGTTTGATAAATAGAGTAATTGCAAGGCGTTTGAAAATATCCTTACTTTTGGATTGACTTCTTGAAAACCTTTTAAAATCAACAAATTCTAATATGAAACGTATTCTAAAAATCACTTTTCTCCTTTTTACAACCTGGTTTTTGATTCATACGATCTATATTGTGTCAGATGGTATGAAGGATGAAAACAAAAAAGCAGATGTTGCTCTTATTTTAGGAAATAAAGTCAATCCAGATGGTACGCTTTCTGAACGACTGGAAAAAAGATTAGTCTGTGGTTTAGATTTATTCAATAAAAAACGTGTAAATAAAATCATTGTCAGTGGTGGTTTGGGAGTTGAAGGTCACTATGAAGGTACGATTATGAAAAAATTTTTAGTGCAAAAAGGCGTTCCTGACTCATTGATCATCATAGACAATCTTGGAAACAACACTATTGCAAGTGTCAACAATACCCTGAAATTCAAGGACAGTTTAAATTTTAAATCCATCATTGTAGTTTCACAATACTATCATTTGACACGTACCAAAATGCTTTTTAGAAATAGGGACTTCCAACATGTAAGCAGTGTTTCACCCAACTATTTCGAGTTTAGAGATTTTTACTCCATTTTGAGAGAATTTTTTGCCTATTACCTTGAGAGTTGAAGTTTTAAAACACCTCATCAGAATAAAACAAACTAAATTGAGTTTTAAATTTCTTTGATTTATCTGTAATTAACAAACCCTTCCTTTTTCGTACTTTTAAACCCATATCCGTTTTGAGTAAAAAATGACCGTGAAAAGGAATCGTATTCTTATTGTTTTTTTACTAGTAGTGGTAAGAACGACCATTTCTAGTGCTCAAGACACGCGTATTTTGCAATTATTGCAGCAGTACAACTCCGATTCTGTGCAAATGGAAATCAAAAAACTGAGCGGTGAATTGCCATTGAGCATCAACGGTCAGTCGATTACTATTCTATCGCGTTTGTACAACAATGCAGGAAACGAAAACACGTTCAAGTATTGCAAAGAGCGTTTCACGAAATGGGGTTACACTGTTGGTCAACAAACATTTTCCAATTTAGGGAAGAACTTTTTCGCAGTTAAAACAGGTAGTCAATTCCCAGATCGGGTATGTATGATTGGAGCACATTACGACGATGTGCCAACTGGAGCAATCGCACCTGGAGCAGATGACAATGCAAGTGGAGTTGCTGCGGTTATGGAGATTGCTCGTCTATTGGCAACTACTGATTTCCCAAATACGATTGTATTGGCTTTGTGGGATGAAGAAGAATTGGGTCTGATTGGTAGTTCCGCTTACACAGCTGGAAATGTTCACGGTGACGAATTTTTGGGTTACATCAATTTGGACATGATTGGTTGGGATGGAAACGATGACCACAAGGCTGAATTACACGTTCGACCGATTGGGAATTCGCTGCAATTAGCGGATTTGGTTCTAAAAGCAAAATCGGATTACAACATTGATTTAGAACTGGAAGTAGTCAATCCTGGAAGTATCAACACTGATCATTATTCTTTTTGGACAAAAGGCTACACAGCAGTTGGTATTAATGAAGAATATGTAGGCGATTTCAATCCGTATTATCACAGTACAGCGGATGTATTCAGCGCATTGAACATTCCTTTCTTGGATGAAAGCGCAAAATTAGCGCTCGTTTCCTTTTTAAAAATGGCCTATACACTTCCAGAAGACGAAGCAATCAAACAAGTGTTGGTGTACCCAAATCCGGGCACCTCATCTATAAATTTAGCTTTCAAACAAGTTATTCAATCTCCGGTGAGAGTGAGGGTAGTAGATAATACTGGAAGGATTTTAATTGATCAAACGGAAGAACAGTTCGAAACCATATCACTTAACATTGATCAACTAGAGGCGGGAAAATACATTGTTTACATCACGATGGACGAAACAGTGAAAACCGTATCAATCATGAAACAATAAGTTTTATTGATTCAAAAAAACGCTCCAAAAAGCAGGTAATTCAGCTTCCACATTTACCAGTTGAGATGTCATAGGATGTACAAATTCCAATTTTGCAGCGTGTAAAAACAACTCTTCTACTCCCAACACTTCTTGAAAATAATGGTTGTGGTGTCTATTTCCGTATTTTGGATCATTGATGATGGGATGTGCTATTTTATTTGCATGAATCCGTAATTGGTGCATTCGACCTGTCTTGGGTGTAAATTCCACCAAAGAATAACGTTGTGAGGGATAAGGCGGGATGTCAAACGGTCGTTCAAAATGTTCCAAACATCGAAATTCAGTGAGTGCTTCTTTGTAATTACCGCGATCATTTTTCACAGGTGAATCGATGACACCATTTATTGTAACATGTCCGCGTAACAATGCTAAATACCTTTTTTGAATTTGCTGTTCCTCAAATAGTTTTTGAAAGATCGCTACCCATTCAGTGGATTTTGCCAACAGCAACAAACCAGATGTTTTACGATCCAAGCGATGCACCGGAATGGGTGATTCAAACCCTTGTTGTTTCAGTACTTCCACCAATGAATCTTCTTCAATGTTTCGCGCATAATAAGAATGGTGCACCAGTAAATTACTTGGCTTATTCACGATGATGCAATAGTCATCTTCATAGACGATCGGGACGTACATGTAACAAAGGTAAACAGCAACACGAGACCAAAGCATAAAATTTGACTAACTTTGCACAAAATTCAAGCACATGGAAATCAAAGAAGCCAAATTTATCATCAGTAATACCGACATTAAATTATGTCCCACAGATGGTAAACCCGAATACGCTTTCATTGGAAGATCGAATGTAGGGAAATCGTCTTTGATCAACATGTTGTTGGAGAAAAAAGACCTTGCCAAAACATCTGGTAAACCAGGAAAAACACAATTAATCAATCACTTTTTGGTGAACCAAGATTGGTATGTTGTGGATTTACCGGGTTACGGTTATGCGAAAGCATCGAAGCAAAGTCGTTACCAGTGGGAGAAATTCATCTCTGAATATTTGACCAAACGCGAGAATTTGATCAACATTTTCGTTTTGTTGGATGCGCGACTGGAGCCTCAAAAAATCGATTTGGAGTTCATGACTTGGTGTGCAGAACAGGAATTGCCTTTTTCGATGGTATTTACCAAAATTGACAAACTTTCATCATCCGCTTTACAAAAGAATTTAGCTGCTTACAAGAAGGAAATGTTGAAATATTGGGAAGAATTACCGCCTGTGTTCACTACTTCTGCAGAATCAAAATTTGGTCGAGAAAAGTTGTTGAATTATGTGCAGTTCATCAACGAGCAATTGGAGTTGGCGAAGAAGAAGTAAACACGCTGTATCTCAATAAAAATAGGGGTTTCACACAATTTTATAAATTTATAAAATTAAATAGAGAATACTTACTTATCCATTCTCCCTCTTATCGTATTCTCCAAAGTATCTTCTAAACTTCTAAACTGAAAACCAGGAAAAGCTTTCAATACTTTTTCATTGGAATAAACCGTGGTTTGTTGTGAACTTCGTGCAGATTCTTTGGTAATCGTTGGTCGTTTACCTACTAAACGCGAGAAAATTGCAGATAACCTCCAAGCCAAGCCTGTCAAAAAAGGACCTGCCAAAATGGAAGGTGCTTTTACATGCATTTGTTTGCACGCTTCATCAAAAAAGGCTTTAAAAGTTGTATTCGTTCCTGTGACCAAGTAGCGCCCCCCAGTTTTTTCCTCTTTCAACATGCGAAGAATGATTTCAGTCACATCGCGAACATCCACGAAAGCATTTGCTCCTTTTGTATAGAATTTCAATCCGTTATTTAATGTGCGAAGTATCGTTAATGAAGATTCATCCCAAGAACCTGGTCCAAACAATAAACTTGGATTAACAATTGAAACGGCAAGGCCTTCTTCTTTCGCACGCCACACTTCTTTTTCTGCATTGTACTTAGACATGGAATATCCACTTACCTTCTCTCCAGCATTCCAATGATTCGATTCACGTTTGATTCCATCTGTTTCAGGAGTATCACTTCCAATTGCAGCCGTAGAAGAAACATGAACAAATTGTTTGATACCAGCCTCAAGCGAAAAATTGACCATATTAGCTGTTCCTTTGCGGTTGACATTGATTAAACGCCAGAAATCCCTGCGATGAAAAGAGACCAAAGCGGCACAGTGCACTACTTTTTCAACTCCCACCAAGGCTTCTTTTACATCTGTTAAATCTTCAATATCACCATACACCCATTCAATTTGATCAAATAGAACAGTAGCTTTTTCTGGATAGTAAAAGTTTAAAAGACGAGCAATAACCCCTTTTCGATTTTCATCTCGTAACATAGCGCGAACAGGGAAACCGTTGTTCAATAATTCCACCACTACGTGTGACCCCAATAAACCTGTTGCTCCAGTTACTAATACCATGCTCTAAAATTACGCAGGAATTCAATGATAATGAAATAAAGGGTGGAATTAAATATCTTGAATATTTAATGGTAATCAATGAATATTTTAATATTCTGATTATCCCTAATTTTTGTCTGATTTGAATGAAGCTTGTATCTTTGGACTATGAAATTACTACTACTAATTGTATCGCTAGGCATAATTACGTCTCTTAGCTCTTGCCAATCAGAGTATGAACGTCAACTTACTAAAGCAAAAGAATTAGCTAAACAGGAGTTGCGCTTGAAGCAATCATTGAACTTTGACAATCATTTCAATGTTCGATCTGCAGAAGCATTGTCTAATGTTCAAGAATAAATTGCATTTTGTGCACATTTATCAGGAAATGAACGCTTGTTTTTAAGTCAAATAGAATCTTATAAATCAACTGTTAAAGTTGCTCCGATTGAGAACAACATTTTAATCACGAAATACCCTTGATTATAAATCGTTCATGATTTCGATTGGATCCCAAAATACGACTTTCCAATTCTGAATTACATCTTCTTTCACAACAATCCCTTCAGCAAATAACTTACGCTCCATTTCAGAAGGATCATTAAAATGCATTTTTCCCGTTAAAACACCATTTCGATTGACTACTCGATGTGCTGGAATTCCATCTTTTTGATGAGAGGCATTCATGGCCCAACCAACCATCCTACTCGAGCGCTTTGCCCCTAAAACATTCGCAATTGCACCATAAGAAGTAGCCCTTCCTTCAGGAATTAATCGAACGACTTCGAACACGCGTTCAAAAAAATCGGCATTCGCTTCTGATAATTTGATTGGTTTCATCGAGTTAAAAATAATAAGATAATTCTTGTAACATTCTCACAAGTGTCAGTTACAATGAAAACTGAAGTGATGAAACGCATGGTAATTATTGGTTGTTTGTTGGCAAGTTTTGCAACAACCGCACAAGAGTCTGACCCAAGTATCAACGATCAAACGTGGGACATTCGTTGTTACCCTAATCCTACAAGTGATTTATTGATCATTACTTCCTCATTGGAAATCAGAGATGTGAGTATCATCGATTTGAATGGAGCTGTGGTCAAAGCGAATCCAATGCCCAACTGGTGTTTTTCATTACACGATTTACCAGCAGGTTGGCTATTTGTGTACATTGAAACAACCGATGGACGAATAGAAAAGAAAAACATATACAAACAATAACAAACAAAGCAAAACGGAAGAAGGAGCAGCGAATGGTTGCTCCTTTTTTTATATTTCTTTTTCTACTTTTACCAACTCAGCACGTTTTAAAACACAATACATGAAAGGTTTTTACACCATTTTGCTTTTAATCGCTTCCAACATTTTTATGACCTTAGCTTGGTATGGACATTTGAAAACAGATGGTGCTAAAAAAACAACTTGGTGGGTTTTAGTAGTTGCAATACTTGTTAGTTGGGGGATTGCTTTTTTTGAGTATGTGCTGCAAGTTCCAGCCAATAAAATTGGATTTAAGGGAAATGGCGGACCATTTTCATTGATTCAATTAAAAGTGATTCAAGAAGTTTTATCCCTTTTGGTTTTTATGGGGTTTACTTTGTTTGCATTCAAAGAAGAAACCTTCAAATGGAATCACCTGGTTGCTTTTGGTTTAATCGTTGTTGCTGTGTATTTGGTGTTTAAGAAGTGACTATGAAATCATCTTCAAAAACGTCTTCCACATAATCGAAACATCTGTTCCCAAAGTTGGTTTTGCAATGTATTTTTTGTTGAGTTCAATTTTTGCTGGCATCACTTCCTCGATGTAGGTTTTACGTGGATCTTCTGATTGACCTAGCAATTCGTTTTCTTTGAAATATTCCAAGGAAGCGTAATCGGTAATTCCAGGTTTCACAGACAATACTATCTGTTGATCTGGAGTGTACAAATCCACGTATTCTTTTACTTCTGGTCGAGGGCCAACAATGCTCATTTCACCAACAAGTACATTGATGAATTGTGGAAATTCATCCAGTTTTGTTTTGCGAATAAAATACCCAACACGAGTAATTCGTGGATCGCGCATACCGACTGTTAGTTTCCCTAACTTGTCTGCATCTTTACGCATGGTTCGAAATTTCCATAAACGAAAAGGCTTCCCTTGCCAACCAATACGCTCTTGTCGGTAAAAGACTCCTCCTCTACTTTCCAATGCAATTGCTACTGAAATCACTAATCCAAATGGCAAGAAAACCAACAGAATGATTCCTGAAACGATTACATCGAAAACACGTTTCATCCGAGTACTTTTTTCACCGCCACTTTCACCGCATTGATAACTGTTTGCACTTGATCATCTGTCAAATCAAAGTAAACAGGTAGCGTAATTTCATTGGAATACTTGTTCCATGCTTCCTGATAATCTTCCATCTTGTAACCACGGTTTTTGTAAGCAGTCAGAATTGGAAGTGGTTGGAAATGTACATTCACGGAAACATCTTGATCAAATATTTCTTGCATGATTGCATCGCGTTGCGGTTCAGTTGCACCTGCAATCCGCAATTGATACAAATGATAACAGGTTTCGCGTTTTTCGTCTTTCATTTTTGGCAACAAAGCCCAAGAATCGTTTTCAAAACCAGCATTGTATGCCAAGCAAATGGCTTTTCTTCGGTCTAAATTTTCTTGAAAACGATCCAACTCTACCAATCCAATAGCAGCTTGAATATCCGTCATGTTGCATTTGTAGCCTGGTTCAACTACATCGTAGCGCCAATTTCCTTTTTGAGCTTTCGCTAAAGCATCTTTACTTTGTCCGTGAAGAATCTTGATGCACAACTCTTTGTAAATCTCCTCGTGATCAAAACCATCAGGCAAATTGATCGACATCGTTCCTCCTTCAGCTGTGGTCAAATTTTTCACTGCATGAAACGAAAAACAACTCACATCCGCAATACTTCCAGAGCGTTTGCCATTGTAGGTTGCTCCAAAAGAATGTGCTGCATCAGCAGCGATTAATATGCGTCCCAATTGTTGTTGGTAATCAGAATTTGGTTGAAACATCGCTTTGATTGCAGGTTCATTCACCAAGGCAAAAATAGCATCGTAATCACAAGGAAAACCAGCTATATCAACCGGCATAATTGCTTTTGTACGAGGAGTGATTGCTTTGCGAATGCCTTCCACTGAAACATTAAAATCTTCTGGGTTTAAGTCGACCATTACGGGTGTAGCGCCTGTATGTACAATCACATTTGCAGATGCGCAATACGTAATTGCAGGAATGATGACCTCATCTCCAGGACCAATTCCCCACCAACGCAACAAGACTTCCATTCCAGCTGTCCAAGAATTAACTGCAACGGTACATTTATTCCCGCAATAAGCAGTCAACTGTTTTTCAAACAATTTCGTACGTGGACCAGTTGTAATCCAACCAGAAGTTAAAGCAGCAGTCACTTCATCAATTACGCGTTGATCAATTCGCGGCGGAGAAAATGGAATCATAAATCAAAAGATTGAGGTTCAAAGGTAATTAAAATGCTTGTAGAATGAATGTGCATCATTCGATTCTCAAGGAATCGCTTTCAAATCTTCGATAAACTTTTGAGCGATGTTATTGCGATTGAAATAGTCATTTGCATACAGTCTCCCTTTCTTACCCATTTCTTTCGCATTTTCTGGGTGATCCAATAAAAACTGAATGTTTTCAACCAACACTTCTACATTTTCAGGTTCGCAAAAAAGAGCAGATTGTGCTTTTTCCACGAAATGTCTTCTAGCTTCACCATCAACTCCCAATAGAATGGGAACTTCCATGGCTAAGGTTTCAAAGACTTTAGAAGGAATGGCACCTTCAAACAAATCAAGTTTTCGAAGTGGAATGATGGCCACATTGATTTCCTTCAATACACCGGGCATTTCAGCTTTTGTCACTGGAGCGATAAAATGCACATTGTTCACGCCAAGTTCAGCTTTCAAATCAAGCAAGCGTTCACGTTCTGGACCAGCTCCCTGCAAAATAAACTGTATAGTTTCATTCGAAAGAAAGTGTTTGGCTGCATGTAAAATCACATCCAATCCTTGAGCAAAACCAATCACTCCTCCATAAAAAAACAAGGTTTGATTCGCTGAAAAACCATTTCGTTCTCTATAGCCAATTGGTTGTACAACTTCAGGATTGTAATAACTTAAATCAACTCCATTAGGCAACCATGTCACTTGCTTGTGAGGAAAACGCTGACGGATATCATCCACAATACCTTGGGTTTGACCGGTCACTAAAGCTGCTCTATTGTAGCATTTCGCTTCCAATCGATAAGCCAATCCGAGTAGTTGCTTATTGGTAACTAAGCCTAATTTCTCCGCACTTTCTGGCCACAAATCCGACACATTGAAAATCAATTTTGCTTTCAGTTTTTTGGATAAACGCAAAGCACTGTATCCTAAAAACAAAGGCGGTGATTCCACCATTAAAAAGTCGAATGCAGGCAATTTTCTTCCACGCCACCAAGATGTGAACACAAAACTGAAGTAATTCAGCAAGCGACTGATGATGGACTTGGATTTAGAAACGTAAATTTTTGCTCGATGTACAGGAATACCATCGATAATTTCTTCTTTTATTTTTCCTTTTTCATACCCTGCCTGGATTTCCATTTTTGGATAATTGGGCATTGCTGTAAGCACTTCTACATGGATTCCTTGTTTTTGCAAACGGATTGCCAACTCGTGTAAACGGTTTTGAGGAGCACCAATTTCAGGAGGATAATATTGCGTAAGGATCAATAAACGCATCGTTATTTTTTGTGATTTTTAATCAAATCTACCATCAATTCAGCAGCATTCCCTTTTCCAAAGTAATCCAAACGTTCTCTTGTTGGATTGAAATTCAAAATAGCGTCCTTGATTTTTGCTTCATCAGCACCAACAATCACATTCCAGCCATTGTTGACCGTTTCGACCCATTCCGTTTCATCGCGCATGGTGATACACGGTTTCGCTAAGAAGAAAGCTTCTTTTTGTACGCCTCCACTGTCTGTAACAATTTTTTTGCATGCACTTTCCAAACGCACCATGTCCAAATAACCAACAGGCTCAATCACTTTTACGTTCGCTCCCAATTCAATTCCATAGTCAGCGATGTACTTCTGCGTTCTAGGATGCAAAGGCAAGATGATTTTCTCACCAGAAGCTGTCAACGCAGCGCATATTGCTTTCAAACGAATAGGATCATTGGTATTTTCTGCTCTGTGAATCGTACACAAAAGGAAATCGTTTTCAGTTAATTCTAAGGTATTTAAAATCGTACTTTTTGCTTTAGCAATTTCAGTGAAATGCAGAATGCCGTCGTACATCACATCACCTACATTGAACACGCCTTTTTGGATACCTTCGTTCTTCAGGTTGTCAACAGCAGTTTGCGTTGGAACGAACAATAAATCGGAAATATGATCTGTTAAAATGCGATTCTGTTCTTCTGGCATCGCTTTATTGAAACTACGCAACCCAGCTTCTACATGAATCACAGGAATCAATAATTTGGATGCCGCTAAAGAACCTGCAATGGTTGAGTTCGTATCACCATAAACCATTACAAAATCAGGTTGTTCCGTTAAAAGCACTTTTTCAATTTCTGTCAACATTGCCCCTGTTTGAGCACCATGATTTCCAGAACCGATGTTTAAATGATAAGCAGGTTTAGGAATATTCAATTCTTCAAAAAACACATCCGACATGTTTGCATCGTAATGTTGACCGGTATGTACCAATAATTCATCAAAATGTTGGCGGAACAAATTAGAAACCGCTGCCGCTTTAATAAACTGAGGACGTGCGCCCAAAATGGTAATAATTTTCATACGTATGGTTCTTAAAGAAACTTGATCAGACAAAGGTAATCATTCCTATCAGATGCTTGACTTCGCTTTCCATTGAGGCAACAAAGAATTGGAAGAAAAAACAGCCAACAAACAGATTCCTACTGTGTAAAACATGATTCCACTTTGACGTTGCAACATGGACTCAAACAACATGTTGAACATTAGATTTGTAACTAAAAGCAACAACAACCAATTCAGTTTTTTTCGTGCGATGTACAAACTGATGAACAAAGGAGCGAGCATGATTATTAATCCTAACCAACCAATTTCAATCCCTGTTTGCAAATATTGATTGTGTGGATTGTAATTTTGTTTGGCTAATTCACGTTGGTCTAAGTTGTTCAAATAATTCGTCAAAACTTCATCCACGTTTCCTGTTCCCACTCCCATTGGATAATCTGAAAAAACTTTGTATGCAGCAGACCACATCACCAAGCGAACTTCAGAACCAGACATGGGGAATTTTTTGTTTCGGATAAATGCTTCTGGATCTGATACGTATTCATCCGCATATTTTTTAGCGCCCTTCCATTCGCTTTGCAACTGTGGAGTAAACTTGATCAATCCAATCAATAACAAAGGTGAAACAACCAAATATCCAAGGGCCACCCATTTACCCCATTTGTAGTAAATGAGCACCAAAATACAAACAGCGCAAGCTAAAACAAAAAAGAGCATTCCTGCTAAACTCATACACAATCCAATTGCAAGCACAAAGATCAGGGAGACGAAAATAGCTAACCAAGTTGGCATCCATTTGAAACGCATCCGATTGGAATACCAAACGAGGAACAAAGCACAGGTATAATAAACGGTTGTATAACTAGGATGATGTATCCACGAAAATCGTGAAGAAAGGTAGCAACTGATTCCATAAACGGTACTACAATCACACCTATACGATCCGATAAAACCTGCTACAACCAAATACAAACAGCCAACAATCAACCCAAGAATCGGTAATTGAATGGCTACTTTAAATCTTGGAACAAAGGAAAATAGTAAAGGGAAAAAGAGAAATGATAATTTGTATTCCAAATAATCTGCTGCAATATCACCATGTCTTGTAAAAGCGGTATAGATTGCATACATCAAGTAAGTTATCACAAACAATACCGGAACGATGTGCAGTTTAAACTGAAAGTACTTCTGCTTGATACCAAAAAATGCAAGGGGAATAAATGGTATGAACAAAACAGTCGTCAGTTTTGGAGCCAACATTAACAGCAATAAAAGCAATGCTAAAAAAGCATTGTACCATTTTCCAAATGAATGACTATTTTCCATTGACAGCTTGTTGATACAACGCATCAAATTTAGCAATCGAAGCTTTACGCGTTGCTTTTTCTTCGATCAAAACACGATTTCTTTCCAACACATTCCCTGCATTTAAAGCGAGTGCTTGATCAAAAGGATTTTGACCCTCCACTTCAATCACTCCATTTTCACCGCCTACAATCCATTCACGATTAGATGGCAAGTCAGAAACAACAGGAATACATCCTGCAGACATCGCTTCCATCAAACTCACAGACGTCCCATCGCTAGAAGGTAAACTCACATACATACTTGCTTTCGCATATTCCGAACGATTCGTCTCATTATCTAACCACCCGAGAAAAACAACATGCTCTTCCAATTTCAATGCTGCAACTTGTTTTTTCAATGCATCTGTTTCAGAACCTGTTGCTCCAATGTGCAATATCCAATCGGGATGTGAGGAATGAAAAGCTGCGAAGTAATTGATGATCGCATCAATGCGATACAAAGGTTGGTGCAAACGATTGGAATAAATGATTTTCTCCTTCGTACCTGATTCCACTGGTTCAATTCCATATTGCAACCAATGATACTTGGTAGAACTAGGAATCAATTGATTCATAGCAGTAATCATTTCTGTAGCATCTGCAGTTACAAAAACGGAGCGAGCTATGGTTTTACTTACCAAAAAACGAAAAAGCTTGTTTTTTTGCGGCATCAACAACACATCACTTCCCCAAGCAGTTGTAATAACAGGAATCCCTAATTTTGCAGCAACTTTTGTAACAAAATAGGCCATTCGATTCACTTGATGAACGTGAATGATAGCAGGTTTCACCATCGTCAAAACTTGTCGGATAACTGAAAAGTACCCCCTCAATTTCAAAGGATTCAATGAATGAACATTCAGTACAAATTGTTCTTTCACTTTCGCTTCTGTGTTTGGTTCTTCAGAAAGCAAGTAATGCTCAATGCCTTCTTGTTGAAACGCATTGATGTATCGTGAAACATGAACAGAATTAGGACCTACTTGCAGGATTTTCATTGAAAATACGTTGTATGATTTGTTTTAATGCTTTAACACCTCTCGATCGGTGTAAAGAATCAATGTTTTCTTGACTTGCTACTTTTGCTACTTGATTCAATTTATCTTGTTGAATCGCTAAGAGTTGTTCTTTGATTTCAGAAATTGCTGAATTATCGCAGACATATCCACATCCAAAAGAATGAATTAATTGTGCTGCTACATCAGATTCATCCATCAAAGCTAAAATTGGTTTTCGAGCTGAAATGTAATCAAACAATTTGCCTGTATAAACACCTTTACGCTGCGTTGTAGGATGGATAACTACATTTGCATCCATGGTGTTCATTTTTGAAATGGCGTCTTTGTAGGATAATGAAGGATAGACAAAAACACGTGCTTTTATTTCATTGGGAACTGTGAAATTTGAAAACGCTCCATAAATATGCATTTCAAACTGAAAGTCTTCTGGTAACTCAGCAAGAGCTTTGAATAAATTAGTTGGTTTGATATCACCGTAAAAACTTCCAAAATACCCTAATTTCAAAACAGGTGTTTTAGCAATTGAGACATCGAATTTCAAATCATGATTGAACCCATTTCGAATTTCCTCTGCAATCTTGACGTTTTTTAAATGAGTTTTATAAGTCGACAAAATCGGCTCACTTACAGAAACCACGGCATCTGCGAGATTATCAATTTGTTGTTCGATTGCACGCATTTCATCATTGATTGCTTTTGAATGATTCGGATTGAAACTCATTTCATCCCGCATATCAGCAATCCATTTTACTTCCGGATGGTTTTTACAAAAATCAATGGAGACAAGATGCGCTTCCATATACGGAAAAGAGCTAATAATCACATCGAAAGGATCTTTTGAATGAACAGCTTCTAATTGACGAAGCGTTTTTTCTTTCCACTTTAAAAGCGGCTTAGTAATAACTTTACGAATCATAATATTTAAAAGTGTTTTGAAATTATGCACCAACTTATTGTCGGTGTTTTTATTTTTCAAAACCTCTAGAATCCAGCTAGAACTATTATAATACACTTGAACATTTTCACCAAAACGATTGCTCTTCAATTGATGATGCTCAGCAAAAACGACAACTTCAAACTCATTCGAAAGGTATTCAGCAAATGCCTCCATCCTGTTCGCTCCAATGTATTTAATTGGATAGAAGAAATTCGTAACAATTGCTATACGCTTTTTCTGTTGTTGTTCCATTATACAATTCCGTTTGTTGTAAAAATAGCCTTTATTTCTGCTAGTTCAGCATCACTCAGATGCACATTGATATTGATAGGCAGATTCACAATTACTTGACTGATGTGCTCACCAACTTTACATGTTCCTTCTGAATAGCAATAGCGATAAGAACCTTTTGGGTGCACCACGTCATTGAACCAAACACCCAATTCGTATCCTTTTGACTTTGCTTCTTGCTTGATGCGTTCAATCGTTTCAGGTTTCACATGCGACTTAAACACAATCGGAAAACGCACCAAATTGTAATTGTCAGCATAGAACACATGAAGGTCTTTTAAGTCTTTTAACAAATCGTAAAAACGCTGAGCCAATTGTTGTTTTCTTGTATTTACTTGATGAATAGAAGCCATTTGGTGATAACCGAAAACAGCAAGCGATGCAGGTAATTTGTAGGCATAATTATCTGGCAATTCACCAGCAACTTCCATCGGACTGGTTTTGTGCAACAAACCTGTGAACTTCAACACAAAGAAATAAGCTAAATAAAGAAAATTCGATGCTTTCCAAAGTGATAGACTAAAAGCAGTTAATGTAATTCCAATTCTAAATGCTTTGAACCTAGATGCTTCTGGCGTTTGTGCATATAAGTCAGCAAATTTTGGAAGTAAATCAGTATTGTTGACAACAAAGACTCCACCAATTCCCGTTGAAATCGGTTTTGAAAATTCCATGCTGAAAAAGGCAGCATCACCAATAGTACCACATAGTTTACCAGATTGATCAACCGAACCCAAGGTCTGAGCCGCATCTTCAATGATGAGAATCGAGGGATGAGCTTGTTTGATGAGTTGGATGTCTTCGTATACCAAGCCAAAGTTATGGGGAACAATCACCACTTTTGTAGCTGGGTTCATTTGCTCCAACAATTGCGTGGTATTCAAATTCAGCGTTTCTTCCGTGATATCAATGTAAGCAACTTTACAACCTGCAAATTTCACCGCATTGGTGAGCACCACGCAAGTATAACCAGCAACAAGTACCTCGTCATTTTCCTTTAAACCAAGAGATTTCAAAAAAGTATAAACACCCATTCTACCAGATCCAAAGAAGAACAATTGTTCTTTGGGTACTTTCAGAAATGAACTCCATTGATCTTGAAATTGTGAAAGGCGCTTGTTTTTTCTTCCTAACAACAAATCGCGCAACGATCGAAACGTGTCTTTTTTCGTCAAAGCATTGCAAACAAATGGCAGTTTATATTTACGAATCATTTGGATAATGCTTTAAATGCTTGTATTAAACCACTAAAAATATGCTCTTCATTGAAATTTTCTTCTACATATTTCTTTCCGAGCATGTTTTCTTTCAATGTGTTCTCTTCAAATTGTTGGTATAAATTACTCAAACTTTCGGTTAGTTTCTCTTCAGTTGGCACAAATTTGCAATGAGGAAAAGGATACTTGTACAACACTTGTTTTCCTCTTGCCAAAGCTTCCAAAACCACCGTAGCCAAACCATCATGACTGGGGAATCTTAATACGATTTGACATTTATCATAAAACGTATCCATTTCTTGAACCCAACCATGCGTATGAATATTTGACGGAAGTGGGTTAAATGAATCTGCTTTTGTTCCAACCACTTCAAAATTAATTTTCGGAAATTGTTGAGCAAGTCTTATCAATTCATTCATTCCATAAAAAACAGGATCTCTATCATTGACATAACAAAAGACGCTTAATTGGGAAGTTTGAAAAACTTGAAGGGGAAAATTTGAAGGAAAGGCTGCGAAATTTTGAATCCTAGCAGAAATTCCAATACTTGCAAGTTCATCTTTTATCCAATCCACTTCACAAAAATGATGGGCGTATTGAAGATAATCCATCCTTGCAGAACCGTTAATTACGTTTTTTTTAGCTTGTTCTACATCAGAACCCACCCACATCATAACAAGTGGGATTTTCTTTTTCAAGCACAAATCAAACACACCACTCGAAGAAAGAGAACCATTGATTGAAAAAACTATATCAGCTTTAGGAATCAAAAACAGGGCTTTTAGTTTGTCCGTTTTCTTTGAGTAAGTATCCAAGAAGACATAACTATTTTCTTTATCAAATCGATTCAGATTCTCCGCTAATCGTTTTCCAAAAAATGGTAAGCCAACTATTACAACTCTCATTTTGCCCAACTGTTATAATGGTTTTGCAATTCAGGATGTTCCTTTAAAAACGGTTCATCCATCGTTCGTGTATCACCAACAACCACCGCAGGATTTCCTGCAATAATTGAAAAATCTGGGAAATCACCTTTTACAGAAGAATAAGCTGCAACGATACAACCTTTCCCAATGTTTGTTCCAGGCATTATCGTAGAATGTGGTCCGATGAATGAGTATGCTCCGATATGAACCGCACCTTTTTTGTAGCCAATTAAATTGCTTTCTGTCACATAAGCTCTTCCATACAATCGAATGGAAACATGGCTACTATGAGTTAAAATTGAAATGTAATTGGTTATTTGAACACCTTCATCAATTTGAATTCCATTAGAAGCTTCAATGAAATTATAATGTCCGATAAAAACATATCCTGCTAATTTCAAATGTGCTTTTTCAGAAATAACCGTAGAGCTACTTACCCTTGTAAAGCGAATGATTTCTCCATTTAGTTGGTAATTTGAAATCATTTTCGGCTCTAAACGCATCAACTTTCGGCGAGTTTGCCACTGTCTAAAATTCCAATAGAGTTTACGCATGGGCATCATTTTTCTTTGCTAGTCTGAGTAGCCAAAATATTACGAAAGTTAGAAAAACAAATTGAGTTGCACTGACTATCACAAGGATTTCTTCAAAAGTAAGCTTCCATTGAGGAAATACTTCTCCTATTGCCAAACTCAAGACCATTAAGACTGCACTTGTAATACCTAGAATGAAAAATCCTCTTTGTTTATTTAAAATAAGTGGAATTTGAGATACAGGTGAAATCAAGAAATTTGTCAATAACCATGGCGCCATGATTTGAGCATAAAACCCTGCTTTTTCCCAATGAGCACCAAAGACAAATGAAAATATTTCTCCACCAAACAACATTAAAAGTCCGAAAGGCACAATTGAAATAACGAATAAAGAAAGCATTGTTTTTCGAAGTAAAGGATAAATCGGTTTTCCTTCATTTCGTTGATCGACTGCCTTTTTCAAAAACACTTGTCCGATAGACGACCCAATAATGGAAATGGGCATTTTCAACATTCGAAATGACAAATCATATAAACCTAAAACTCCTTTTTCAAAGGCATAGACCATGTAGATTGCAATGAATAATTCTTTGGTTAAATCAACTAAGGCATGCGGTAAATTGATTCTTGGGAAATCGGCATAATTCTTTAAAATGGCGTAATCTCTACCCTTCATTTTGAATAACTTCATGTGCGATTTCGCTTTCTTAAAGTCGCGAACAAACAAGAAATTACCTGCGAATAAAGACAGAATAAATGCTCCAATTAATCCAAATACACCTAAAGGAAACAATGCTATTGATCCCAAAGAATTGGTCAGCGACTGAGTGATTTTGGAATAACTAATTCGTTTAAAGTCCTTTAATCGCAATGCCCAACTCATTCCTTGATTGCTTAAAGCAGAAAACAAAACACCTAAAGGAATCAGTAAGACCAAGAAGTTCATCAATGGGTCTTTGAACGGAAAGAACAAGAAAAGTAACGAAACGAAAAGTGTTATGATTACTGTAGTAAAAAGTACTTTTAAAGAAAGGCGGTACAAAGAATACGCATGTTCGAATCGCTTTGGCAACGTAAACGCCAATTCCAATCGAGCAGTTGCAATAATGGTTATAAAAGCTACAATTCTAGCGAATAAAGAAAGATACCCCATGTCTTCCGAGCTATACAATCGGGTAATAATGGGAGAAAGCGCATAAGAAAACAACTGTGCGATGATCGTTCCAGAAGCAAGTGTGGCAACTGAAGTAACAAATTCCGATTGTCGGAGCTTTTTAATCATTGAATGCTTGATTCAAATATGCTTGAACTCCTTCTTCAAAAGTATAAAGCGCTTGGTAACCGATATTCTTTTCAATCAATTCAGTTGAAGCCAATGAATCACGAATATCCCCAACTCTATTTGGACCATAAGTCAATTGATGAGAAACTGTTTTCCCTATTTTGATCAATCCATTTTCTAGTGCTGCAATTACTTCATTGAGTGTTAAACTTCTTCCACAAGCTACATTGTAAACTTTACCAAAAGCATCTATGTGATCTGTCGACAACGACAATAAATTTGCAAGAACAGCATTTTGAACAAACGTAAAATCACGTGTTTGCTCTCCATCTCCATTGACAATAATTTCGCCACCATTCAGCATTTTATCTAAAAAGCGTGGAATGGCAGCAGCATAAACTCCTTCAGGATTTTGATGAGGACCAAAGACATTGAAATAGCGCAATCCAATCGTTTCCATTTGATGCAAACGGTGATAAACTGCCGCGTAATGTTCGTTTAATTGTTTGGTTACTGCATAAGGTGAAAGTGCATTTCCTTCATCTCCTTCAGATTTTGGAGAAGCCAAAGAATCACCATAAACAGAGGAAGAACTAGCATAGACAAAGCGTTTCACCCCAGCTTCTTTTGCTTCATGTAAGATCGTCAAGAAACCAGTTGCATTGACTTCATGTGTATTTAGAGGAAATTCAATGGATCGTGGCACAGAACCTAAAGCCGCTTGATGAGAGATCACATCAACCTCTTTCAAAATAGCTCTGTATTGTGTTGGCTGACAAATATCTGCTTCTATAAAACGAAAGCCATCGTAATTAGAAAGACGATCGATATTGGCTTTCAAACCAGTTGCATAGTTATCTAAAACAGTAACAGAGGCACCTATTGAAAGAAGTGCCTCTGTTAAATTTGAACCTATAAATCCTGCTCCTCCAGTTACAAGGACATGTTTTCCTTTTAATGAATGAACGGACGCTGGATATGCTTTCATTTTAATCTTTATAAAACCGTTCTAAATCAAAGTTATTCACTTTGTTTTATTTCGCGTAATTCACCGATCTTCTTTCACGAATCACTGTTACTTTCACCTGACCTGGATATGTCATCTCAGTTTGGATTTTTTGAGAAATCGCAAACGACAATTCATCAGCACGTAAGTCAGTTACTTTATCACTCTCTACTAAAACGCGTAATTCACGACCAGCTTGAATAGCATAAGCGCTATTTACACCATCGTAAGAAAGTGCCAAGTTTTCAAGGTCTTTGATACGTTTAATATACGATTCAACCACTTCACGACGAGCACCCGGACGAGCACCAGAAATGGAGTCACAAATCTGAATAATTGGAGAAATCAAAGAAGTCATTTCGATTTCATCGTGGTGAGCACCAATCGCGTTGATGACATCTGGTTTTTCACCAAATTTCTCAGCAATTTTCATCCCTAAGATTGCATGTGGCAATTCAGGTTCTTCATCTGGAACTTTACCAATATCGTGTAATAAACCTGCGCGTTTTGCAACTTTCACATTCAAGCCTAATTCAGCAGCCATGATCGCACATAAATTTGCTACCTCGCGGCTGTGTTGCAACAAGTTTTGTCCATAAGATGAGCGGTATTTCATACGTCCAACCATACGGATCAATTCTGGATGAAGACCGTGAATACCTAAATCGATACATGTTCTACGACCAGTTTCAGCAATTTCTTCTTCCAAAGAACGTTTTGTTTTCGCCACTACTTCTTCAATACGAGCAGGGTGAATACGACCATCAGAAACCAATTGGTGCAATGCTAAACGAGCGATTTCTCTACGAACAGGATCAAAACAAGACAAGATGATTGCTTCAGGAGTATCATCTACAATGATTTCAACGCCAGTAGCAGCTTCCAGTGCACGAATGTTACGCCCTTCACGACCAATGATTCTACCTTTTACCTCATCAGACTCAATATTGAACACAGAAACAGCATTTTCTACAGCTTGTTCAGAAGCTACTCGTTGAATCGTTTGAACAACGATGCGTTTTGCTTCACGATTGGCATTCAATTTTGCTTCCTCTGTAATCTCTTTGATATGCACCATTGCAGCTGTTCTTGCTTCATCTTTCAAAGACTCCATCAACAAGTTTTTCGCTTCTTCAACCGACATACCTGTGATTTTAGTCAACTCAGCTACTCGTTTTTGATGCATTTTTTCTAGTTCTTGATAACGTGCATCATTTGCTAGTAATTTTGCTTCTAATTCAGCTTGAATTTTTTCGGTGTCTTTTTCTTTTCTAGAAACCTCTTCGATTTTTTGTGTCAACGACTTTTCTTTACTTTTCGCTTTATCTTCGATTGATTGAACACGTTTTTCACGTTCTTTTACAGCTTCTTCATGTTCTTCTTTTAGTTTCAAAAAGCGTTCTTTTGCTTGAAGAATTTTGTCTTTCTTCATTGCTTCACCTTCAATCTCAGCTTCTTTGACAATTTGTTCTCTTCTTTTCTTTAGCATGGTTGCTTGAACGATGAACGTGACAACAGCCCCTCCAATCAATCCAATCAACGCACCTATAATAATCTCTACCATAATTGTATAAATAAAAAATTCCCACTGCTCACGGGACTAAACACGTAAACAAGTGGGAAAAAGCTGAATGATTCAATTTTAAACTAGTGCATCCAAATCATCTGCAAGTTTTTTCAGCGCAACAGTCGTTTCCGAGAAATCGGCACCTGTTGATGAAGTAACTGGTTTTGCTCCTTTGGTTGACAACTGAAGAGCTGTCATCGCAAGCAAATCTTGCATATCGCGTACGGCAAAGTTCTCCTGCAAATTTTTTATTGCACGATTGATATCATCGGCTGCACGCTGTACTTTTTCAACTTCCGATTCTTGAACCGTAAGCGGATATGTACGACCAGCTACAACTACTTTTAATGATACCTTACCCATTCGCTATTTTTAATTGTTGAATGCAGAAATCTATCTCTTTCACCAATCCATCAATCTCAAATTCTTTTGTTGAACTTGGAATTTCCTGAACTTGTTCACGCTGTTCGGTCAACTTAGTTTGTACGATTGTCAACTCATTTTGCAATGATAAAATCATCTGCTCTTGTTGTTCAACCACTTCGTTTAGACGAGAAACCTCTTGTAACATTGATGCAGAACGCTCACGCTCAGCTACCAACAAATGGTGTAGCTGACGAGATTTTCCCGCAATTTGTTCAATGTATGTTTTGATTTCTGATGTCATCCGACAAGCATTTCTACAAAATTAACAGCATAAACCATTAAAACAACATTTTTAGATGAAGTTGTGTTAGTTTCTGCAATAATTTTGAATTATTTTACTTTTTAAAGGTAACATTGGCTGTGGAACCAGTGTCGCCATTTCGTTTCAATTTCATTAAGTTTTTTCTCATTTCAACTACCTGCCAATCATCTGCTAAGTATTCTAAACCACCCTCTGGAGAGAAACTTAAATAGAGAATTGCGGGATTTTTGTTCAATCCCATTTCCCATGCCCCACTTGAAGTAAAGCTTGGTCCTTTTACTAAAACGCCACCACTTTCTGAGAATGCAAAAGAATAACCTGCGTAATTTTCAATAACCGATTCTCCATCAATGGTAAAATTTGATAAGGTCCAAGAACCATCTACTATTTTACGTTCAACTTTTTTAGGAGTTGTATATTTTGAACAACCGTTTAATGATAGTAGCATCAGCGCAAAGGCTGCAAACATCCAATTTTTCATCGAATTTTTTATTTGTAGTTAACGCAATATACGGTCTTTTATTCTTCAGGTTGCATTTTCATCAAAATTGTTGATAAAACTGCGTAGGATCCTTTTACCACAATGAATTCATTTGTTTTAGTTGATTTCTCTATAAATCTAAAAGCTATTCGCCCTTCTTCCTCTCCTAAAGTTTCAATTTCTTTTACCAAATAGGTAGTACCTTCTTTATTTGTAGAACCTTTGATAAACAAAACATCTTTATCACCCATTTTTACAACTGCGTCACCAGGAACAGTTAATTGTTTGGTTGCCGACAAATCAATTTCCGCATTTACAAAGGTTCCAGGTATCAATTGATCATCTTCTTGATCTAAATGGCAATGCACTTTTACCATGCGGTCAGAACTGATTTCTTTTCCAATTAAATGGATAGTTCCCTTTTTTGTCGTCGCACTATTTGCCAATTTAATGTGTACTTGTTGTCCAATTTTCAATGAAGGGATGTCTTTTTCGAACACAAACAATTCAATATGCGTGTGTTTTAAATCAATGATTTCCAGTAAAATATCTTGCGGCGCTGCATAATGCCCAACTGCTGCATTCATCTTCGTTACTACTCCATTAAAAGGTGCTCGAATGGATATTTCACGTTGTAAATTTCCTTTTTCTACTTGAGCCACATTTACACCCGCCATTTCTAACTTCAATTTCATTCCTTTACAACGCGCTTGTGTACTCATGTAATTGGATTTTGCTTGTTGCACCGTTTTTCCACTATTGATTTGTTGGTCGCCTAAACTTTTCTGACGATCGTATTCTTGTTTTAAAAAGTCTAGTTGGCTCACTGCTTCCAAATAATCTTGTTGCAATTGTATGATGGAAGGATCTTCCATTGTTACCAACACTTGACCTTTTTTCACAGACATTCCATCCAACAGGGGTGCTTTTTTCACGAAACCACCAAAAGGAAAACTAATTGCGGTCTTGTTTTGTGGAGGTGTTTCTACAGTTCCTGTCACTCGAATAGTAGTTCCAATTCCCATCATTTTAGCTTGTTCCACCTCAATGTTGGCATTGCGTTGTTGCTTTGCATTTAAAACAATTTGATGGATAGACGGAGGAGTTACAGTTGCTTTTTCTGTACTTGTCGTTGTTTCTGTTCCGCATGCTCCTAAAACAAGAAGCAAAACGAAGAATATGATTGAATTTTTCATGATTGTATTAGTTTTTTGTAAAGCCTGCCAATTGGTGGGCAATTGAATTGGATAAATAAACTAGGCGAATGCGCTCATTTTCTTGATTCACGACTTCTTGCTCGTTTAATAATATTTTGTTCAAGTCAACTTCACCTTCTTTGAAGGCAATTAAAATTTGTTGTTGGAAAACTGCCATCATTGGTTGAATCGCTTCTTCCCATTCGACTAATTGCTGATTGATGACGGCATAAGAAGATTTCATCAACTGTAATTGGTTTGTCAATTGTTCGGACTGTGATTGGTATTTCTGTTCGGTTTGCTGCACCATCAATTGTTGTTGTTTGATTTGAGCACGTTCAGCACCCGTGAATATGGGAATTGCTGTACCAACACTGAATCCTTGAAAACGATCTCCACCGTTAAAAACAACTTCTTGACCATTAATTGTTTGAGTACCAATCAAGGTTTGATTGAAATATCCAAACGTTAAATCTGGTAAAATCAGTGCTTTTTTCAAACCAATTTCGGCTTCATAGTAAGCTTGCTGTTGTTTCAAATGCAGAAGTACAGGAAGAGCTTCTAATTCAAGTGAATCACTTGGTAGTTCAATAGAAAGCAAGTTGTACTGCGCTTGTTTAGGTTCAAGCAAAACCTCACTGTGCATTAAGGATTGGAGAGCTGTTTGAACTCTCAACTTATCCAATAGGATGGCTTGCATCGCTTGTTCTTGTTTGATGCGATTGATTTTGACTAATTGTACTTCCATAGGAGAAACATCTCCTGCAAGTTGTTTAGCTTGCAACATGTTTTCCAAGCGAACATAAATCGAATCGGTGCTTTGAGCCAATTTGTATTGCGCATCTAAATAACACAACTCCTCATAATAGCGACGAACATTTTGTTCAATTTGCCATTGTAAAGTCTCCATTTCAAGCGTTTTTACAGCCGCATTTGCTTCTCCTACTCGCTTACCTTTTGCATAAGCTGTTGGAAAAGGAATCGATTGTTGAACAGTAATGTTGTTGTCTGTTTTGTTAGCAGAATTGTATTGTCCCATCATGAAAGTAACATTCGTTTTGGGAGTTGGAACCAATGCTTTTCGATCTAATAGTGCTTGATCTATCGCTGTTTTTGCTGCTTGAACATCTAAATTATTGGACTTTGCTTGCGTAATGCATTCATTCAAGGAAAAGGAAGTTGTTTGTCCAAAAGCACTATTCAAACCAAAAAACACAAGAAGTATCGGTGCAATTGTTTTCATTGATTTTCGTTGACGTTTTTTATATGATTTAGCATCCACGAGGTGATACAATACAGGTAATAAAAACAGTGTTAAAAAAGTAGCTGTAATCAATCCTCCAATAACAACTGTTGCTAGTGGTTTTTGCACTTCGGCTCCACTTCCAGTAGAAATGGCCATTGGTAAAAATCCAAGTGAAGCAACCATAGCTGTCATCAAAACAGGACGCAATCTCACACGCGTACCAGCAAGAATGACTCTTAAACCATTCGCCGTTTTTTCTTGTTTTAAGCGATTGAATTCGGCAACTAAAACAATTCCATTCAAAACAGCAACACCAAATAAAGCGATGAAACCAACACCTGCGGAAATACTAAATGGCATTCCACGCAACCACAATGCAATGATTCCACCGATAGCCGCTAAAGGAATAGCAGAGAAAATCAACAAGGCTTGCTGAACCGATTGGAAAGTAGCATACAACAAGAACAAAATCAAAAACAATGCAATTGGAACCGCAATGGATAAACGCGCACTCGCTTTTTCTAAGTTTTTGTAAGTCCCTCCATAAGTAGGATAATAACCCGTATCGAATTTTACATTTTTATCCACTTTTGCTTGAAGCTCTTGAACGATGCTGTTGACATCTCGCCCACGCACATTAAAACCAACGATAATGCGGCGTTTTGCATCATCTCGTTGAATTTGATTCGGTCCATTTTCCAATTTCACCTCAGCTAATTGATTGATCGGAACCGGAATTCCTTGATTACTTAACACGGTCAAGTTCTGTAAATCTTGGATACTTTTTCTGCTTGTTCCATCCAATCGCACGACTAAGTCAAAGCGCTTTTCACCTTCAAATACTTGTCCAGCTGGTTGGCCAGCAAAGCCCATGTTGATGGCTTGATTGACTGATTCGACCGAGATACCAAAACGAGCAAGTGCTTGTCTGTCTACTTTAACCAACATTTGAGGCAAACCAGTAACTTGCTCTACATAGACATCTGTTGCACCATCAATTGTACTCACAATTCCACCTACTTGTTCGGCGTATTGTGACAACATATTCAAGTCTTCACCATAAATTTTCACAACCACATCTTGTTTAGCTCCAGCCATCATTTCGTTGAAGCGCATTTGAATCGGTTGTTGGAAACTGAATGAAATCCCAGGAATATTATCATCCAAGACAGCTTGCATTTTTTCAGCTAACTCTTCTCTTGACTGTGCTTTTTTCCATTGATCTCTGTCTTTTAATATGATCATTAAATCGCATGCTTCCATCGGCATCGGATCCGTTGGAATTTCAGCGGTACCAATTTTCCCAACACACGTTTTTACTTCATCTGGAAATTCAGTTTGCAGTATTCGAGCAGCTTTCGTTGAAGCGTCCACCATGTATTCCAAACTTCCTCCAGTATTTCCTCTAACTTCTACTGCAAAATCGCCCTCATCTAACGTTGGGATAAATTCTGCTCCTAATGTTCGAAACAAGAAAATGGAAGTAATCAATAAGGCTACCACACTAACAATGGCTACTTTTTGGTTGCGAATCACAAAATTCAAACTTGGTTCGTAGCGATTTTGAATCCAAGTCACTAAGCGATCCGATAAGGTTTTCTTAGGTAACGGTTTTTTACTCAATACCAAGGCTGAAATCATTGGCACATAAGTCAAGGATAGAATAAACGCACCGATAATTGCGAAAATGACAGTTTGTGCCATCGGAGCAAACATTTTCCCTTCAATTCCTACTAAAGTTAACAATGGTAGGTATACAATCAGGATGATGATTTCTCCAAATGCAGCACTTTTCATGATTTTCGTTGCTGAATTTTGCACTTCATGGTCTAATTCTTTTTGAGAAAGCACATGTTTGGTTCGTCTTAATACCAAATGGTGTAAAGTAGCTTCCACAATAATCACCGCGCCATCTACGATGAGTCCAAAATCAATTGCTCCCAATGACATCAAGTTCCCCGAAACACCAAAGACATTCATCATGGATACAGCGAAGAGCATTGCTAAAGGAATTACCGATGCAACAATCAATCCTGCTCGAAGATTTCCCAGTAATAAAACCAGAATGAAAATGACGATTAACGCACCTTCTATCAAGTTGGTTGAAACCGTATGAATCGCTTTATCCACCAATTTGGTTCGATCCAAATACACTTCAACTTCAACGCCTTCAGGTAGTGTTTTTTTGATTTGCTCCATGCGACTTTTCACTTCCTCAATCACTTTAGAAGCGTTTGCATCTTTTAGCATCAAAACAATTCCACCAACAGCTTCACCTTTATCTGAATTGGTCAAAGCACCATAACGAATTGCAGAACCGTAGCGCACATCAGCTAAATCGCGCACCAAGATTGGTCTTCCTTCAACTGTTTTAACTGGAACATTACGAATATCATCCAAGTTTTTAGTCAAACCTTCACTTCTGATATAGTAAGTGGAAGATGCTTTCGTAATGTAAGCCCCACCTGTATTTTGATTGTTCGCTTCCAAAGCTGCAAACAATTCTGAGAGAGAAATACCAAAACTTCTGAGCACTTCAGGTTTGATTGCGACTTCGTATTGTTTAAGGAATCCACCAAAACCAGAAACATCTGCAATTCCTGGTGTGCCCAGTAATTGACGTCTGATCACCCAATCTTGAATCGAACGCAATTCAGCTGGAGAATACGTTTTTTCATAACCAGGTTTCGGTTTTACGATGTATTGATAGATTTCACCTAAACCAGTAGACACAGGTGCCATTCCTGGATCACCTAAACCTGCTGGGATCGCATTTTTGGCTTCTTGCAAACGTTGAGCAACTTGCTCACGAGCCCAATAAATGTCGGTGTTTTCAGAAAAAACGAGCGTAACAACACTTAAACCAAAACGGGAAAAAGAACGAATTTCCTCAATTTCAGGAATCGTAGCCATCGTTTGTTCGATGGGAAAAGTAACATAGCGTTCAATGTCTTCTGCTCCAGAAGAAGGTGCCGAAGTGACTACTTGTACTTGATTATTTGTAATATCTGGTACTGCATCGATGGGTAATTGTTGCAAGGAAAAAACTCCCCAAATGATCAACCCAATGGTACCAATTCCAATGACCAATTTATTGGCAATTGAAAAGTGAATGATTTTATTTAACATGCTTATTCAACTAAAAATGAAAACTTGAAGGACAGAAAATCCTTCGCGAAAAGTCATTTTAGCTGAGTTGAGGAGGGGTCCAAATAGCGTAAGAACGATCTACTGTAGGAGCAGTATGCCCAAAATGTGGTTGCTGCTGCACTTCTTCAATAGGATGTTGAATGGAAATGGTAGGTAAATGTGGTTCTTGAAACGCCAAAACAGAAGCTACAACGGTGATTGTTTTAAAAGGCAAATTATTGTGCTCTGCATCTTTCGGTAATTTTTCATTGTTGTAATGATCCACCATAAAGGTTTTCATTTCTTCCCATGTCCAATCAGCACCGAAGTGTTTTTCCACATGAGAAATCATATTGGGTAGTTTAAACAACTGCAATCCTTGCATGTTTGGTGCCAATGACGATACCAAAACAACAAGAAAAGCGCTATATACTACCAGTAATTTCATTAAGCTTGCGTTGCTGGTCCACCAAAATTCATTGGAGGAAAAGGTGTTGTATCAGAATCAACAATGACTCCGTTGTGTTGTTCGTATTTTTGAATGTTCTCTGCCAACGCTTTCATCAAGCGTTTTGCATTTTGAGGAGACATAATGATTCGAGAACGAACCTTAGCTTTCGGCATACCGGGCATCATTTGAATAAAATCAGTTACAAACTCAGCTTGAGAATGTGTGATGATTGCCAAATTGGAATAAACTCCTTCTGCTAATTCTTCAGAAAGCTCGATGTTGATGTGATTTTCATTTTGTTCCATGGAAGCGAAGTTAAAACTCTTTTTTCAAATGAAGTTCCTTTTGAGATAAATTAACGCTTTTTGTAGGTTGAAATGGTAACTTTGCGTTTCAAAACGAGCAAAAAGTGGAAAAAGAGAAAAAACAGTTGATTTTATTCATGGTATTGAGCATGATAGCATGGGGAATCAGTTGGCCGTCCAATGGTGTTTTGACCACTTTTGGTTCTCCAACAGCAATCGGTGTTTTTCGTTATGTATTGGTGATTTTCAGTTTATTAATCCTATTGTTTGTTCTAAAAATTCCTATTCGAATTAAAAAACAAGGCTTGTTGTTTTTAGCAATATCTGGAAGTTTAATGGCTGTTTACAATTTCACGTTTCTGCAAGGATTGAAATTGGGCTCACCTGGAGCTGGAGGTATTTTAGTAACCACTTTGAATCCGATTATTGCTTATGGAATAGGCATTTTAGTGGATTGGAAGAAACCCAGTCGCTTTGAATTTTTTGGTTTATTGTTGGGTGTTTTAGCAGGTTTGACGCTTTTACAAATTTGGAATAATGCATCGATTTTAGCTACAGGAGGAAATTTGTTTTTCTTGTTGAGTGCCGTTGTTTGGGCGGTTATGAGCAAGTTTACATCGAAATCTGCGAAATATGGCTCCCCCATCGCATTTACCTGGTGGATGTACGTTGTCACTTTGTTGTGCATCCTACCTTTTGCCGATTTCAAGGAAATATTGGCATTAACAGCTTCTAACGATCAATTGTTTTGGGGAAATTTACTGTTTGCAAGTATCATCACTACAACATTAGCGACCACCATGTACTTTTATGCTACATCAAAAATTGGTGCAGAAAAAGCCAGCAGTTTTATTTTCACCGTTCCTTTTACTGCCGCATTGTCTTCCTATTTCATTTTAGGTGAAGCCATTCAACTGCACACCATCATAGGTGGTTTTCTAGGCATTGCTGCCGTTTGGATGATCAATCGGAAGTGAGTTATAATTTGATCAGTTTATAGTAAGCTACATTTCCATTAGCTCCTTCAACTTTGCATTGAAACACACCTGTTTCATTTAAATTAAGTGTCATTTGAGTTGAATTGGGGGAAAACGATTGTATCATTTTACTGCTTAAGTCATAAATCTCGATGTTGCGAATGATTTCAAAAGCGTTGAATTCAAAAACGTGATCGCTTGGATTTGGAGATATTCGAACATTGAATTCATGTTCATCAACTGAAGCAAGACAACTATAAGCCCAAGGAGGATTGACACCACCAAAATCAAGTGGTTCATCATCTTCTCGGTAACAATAGGTTTGTATCCAAGCTTCAAAACCATTGTAAGCGATTAATCCTTGTTTTCCATTAAATATGACATTCGGATATCCACTACTCCAGCTGCCATTTTCAACCAAGCCAAACGTATAGGTGAAACTATAATTTCCATTATCTTCTAAAACAGAATCAATTTCTTGTACAAAACACGTATCAAAATAATCTAAAAAATCTCCAGAAGCATTTACATTGAAGAGTAATTTTAATCGATTGATATCAGTAAAGGTATCTCCTACATTTAAATAGGGGCTGATTGTAATTGCCGATTCATTACCAAGAACATCTATGAAATACCGCGTTTCAGATAAGACATCATCTCGAAACCCACCGATGTAGCTCATTGGAGCATTTGGATTGATGGGACCTTTGAAAATTCGCGTATATAAGTTGGTGTTTATCAAAGTATCTCCTGTAGTTATTGTTCGTGATTGAGTTTCTACAGGACCAGAACCATCGTAATATCCACTATTCATCAGCCACAAACTCGTGGTTCCGTGCATCGGTTGATAAGCAATGTTTTGAGCGAACAAAAACGGCGTATTCAGTAATAACAAAAGATAGTAAAGGTATTTCATGGTTCTTTTTGAAAGTGATTCAAGATATGAAAAAGGTTGTAAACAAAAAATCCCCGCTAGAAAACTAGCGGGGATTCTCAATATGAATTTAATTCAATTACGATTGGATCGCTTCCAATTCATCGTTGTTAGCAACAACCACTTTTTGGAATTTGCGAACACCTGTACCTGCAGGGATCAAGTGACCAACGATTACGTTTTCTTTCAAACCTAATAAGTGATCTTCTTTACCTGAGATTGCAGCTTCGTTCAATACTTTCGTTGTTTCCTGGAAGGAAGCAGCTGAGATGAACGATTGTGTTTGCAATGATGCACGTGTGATACCTTGTAACAATGGAGTTGAAGTTGCAGGAACAGCATCGCGAGATTCAATCAATTTCTTATCAGCACGTTTCAATTGAGAGTTTTCATCACGTAATTTACGTGCAGAAACAATCTGACCTGCTTTAATTGTTGTTGATTCGCCAGCGTCCACTACTACTTTCATACCGTAGATAGCATCGTTTTCTTCCATGAAGTCTGCTTTGTGAACAGATTGTCCTTCCAAGAAACGTGTATCTCCAGCATCAACGATTTCCACTTTCAACATCATTTGACGAACGATTACTTCAAAGTGTTTATCGTTAATTTTTACCCCTTGTAAACGGTAAACCTCTTGGATTTCGTTCACAATGTACTCTTGTACTTTCGTAGGACCTTGGATATTCAAGATATCGTTTGGTGTTGTAGCTCCATCAGATAATGGTTGTCCAGCACGTACGAAATCATTTTCTTGTACCAAGATATGTTTAGAAAGTGGCACCAAGTACTTGCGCACATCTCCATTTTTAGAAGTTACCTGAATCTCACGGTTACCGCGTTTGATTTTTCCAAATTCAACGATCCCATCAATTTCAGAAACTACAGCAGGATTTGAAGGGTTACGTGCTTCGAATAACTCCGTTACACGAGGAAGACCTCCAGTGATATCCCCAGTTTTACCAGCTACACGCGGGATTTTAACTAAGATGACACCTTCTTCTACTTTATCTCCTTCACCTACAGAAATATGAGAGTCAACTGGAATGTTGTACTCACGCAATACTTCTTTCGTTTTAGGATCGATGATGTGAATTGCAGGGTTTTTCTTTTTATCACGTGATTCGATGATCACTTTTTCAGTAAATCCTGTTTGCTCATCGACTTCTTCACGGTAAGTAACACCGTCAATGATGTTTTCAAATACTACTTTACCAGAAACCTCAGAAATGATTACCGCATTGTACGGGTCCCATTTACAGATTACATCACCTTTCTTCACAGTAATGTTACCTTCAAGCATCATTTCAGCACCGTAAGGGATGTTTGATGTCATCAATGTAATTCCTGTTTTAGGATCTGTAATTTTCAATTCAGCAGAACGTCCAACAACGATTGTTTTATCAGTACCGTCAGTACCTTTACGAGTGATTGTACGCAATTCGTCGATTTCCAATTTACCAGCAGCTTTCGCTTTCAAATCTGATTCATCAGCAATGTTCGATGCAGTACCCCCAACGTGGAATGTACGTAGTGTCAACTGTGTACCTGGCTCACCGATCGACTGTGCAGCAATTACACCTACAGCGTCACCATTTTGAGCAGGACGATGTGTTGCCAAGTTACGTCCGTAACATTTCGCACACACTCCACGACGCATTTCACACGTCAATACAGAGCGAATTTCTACTTCTTCAATACCTGCATTATCAATTTCATCAGCAATTTGATCTGTGATCAATTCACCAGCAGCAACGATTAATGCTTCAGTATCTGGGTTGAAAATATCGTGAACAGATGTACGTCCAACGATACGGTCATTCAATGGTTCTACTACGTCATCGTTTTTCTTCAATGCAGAAGCAACTAATCCACGCAATGTACCACAATCTTCTTGGTTGATGACAACATCTTGAGCAACATCCACCAAACGACGAGTTAAGTAACCCGCATCGGCTGTTTTCAAGGCTGTATCGGCCAAACCTTTACGTGCACCGTGAGTAGAGATAAAGTACTCAAGGATCGAAAGACCTTCCTTAAAGTTAGAAAGGATTGGGTTTTCGATAATTTCTTGTGCAGAAGCACCAGATTTTTGCGGTTTCGCCATCAAACCACGCATACCAGACAACTGACGAATTTGCTCTTTCGAACCACGTGCTCCAGAATCGAACATCATGTAGATTGAGTTGAATCCTTGGTTATCATTTTTCAACTGATCCATCAACGTATTTGTCAATCGAGAGTTCGTATGCGTCCAGATATCAATGATTTGGTTGTAACGTTCGTTATTGGTGATAAGACCCATGTTATAGTTCATCATCACTTCTTTCACTTCCGTTTCAGCTTTAGCAACCAAAATTTCTTTTTCTTTCGGGATGATAATGTGATCCAAGTTGAACGACAAACCTCCTTTGAAGGCCATCGAGTAACCCAATTCTTTGATATCATCCAAGAATTTAGCAGTCTTAGCAGTACCACACGTTTTCAATACATGACCGATAATGTCACGTAACGCTTTTTTCGTCAATACGTCATTGATGAAACCAACTTCGCGAGGAACAACTTCGTTAAACAATACACGACCACAAGTTGTATCAATCATTCTCAAATGAGGAACTCCATTAAAGTCTAAATCGTAAGATTTTACTTTAATTGGTGCATGTAAGTCTAATTTTCCTTCGTTGTTAGCAATGATTACTTCTTCAGGAGAGTAGAAAATACCGCCTTCACCTTTCACAATGTGATCTTCAGTACTTGTA
This sequence comes from Fluviicola sp., assembly GCA_020849495.1. Classification (GTDB taxonomy): domain Bacteria; phylum Bacteroidota; class Bacteroidia; order Flavobacteriales_D; family Crocinitomicaceae; genus Fluviicola. The sequence goes on from JADLGD010000029.1 coordinate 47,988, forward strand.
CGAGCTTTCGTAATGTAGTAAAGACCCAAGACCATATCCTGAGAAGGTACCGCAATCGGTGCTCCATTCGCAGGGTTCAAGATATTGTGAGAAGCCAACATTAACAACTGAGCTTCCAAAATTGCAGCGTTACCTAATGGTAAGTGAACCGCCATCTGGTCACCATCGAAATCGGCATTGAAGGCTGTTGTTACCAACGGGTGCAAACGAATTGCTTTTCCTTCAATCAATTTCGGTTGGAATGCTTGGATACCCAAACGGTGAAGCGTAGGAGCACGGTTTAATAATACCGGGTGACCTTTCAACACGTTTTCTAAGATATCCCAAACAACTGGTTCTTTACGGTCAACAATTTTCTTAGCCGATTTAACTGTTTTCACGATACCACGTTCAATCATCTTACGAATAATGAACGGTTTGTAAAGTTCCGCAGCCATATCTTTCGGTAAACCACATTCGTGTAATTTCAAATCTGGTCCAACAACAATTACTGAACGAGCAGAATAATCGACACGTTTACCTAATAAGTTTTGACGGAAACGTCCTTGTTTACCTTTCAATGAATCAGAAAGGGATTTCAACGGACGATTTGATTCAGTTTTAACAGCAGAAGCTTTACGAGAGTTGTCGAACAATGAGTCAACAGCCTCTTGCAACATACGTTTCTCATTACGCAAGATTACTTCTGGAGCTTTGATTTCGATCAAACGTTTCAAACGGTTGTTACGGATAATCACACGACGGTAAAGGTCGTTCAAATCCGAAGTCGCGAAACGACCACCATCTAGAGGAACTAATGGACGTAATTCAGGTGGAATAACCGGAACTACTTTCACAATCATCCATTCTGGACGGTTTTCGATACGTGTTTGCGATTCACGCATAGCTTCAACAACTTGAAGACGTTTTAACGCTTCGTGTTTACGTTGAACAGATGTCTCTGTATTCGCTTGGTGACGCAAGTTGTATGAAAGCGTTTCAAGATCCATTTTACGCAACAAATCGTACAATGCTTCCGCACCCATCTTAGCGATGAATTTGTTAGGATCTGTATCTTCCAAATACTGGTTTTCTCTTGGTAAAGTATCCAAGATATCCAAGTATTCTTCTTCTGTAATGAAATCTTTTTCATTTAAAGTAGAACCATCAAGGTTCGTAGCAATACCTGGTTGAATAACCACGTAACGCTCATAATAAATGATTTGATCCAATTTTTTCGTAGGTAAACCTAACATGTACCCAATTTTATTAGGCAATGAACGGAAATACCAGATGTGTGCTACAGGAACAACCAATGAAATGTGTCCCATTCGCTCACGACGAACTTTCTTTTCTGTTACTTCAACCCCACAACGGTCACATACGATTCCTTTGTAACGGATACGTTTGTATTTACCACAGTGGCACTCGTAATCTTTAACAGGCCCGAAGATACGTTCACAGAATAATCCGTCACGTTCTGGCTTGTAAGTACGATAGTTAATTGTTTCCGGCTTGAGCACTTCACCACTGGATTGCTCGAGGATCACCTCAGGAGAAGCCAACGAGATCGTAATCTTGTTGAAGCTACTTTGTTTTTTCGGTGTTTCTTTTCTGTAAGCCATTTTATAACTTTCTTTTAATCAATTCGACAATTCAATTCCTGACTAATGTGTCAGTGATTAATCCATAGACACATTCAATCCAAGACCTCTTAACTCATGCAACAATACGTTGAATGATTCTGGAATTCCTGGTTCAGGAATGTTATCACCTTTAACGATTGCTTCGTATGCTTTCGCACGACCCATCACGTCATCAGATTTAACAGTCAAGATTTCTTGTAGGATATTAGCAGCACCAAATGCTTCCAATGCCCAAACCTCCATCTCACCAAAACGCTGACCTCCGAACTGCGCTTTACCACCAAGTGGTTGTTGCGTAATTAACGAATATGGACCGATTGAACGAGCATGCATTTTATCATCCACCATGTGAGATAATTTCAACATGTAAATGATACCTACAGTTGCAGGTTGGTCAAAACGATCTCCTGTTCCTCCATCATACAAGTATGTTTTACCTGAACGTGGAACATCAGCTTTATCAGTCCAATCATTGATTTCTGAAGGTTTAGCACCATCAAAAATCGGTGTAGCGAATTTCACTCCTAATTTTTCACCTGCCCATCCAAGAACTGTTTCATAAATCTGACCCAAGTTCATACGAGAAGGTACCCCTAGTGGATTCAATACGATATCTACTGGTGTTCCATCTTCAAGGAATGGCATGTCTTCAGCGCGAACGATGTTTGCAACGATACCTTTGTTACCGTGACGTCCAGCCATTTTATCACCCACTTTCAACTTACGTTTTTGAGCAACATAAACTTTCGCCATTTTAACGATACCTGCTGGCAACTCATCACCAACTGAGATGTGGAATTTCTTACGTTTGTAGATACCCAACAAATCATTTGCTTTGATGGTAAAGTTGTGTAATACACGACTCACCAAAGTGTTCACATGTGTATCCGCTGTCCATTGTGTTGGATTAACGATTGTGTAATCGATAGCCAACAAGTTTTTAGCTGCGAATTTTGTTCCTTTTTTGATGATTTCTTCTTTGAAGTTATTGAAAACTCCTGCAGATTTGTGTTCACCAAGAACGGCCATTAATTTCTCAACTAAACGCTCTTTCAATGTTGCGTAATCTTTTTCGTACTCCGTATCCAATACTTCTAATACTGGTTTATCTTGAGCTTTCGATTTACGGTCTTTAATTGCACGAGAGAATAATTTTTTCTCGATTACAACTCCACGTAATGATGGACCTGCTTTCAATGAAGCATCTTTCACATCACCCGCTTTATCACCAAAGATTGCACGTAATAATTTTTCTTCTGGAGAAGGATCTGTTTCACCTTTTGGAGTGATTTTACCAATTAGGATGTCTCCTTCTTTGATTTCAGCACCAATACGGATCAATCCGTTCTCATCTAAGTCTTTTGTAGCTTCTTCAGAAACGTTTGGAATATCAGAAGTTAATTCTTCCATACCACGTTTTGTATCACGAACTTCTAACGCATACTCATCGATGTGAATAGAAGTAAAGATATCATCACGCACAACTCTTTCAGAAATCACAATCGCATCCTCAAAGTTGTAACCTTTCCAAGGCATGAATGCCACTTTCAAGTTTTGACCCAAAGCCAATTCACCTCCTTGAGTTGCGTATCCTTCACAAAGCACCTGCCCTTTCTCAATGCGGTCACCTTTGCGAACAATTGGTTTCAAGTTGATTGTTGTACTTTGATTCGTTTTTTGGAACTTCGTTAATGTATAACGAGTAACTTCACTATCAAAACTTACTAATTTATCTTCAGAAGACCAGTCATAACGGATCACGATTTCATTCGCGTCAACGTATTCAACTGTACCTGGTCCTTCAGCATTAATCAATACACGAGAGTCGCGAGCTACCAATTGTTCGATACCTGTTCCAACGATAGGAGACTGTGGTTTCAACAATGGAACTGCTTGACGTTGCATGTTCGATCCCATCAATGCACGGTTGGCATCATCATGCTCCAAGAAAGGAATTGAAGAAGCCGCAATTGATGCAATTTGGTTAGCACCAACGTCCATTAAATGTAAATCTTTTGGTTGTACTACTGGGAAGTCACCTTCATAACGCGCTTTAACGACATCAGACAAGAAGTTACCTTTGTCATCAATTATCGCATTTGCTTGCGCAATCATTTTAGCATCTTCTTCTTCAGCAGATAAGTAAACTGGTTCAGAATGAATATCCACTTTACCACTAACAACGCTGCGGTAAGGAGTTTCAATGAAACCTAATTTATTCACTTTCGCGAATACACACAAAGATGAAATCAAACCAATGTTTGGTCCCTCAGGTGTTTCAATTGTACACAAACGACCGTAGTGTGTGTAGTGAACGTCACGTACCTCGAAACCTGCGCGCTCACGTGATAAACCACCTGGCCCTAGTGCAGATAAACGACGTTTGTGTGTTACTTCAGACAGCGGATTCGTTTGATCCATGAACTGAGACAACTGGTTGGTTCCAAAGAACGAGTTGATAACAGAAGATAAGGTCTTCGCATTGATCAAATCGATTGGAGTAAATACCTCGTTGTCACGTACGTTCATTCTTTCACGAATTGTACGAGCCATACGAGCTAAACCAACACCAAACTGAGAGTATAATTGTTCACCAACAGTACGAACACGACGGTTTGACAAGTGATCGATATCATCTACATCTGCTTTAGAGTTGATCAATTCGATCAAGTACTTGATGATGCAAAGCATATCGTTTTTCGTCAACACGCGCGATTCTTCCGAATTGTCGATGTTTAATTTTTTATTCATTCGGTAACGACCTACTTCACCTAAATCGTAACGAGCATCAGAGAAGAATAATTTTTCAAAAACTCCTTTTGCTGTTTCATAATCAGGTGGTTCAGCATTACGCAACTGACGGTAGATATGTTCAACTGCTTCTTTTTCAGAGTTGGACGTATCTTTTTGTAATGTATTGTAGATGATCGTGTAATCAGCAGTATTTGCATCTTCTTTGTGGAAGATAACTGTTTTTACTCCAGCATCAACGATTAAGTCAATGTGGTGATCTTCCAACAATGTTTCACGGTCTAAGATAACCTCATTACGTTCGATAGAAACAACTTCACCTGTATCTTCATCTCCAAAGTCCTCAATCCAAGACTTCAATACACGTGCAGCCAAACGTCTACCAACGCATTTTTTAAGATTTGCTTTATTAGCCTTTACTTCATCAGCAAGACCAAATATTTCTAGAATGTCTTTATCTGTTTCATAACCAATTGCACGGAACAAAGTAGTAACAGGTAACTTTTTCTTACGGTCGATGTAAGCGTACATTACACTATTAATATCCGTTGCAAATTCGATCCAAGACCCTTTGAAAGGAATGACACGTGCAGAGTACAATTTCGTACCATTTGCGTGACGACTTTGACCGAAGAAGACACCTGGAGAGCGGTGCAACTGAGATACAATTACACGTTCCGCACCATTGATCACGAATGATCCTTTCGGCGTCATGTAAGGAATTGTACCTAAATACACGTCTTGCACGATTGTTTCGAAATCTTCGTGCTCAGGGTCAGTACAGTATAATTTTAATTTAGCTTTCAGCGGAACGCTGTAAGTCAAACCACGTTCGATACACTCTTCGATGGTGTAACGTGGAGGGTCGATAAAATAATCGAGGAACTCCAACACGAATTGATTTCGTGTGTCAGTAATTGGGAAATTCTCCGCAAATACCTTGTACAATCCTTCGCTTTCACGATTTTCAGGAGTTGTTTCCAATTGGAAAAACTCTTGGAAGGATTTAAGCTGAATATCCAAAAAATCTGGATATGCGAACTGATTTTTGCTAGAAGCAAAATTAATTCTCGTTGATGTATTGCTTGTTGTTGCCAAGGCTAAATATATTTAATTGAGAAAAGGACTTTTTTAGCTATATGCCACAAAAACAGGATAAGGCATCCGTCAATTGACGGACACCTTTCCTGCAAATAAAGTAACGAATTACTTAATCTCTACTTCAGCTCCAGCTTCTTCTAGAGATTTTTTAAGACCTTCAGCCTCGTCTTTAGAAACACCTTCTTTCAATGTAGCAGGTGCACCATCAACTAAGTCTTTAGACTCTTTCAAACCGTTTCCAGTTAATTCTTTCACTAATTTAACTACTGCTAATTTGTTAGCACCACCTGATTTCAAGATAACATCGAACTCAGTTTTTTCAGCAGCAGCTTCGCCACCACCAGCAGCACCACCAGCAACCATTACAGGAGCAGCAGCAGCAGGTTCGATACCATATTCGTCTTTCAAGATTGTAGCTAGTTCGTTTACTTCTTTAACTGTCAAGTTTACTAGCGTTTCTGCGATTTGTTTTAAATCAGCCATTTTTATTAATTTTTAAAAAAGGTTCTTAATAATTTATTTTTTCTTGCGCTTTTGTCGAATAACCGACTCTAGCATTATGCTCGTTCTTCGAGCGTTTTAAGGATTCCAGCAATTTTGGAACCGCCACTTGTAAGTCCAGAGATAACATTTTTCGCAGGACTTTGTAGCAATCCAATGATATCACCGATCAATTCTTCACGTGACTTAATTGCTTCTAGCGCATCCAATTGGTTATCACCAACGAAGATAGCTTCTTCAATATAAGCACCTTTCAAAAGTGGCTTATCATTTTTCTTGCGGAATTCTTTAATCAATTTTGCAGGCACATTTCCTACTTCAGCGAACAAAATAGAAGTTGGTCCACCAAGCACGCTTGGCAATTCACCGTAATTTCTACCCTCAACACGCTCCATAGCTTTCGCTAACAAGGTGTTTTTCACTACGCGTAATTCGATTCCTTGTTGGAAACAACGACGACGTAATTGGTTAATTGTTTCTACTGTCAAGCCAGATGTATCTGCAAGATAGAAGACGTTTGCTTGAGATAAATCTTGAGCAAGATCTTCAATGTACTGTGATTTTTGATCTTTATTCATACATCAAGATTATTAAGCTACAACAGATTTAGCATCAACTTGGATACTTGGAGACATTGTAGAACTGATGAAGATACTTTTAATGTAAGTACCTTTTGCTGCAGACGGCTTCAATTTGTTCAACTGTTGGATCAATTCGAACGCATTGTCACGGATTTTAGCTCCTTCGAAGCTAGCTTTTCCGATAGATGTGTGAATGTTACCATACTTGTCAACTTTGAAGTCAATCTTACCAGCTTTCACTTCTTCAACTGCTTTACCAACTTCCATTGTTACAGTACCCGTTTTTGGGTTTGGCATTAAGCCACGTGGTCCTAGGATACGTCCTAAAGCACCAACTTTACCCATTACAGACGGCATTGTAATAATTACGTCGATATCAGTCCATCCTCCTTTGATTTTGTCGATAAACTCATCCAAACCAACGAATTCAGCACCAGCTGCTTTTGCTTCAGCTTCTTTGTCTGGAGTACACAATACTAATACGCGTACATCCTTACCAGTTCCGTGAGGCAATGCAACAGTACCACGAACCATTTGATTCGCTTTACGTGGATCTACTCCCAAACGTACAGAGATGTCAACTGATGCATCAAACTTAGTAGTTGTAATGTTTTTAACTAAATCACACGCTTCTACCAAGGTGTAAGTTTTGGTCAAGTCATACTTAGCCAAGACTTCTTTTCTTTTTTTAGAAATTCTTCCCATGATTAAAACGATTATTTAGTTGCAGGAGCTTCACCTCCTTTAACAATTACACCCATACTACGTGCTGTACCAGCCACCATCGTCATTGCTGCATCAACTGTAAAACAGTTCATATCAGGCATTTTATCTTCAGCGATTGTACGTACTTGGTCCCAAGACATAGTACCAACTTTGCTTTTATTAGGCTCAGAAGAACCTTTTTTAAGCTTAACGCTGTCAATAATCTGCACTGCTGCAGGAGGAGTTTTGATGACAAAGTCGAACGACTTATCACTGTAAACAGTAATCACACATGGTAAAACCTTTCCTGGCTTATCCTGCGTACGAGCATTATACTGCTTGCAGAATTCCATAATGTTAACCCCTTTCGCACCAAGCGCGGGACCAACTGGAGGAGCTGGATTGGCTGAACCACCTTTGATCTGTAATTTGATCAATGCTGCTACTTCTTTAGCCATTGTTATTTAAATTATGCAGTCAAACGTGGGCGTTAAAGGGAAGCTTTAATCAATAATCCCACTTCTGCGGTTAATACATGTTTATCCTTCTTTTTCGACTTGCATATAGCTAAGCTCGAGAAGGTTTTTGCGACCAAAAATCTTCACCATTACTTTCAATTTCTTTTTGTCTTCGTTGATTTCATCAATCACACCAGAGAAATTGTTGAATGGACCATCGATAACTTTGACAGATTCTCCGATCACAAAAGGAATTTTCATTTCTTCTTCTGTTTCAGACAATTCGTCAACTTTACCTAAGATTCTGTTCACTTCGGAAAGACGCATTGGGTGAGGTTCACCTCCCTTTTCTGCACCTAAAAATCCGATTACATTTGGAATACCTTTAATGACGTGAGGTACCTCTCCAAGAAGAGCTGCTTCAATCAATACGTATCCCGGTAAATATGCTCTTTCTTTAGAGATTTTCTTACCGTTACGGATTTGGAAAACCTTTTCAGTTGGAATCAAGACTTGAGATACATAATCATCCAGTTTCAAACGGGAAATTTCAAGGTCAAGATATTCTTTCACCTTTTTCTCTTTACCACTTACTGCACGAACTACGTACCAACGTTTTTTAATATCACCCATTTTTTATTGAATTATAAGAAAGAGTAGATAAAACCAACTAGACCTTTCCATGCTGCTTGTGGGTTAGGAGTAACACCAAAAACAGTATCCATTAAAAACACTAACAATGCAAAAATTACAGAAGCAATCACTACAATCAGTGCATTACTCTGCAATTCTTTCCACGTCGGCCAAGAAACGTTTTGAGTCATCTCAACAACTGTTTCACTAATATAATTTCTAAATTTTGACATGGCAATCATCTATTTTTGCGCGGGCGGTAGGATTCGAACCCACGACCAATGGTTTTGGAGACCACTACTCTACCAGCTGAGCTACACCCGCAAAAAATAGGGGAGTAAAGCTCCCCTATTCGTATGCTATTATTGTATCGAATTAACCGATAATTTCAGTAACCTGACCAGCACCTACGGTACGACCACCCTCACGGATAGCGAAACGTAAACCTTTGTCCATTGCTACAGGAACGATCAACTTAACTGTGATAGTTACGTTATCACCTGGCATAACCATTTCACGTCCGTCTGTCAAGAAAATCTCTCCAGTTACGTCAGTTGTACGGAAGTAGAACTGAGGACGGTATTTGTTATGGAATGGTGTGTGACGACCACCTTCTTCTTTTTTCAATACATAGATCTCAGCTTTGAAATCTTGGTGAGGTTTAACAGAACCTGGTTTACAGATTACCATACCACGTTTGATTTGAGATTTCTCAATACCACGTAATAATAAACCTACGTTATCACCAGCTTCACCGCGATCTAAGATCTTACGGAACATCTCTACTCCAGTAACAGTTGAAGTCAATTTCTCTTCACCCATTCCTAAGATTTCAACTGGATCTCCAGAGTTAATAACTCCTGTCTCGATACGACCTGTAGCAACTGTACCACGACCTGTAATCGTAAATACATCCTCTACTGGCATCAAGAAGTGCTTATCAACGTCACGTGGAGGCAATTCGATATAAGTATCAACTGCAGCCATCAATTCGTCAACTTTAGCAACCCATTGTGCTTCTCCGTTCAATGCACCAAGTGCAGAACCTTGAATAACTGGAGCATTGTCACCATCATAATCATAGAAAGACAACAACTCACGAACTTCCATTTCTACAAGCTCTAATAACTCAGCATCGTCAACCATATCCACTTTGTTCATGAATACAACTAAACGAGGAACTCCAACTTGTTTTCCTAACAAGATGTGCTCACGAGTTTGAGGCATTGGACCATCTGTAGCAGCAACTACTAAGATAGCTCCATCCATTTGAGCAGCACCAGTAACCATGTTTTTCACGTAATCCGCGTGACCTGGACAGTCAACGTGAGCATAGTGACGGTTTTCTGTTTCGTACTCGATGTGTGATGTGTTAATAGTAATACCACGTTCTTTTTCTTCAGGAGCGTTGTCAATTGAAGAGAAATCACGAACAGCAGCCAATCCTTTAGCCGCTAATACACTAGAAATTGCAGCTGTTAACGTAGTCTTACCGTGGTCAACGTGACCAATAGTACCGATGTTAACGTGCGGTTTGGAACGATTAAAACTTTCCTTAGCCATTTGTTTTATTTGTTACGTAGTTAATAAACCTTTTTCTTACTAATACAAAATTTCACCCATTACCCATGAGTGAATCTCCTTATGAGCCAATGACGAGATTTGAACTCGTGACCTCTTCCTTACCAAGGAAGCGCTCTACCCCTGAGCTACACCGGCAAATAGCCTTCAATAACACTATCAAATTTTCTTATTGAGCGGGAGACGAGATTCGAACTCGCGACCCTCAGCTTGGAAGGCTGACGCTCTACCAACTGAGCTACTCCCGCTTATAATATTTTGCATTTTCAGTGGGGAGAGCAGGATTCGAACCTGCGAAGGTGTAACCAGCAGATTTACAGTCTGCCCTCGTTGGCCGCTTGAGTATCTCCCCTTTCATGTGAGCCGGTGGAGGGACTCGAACCCCCGACCTGCTGATTACAAATCAGCTGCTCTAGCCAACTGAGCTACACCGGCACTGAAAATTTGATATATGAAATTAAAGAACTTTTGAAGTGTTTTCCCGTTTGGGTTTGCAAATGTAGCAAAGAAATAGTTACATGCAAGCGTTTGGAGCAAAAAAAAATATTTTTTTTCAAAAAAAAATGAGCGACTTTTCAATCGCTCATTCTAACTTTTTCATTATCAGGTTTAACTCAATTGTTTCTCCTTGTATTTTTTTACTTGTGTTTTTAGGGCATCTATGCATAAATCTGCTGCCTCTTCAAATGTTTTGCACTGTTTTTTGGCAAACAACTCTTTTCCTGGAATCAAAATCTTTACTTCGGTAATCTTATTTTCTTTGTCTGAATTTTTATCTAATCTTAAAAAAACTTCACTTACGATGATCTGATCAAACAACAATTGTAGTTTCGTCACTTTTTCATTAATAAAATCAATCAACTTTTGATCCGCTTTGAAATGAATAGAATGCACTTTGATATCCATGACTACTAAGTTTTACGCCCACGCGGGTGAGCTTGTGAATAAATTGAATTAATTTGAGCGAAAGAGTTGTGTGTGTAAACTTGTGTTGCTGAAAGATTAGCGTGACCTAATAATTCCTTCAGCGTTTCCAAGCCTGCTCCATTGTTTAATAAATGCGTTGCAAACGTATGTCTTAAAACATGGGGACTTCTCTTTTGCTGCGTCGTTACACTCCCAAGGTAGCTATTAATTTTTCTATAAACAAACTTTGCCGAGCATTTTCTACCATCTTTTTTGACAAATAACATATTTTGGCTATCAGGTCCTTTTGGCTTTAAAGCGCGGTACGACTGAATTCGCTCATACAAAGAATGTCCAATAGGAATGATGCGCTCTTTGTTTCTTTTACCTAAAACCTTGATTTGCTTTGCACTTACATCCACCTCTTTTAAATTCAACAATTCACTTAATCGTATACCTGTTTGATAAAACAACTCTATCATCAAACGATCTCTAAGCCCTTCAAAATTATCTGCAAATAATGGTGCAATTCGGTTTTCTGTGAATTCTGTCTGTTTGATGAACTGTGGTAATCGCTTTTCTACTTTTGGACCTCTCACTTTCAACATCGGATTCACTTCAATGACTCCTTCGCGTTTTAGCCAGCCAAAAAAAGAACGCAAACAACTTAGTTTACGCCCAACAGTTCTTGCTGTTTGACCAGCCTCCAACAGCTCCACTATCCAAGCTCGAATCAATTGATGATTGACTTCTTTCCATTCAGCGGATTTTACAATCTCTGCAAATGTTATGAATTGCGTTAAATCTTCTTGATAGGCAATAACGGTATGACCTGAATAGCGCTTTTCCACTTCCAAGTAGTGTAAAAATTGATCTTTGTATCCGTTATTGTTTGACATCTGTTTTAGAACGCTGAAAATCCTTAAAAGTTTCTTGAAAATAAAAAAAAGGAGCCCAAACTGGACTCCTTTAAATATCGAATAAGAAATTATTCCTAGATCTCTTGCGATTTCATTTTTTGAGCGTAAGCTGCTTTGATACGGCTTTGACGATCAATAACAGATGGTTTTACGAACTCTTTACGTCTACGCAATTCTTTCATCACGTTCGTTTTGTCGAATTTTTTCTTGTACTTCTTAAGCGCTCTTTCGATGTTCTCGCCTTCTTTTACTGGAATAATTAACATATCTATAATTCTATTTGATGCTTATTAATGGGTCGCAAAGATACAAATCTTTTTTTTTCCACAATGCCTATTTCAAAATTTCTCGAGAAATTACTAATTTTTGTATTTCTGAGGTTCCTTCACCGATTGTCATCAACTTTGCATCGCGCAAGAATTTCTCAGCTGGATACTCTTTTGTGTAGCCATAACCACCCATGATCTGAACCGCTTCATTCCCACATCTAACGGATACTTCAGAAGCAAAATATTTCGCAAAAGCACCTTGAGTAGTCATTTTTTGGTGACGGTTTTTTAAATCAGCAGCTTGGAATGTCAATAATTCAGCAGCTTCAACTTCAGTAGCCATGTCTGCTAATTTAAATCCAATTGCTTGGAATTTTCCGATTGGTTGACCGAATTGTTCGCGTTCTTTAGCATATTTCACAGAAGCTTCGTAAGCTCCACGAGCAATTCCGCAAGACAAAGCAGCAATTGAAACACGACCGCCATCTAAGATTTGCATTGCTTGTTTGAAACCTTGTCCAACCTCACCAATTACTTGAGATTCGTGAACACGTACGTTTTCAAAAATCAACTCAGCTGTTTCAGAAGCACGTACTCCAAATTTATCTTTGATTTTCACTGCAGAGAAACCTGGAGTTCCTTTTTCAATGATGAAAGCAGTAATTCCGTTTGAATCCAACAATTCTCCTGTGCGGATCAATACAACTGCAACATCTCCTGATAAACCATGAGTGATCCAGTTTTTAGCTCCATTAATTACCCAATGGTCGCCATCTTTAACAGCAGTACATTTCATGCGCATGGCATCAGAACCTGTGTTTGGCTCCGTCAAACCCCATGCACCGATCCATTCACCTGATGCTAATTTTGGAAGGTATTTTTTCTTTTGTTCTTCGTTTCCATGGTAGTAGATGTGACCTGTACACAAAGAGTTGTGTGCAGCAACACTCAATCCAATTCCTCCACATACTTTTCCTAATTCCATCAATGCAGTTGCATATTCGAAATAAGAAAAGCCACTTCCACCGTATTCTTCTGGGATGTAGATTCCAAGTAAGCCAAGCTCACCCATTTTTTTCATTACATCAACTGGGAAATGCTCATCTGCATCCCACTGATTCATGTTTGGACGGATTTCTCTTTCCGCAAAATCACGCACCATTTGCGCGATCATCTTTTGATTTTCGTTCTGTTCAAAGTTCATGCTAACAGTTTTGGGGTGTTCCGTTAAAAAACTTGTTTTTCGATTAGTTATTTAATAGCCGACTAAATTAGTAATATTATCTGTGTAGTTTCTTAATTTTTCTTCACCATTGAGAAAATTTAATCCTACTAGAAAGTTAAAACCAGCCACTTCACCTCCACATTGCACAATTAATTCTGCTGCTGCAGCGGCAGAACCACCTGTTGCCAATAAATCATCGTGGATCAAGATTTTTTCACCTGGTTTAACTGCATCCACATGAATTTCAATAGTAGCTGTACCGTATTCCAACTCGTAAGCATAACTGATTTTGTGGTAAGGCAATTTTCCGGCTTTACGAATCAAAACAAAAGGAATTCCTAGTTTCATTGCAACTGGATAGCCGAATAAAAAACCACGACTTTCAATTCCTGCAATTTTATCAATTCCTTTGTCTTTGTACATTTCCACCAAATGATCTACGATGTCTGACGACAATTTGGGATCCAACATGATCGGTGTGATGTCTTTAAAGACAATTCCTTCTTTTGGAAAATCTACTACATCTCTAATTGCAGTTTTGATTCTATTTTCTATCATTACTCTACTGTTAAGTACCACTTCAATTGCTCGAAAAGGGTCTCAGTCATCAATGCCGATTTTTTCACCTCTTCTATTTTTTTGAAGTTTCCGTTTTGGAGGCGCAATTTTACGATAGAATTTGCCAAATTCCAAGAAATATAAGGATGAGCTTGTAACTCTTCAACCGTTGCTTGATTGAGATTGATTTTTTTAAGTTGTTTTGAAGCATATAAACTCGGTTTCCATTGGGCCAATTTTTCTTCATCCATCTTCCAAATCTCTAACAATTGGTTGATATCGTGATAACCGCCAAGTTCAGTTCTTCTTTTTACAATTTGTTTAGCGAAAAATGGTCCGATTCCTTTTATTTGTTGCAATTCTTCCACACTTGCTGTGTTCACATCTAAAATAACAGACTGTTTAACAGCTTTGGAAAAATCTTCTTTTTCGTACTTGGTATTCGATGGATTGTAAACCGTCGAATCTTTGATCAACTCAAACAATTCATCATTGATGACGACAATTTTTTTAAGATCGTTATTGGATCGCAATGGATAACGGGTAAATTTTAATACCACTTCCGCTTGTTTTTGACTCAGACCCAATGCCATCCATTCTTCCAAGGTGTATTCATTGGGATTGAATTTAGCTGGAGGTGCATTGAATTTTGAACCTCGGTCATAATTATTTCTTGATGAACGGGCATTTTTCTCAACACTTACAATTGCTTTTTTGGTTTTCTCATCCCACTCTTTGATAGAAATACTCTCTTTCGCACTGAATGTTTGGATCACATCAGGCAACACAAAAAGGGCAATCAACACCAAAGCTAAAATCAGTGCGCCCCTGAATGTTGATTTAGAAAAGGCTTCGTTACTCATGCTCAAAAACAGGTTAACGTTTAAACCATTTCACTTTCTTGCTTTTGCCGGTTTGATTAATCAATTCAAGCAAGTAAACACCAGCGTCTAATTGATCAACGCCTAACTGATTTCCTTCTAATTGACCTGATGAAACAACTGCTCCGTGAATGTTTATCACTTTGTAAGATAATTGTTCTGAAAGTTCATTTTGAATGAAAAGATGATCTTCTGCTGGATTTGGATACACATTCACATCAAGTAGTTGATTTTCCGAAAGTGCCGCTGAAAAATTGTTCTTGTAAAAGAAGAAGAACCATTTAGCTGGTCCTGGATCAAACATCCCTACTGTTGGAGCATAGAGGTAGCATAACACATCGTAGTCATTTGCAGCAATGAGTTGAACAATTTGCAAACTACTTGCTGTTTCCCAAGCCAAATCGGTTTGTGAATTACTCGCCATCGGTGCACCATTTATATCAAGACAAGACATAAAAGATGGAACAGCTAAGCTAGTTGGTAAAGCATCAAAAGGTGGAGCTGTATTGGAACTTAATTGTGGATGTGATTGCTGACCTAGTCCCATCCAAACAATGGTACCGCTAAAAAACACTTCCGTTGAAGGATTCAGATACAGCGACATTGAACCGAAATCGCCAGGCACAACATAGTTTGTTCCAAATGGCAAAGAATCAAGTGTACAATCTTCACAGTCGTAATAATTCAATGAAGCGCCAGAAAAGGAATAATCTTCGTAATCGACTGCAACAGTGAGCAAATTGATTTTATTGGGAAGAAATAGGGTGTCAAATTGTGCCGTTCCAAAAATTGGAACAAAAAAAGCAAGGATTTGGATATAAATCAATCGCATAGACGGAAAGTTTGTCGTCTAAAATATCAATCTTTTTACTAAGAAAAAAATTCGGTTTTAATTTTTTAATTCTGCTAATAAAAGCGGGACAGTTTCTTCGATTGATTTTGGCTGATACGCTAACAATTGGAAGGCTTTATCCAGAATGAACCCTGTTTTAGGCGGACGTTTTGCTGCTTGATTCAAAGTTGCGGAACTTATTGTTGAGATGTTTTCTGTAGAAAGTTTCATCGTTTCTGCGATGCGTTTCACGATTTCATCAACTGCCAAAGTTGTAGGTCCGCTCAAATGAAAAATACCGGTTTGTTTTCGAAGTACTATTTCTACACAACCATAAGCTAAATCATCTGCCCATGTTGGCGCTCGAAATTGATCGTTCACTAATTTCATGGGTTCTCCTTTTGGCAAAGCTTCTAAGGCCCAAAGTACCATGTTTGATCGCGATAAGCCATGACCAGTTCCGTAAACAATGATTGTTCTAGCAATTGACCAATTTGTGTTTGCATCTTCTAACAGCAAGTTTTCAGCAGCAACTTTAGATTGTGCATACACGCTCAAAGGATTTACAGAATCGGTTTCTTTGTAAGGTCCATTTTCACCATCAAACACAAAATCGGTGGAAAGCAGTTCAAAATGCGCTTGGATACTTTTCGCAGATTCCCAAAGGTATTTGGTTGCGGTTACATTGACCAATTTGCATTCCTCTGGATGATCTTCACAATAATCTACATTCGTTAAAGCAGCAGTATGAATGATTACAGAAGGACGCAAATCTTCAAAAAGACTTTGAACAGCTATTGGATCCGTAATATCCAGTGAATGATAGTTTGATGCAGGACAATCGGGATTTCTATTTTCTCCTTTTGAAGTGGCAATGAAATCAATTTGCTGTTGAAGACAACGCTTCACAATTTTTTGTCCCAACAAACCATTGGAACCAGTGATCAATAACTTCATTTTATAATTCCCAAATTGAAGCGCGTTTCGATCTTTTAAACCCAAAATAATGTTTGTGTTCTAAAATCCACGCCATGATTAAATAAGGAATCAATGGAGAACCTAAACCAATGACCGTTGCATACAAAAAACCCAAACGTACTTTATTGGTTTGAATGCCAATTTTTTGAGCCCACCATGAGCACACTCCAAAAGAACGCATTTCGAAAAAGAAGGCAATTTTTTGCAACGTACGTTTCATACACTTGGTTTTTGATGCTTCAATCATTCTCAAAGCACAAACACAAATTTACTGCTTTTGACCTAAAGTATGCTGTCCGACACGACATTTTAAACACAACTTTTTTTCGCACCATTGGGACAGTAATTCCAAAAGACCTTGCGCATCAGCGGCCGACTTTGCCTCAATCCCTAATTGCTTCCAATAATCGAGTCGAACATTTTTTTCTGCGGGTAGCATTTCTAGTATTTCCAAGCCTTTTTCTCTGTAAGCACTATTTGCCAACCGCTTACTTAACCAAAATAAAAAAGGGACAATACTGTTTACAATGATCAATTGTGCGGTAGCTTTACTCATAGCAGTTGAAACTTTGTCTTTTTTAGCGATCCCAAAATTTACATGATTCAACCAATACGCATCAATTGGAGCTAGTAAGGCACTGTACATCGCATCCAATAATTGGCGGGTAGGCAATTCCCAAAAAGCTTCCGACCAATCCATGCGATGGATAAAATTGGCAAATTGTGCCAAGCGGATTGTTGGAAAACCGGGTGGTCTGCAGCCTTTGAATTTCCAGCTTTCTTTTTTCGCAGCTTGAATGGATAAACGTGCACGTTGAAAACGCCATTCATTGGTCAATTGCAATTGGTAATCATCTGATGGTTGTTGTTCTAAAAATCCGGCTGTACCAAAAACGAGGGCTTGCTTTTCGGGTAAAGAACATTTCATAAAACGCTCAAAGGGCAAGCGCTGACTTAATTCCATGAATGGCAAGGCGTTCGTTTTGCAGCCAAACGATTTTGCTAAAGCTTGAAACAGGACTTCTTTTGGGTTGGGAGCCACTTCGTTTTGGGATTCATGCAATTCTTGCGCTTTTCTGTTCAGACGATCTAGGAGTGCAACTTCAACTTGGTTCCAAAAAATGGGCGGCGGACAATCGTTTAAACTACTAGCACAATGAACAAGGCTTTTCGATTCGCTGAACTGATGAACCTGTTTGTAGTGTGCCCAATCGATGTGTTCCTTGAGTTCAATCGTTGGAATTTCAATTCCTTCGATGAACACCAATTGATCGTGTTCGTAAACCACATGCAGGATTACATTGTCATAAGCCCTGTCTTCATGGTGTTTGTGAGCATACCAATCAGAAGACTTGATGTGCATTTCAATGTTTCCACTATGGCGCACACCATCGATTTCAATTTGTCCATTGAAAAAATCAGGACCTGAAGCAGTGTTGTAAATACCAACATGAAGTATTTTGACTTCTTTTTTGTCAATTGTTTGCAATAAATGAAAAGGCAAACGTTTGGTTTTCCAGATTAAGTGTAGATAATTCTCATTCATTTCGGATCGTTTTCCTATTGAATTTAGGAAAAAAGGTCGTTTAGAACAAGAGGATAAATGTTAAAAATTAGCTGAAAATTCGATTTTATAACAACAAAAATGTTCGTTGAAAAAGCAAAACTTAAAGCTCATTCGTTAACCTTTACTTTTGTTAAAGACGAATTTGCTGATGCTTTTGAATTCTTCTTTTTCTTTCGAAGTTGCAATTTGTTGTCTTAGTGACTCAGTAGATGTAACGCCATCTACTCCTCCATCCAATAAAGAAATATCTCCTACAATTAATTGATTCCCATCAAATTCAAACTGATACAAATAGTATTTATCTTCATTTGAAGGCTTTAAATACATAACATTTAATCCATTGATATTGGTTTGATACATCAGCAAATCATCTGTTTCAAGAGCATACATTTCTCCACGTTCAATCACATTCACTGCATAAGCAAACTTACTTTGCTTTTTAAACGAAACTGAAAGCACTTCATGATCCGGAGTACTTGAATCCAAGGTCCAAATCCCTTCTAATCGGGGATCTACTGCCTCAGTACCAATGTTACCAGGTGTGTAATCCAGTCCAACAGGGCAAGCAGTTAATAGCAATACGAATGGAAGAAAATAGATCAGCTTTTTCATGAGGATTTTTTTCTAAAACTAGTATTTTTTTTTATAACGCTAGACTTCTGACTGTTAATTACATAGCGAATAAAACTGCTTTTCCGTTATAATTATCGTACTTTTGCAGCTTTATAATTCGAATATGGTGTTTTCCTCACTTCAATTACATCCTTCTCTTCTTCCTGTTTTAAACGAATTAAAATTCGAGCAAGCGACTCCTATTCAGGAACTAGCTATACCAGCGATTTTGAATGGAAAAGATGTGATGGGAATTGCACCAACTGGTTCTGGTAAAACGGCGAGTTATGCTTTGCCAATTTTAACTCAGCTAGCAAAACAACCTGTTTCGAAAACCCGCAACATTCCTGTTTTGATTTTGGTTCCAACACGTGAATTAGCTATTCAGGTGGAAGAAGTGTTCAAACTCTTTGCTCCAGCTTTGCCAAATTCACCAAAAATCAAAGCGGTTTATGGTGGTGTTTCGATCAATCCGCAAATGAAATCCATGATGGGCGTTTCGGTTTTGATTGCTACTCCAGGACGTTTGATTGAATTATTGGAGAAAAACGCCCTTCAATTGAGCAGTTTGAAAACCTTGTTGCTGGACGAAGCTGATAAATTATTGAATCAAGGGTTCCAGGAGGAAATGGATCAAATCCGATCTTATCTTCCTGCAAAACGACAAAATTGTTTGTTCTCTGCCACATTGAACGAGAAAGTAGAAGCCATTACTTCATTGTTATTGCACGATCCGCTGGTGTTAAAAGTGGAGCAAACAGAAAACAGTGTAGAACAAATCAAACAAACGGCTTTTTGGGTGAATGAAGACCGAAAAGGACCTTTGCTGCGCTATTTAATAAAAAGCAGAAACATGCACCAAGTGTTGGTGTTTGTGGGATCAACTTTCAAAGCTGATGCAGTTGTAGAAAAATTGCGCAACAATAAATTGGACGCAGTGGCTATTCACAGTAAGAAAAGTCAGGATGCGCGAACAAAATCATTGCGCAATTTCAAAGAAGGGAAAACACGCATTTTAGTTGCAACCGATTTGATTTCACGAGGGATTGATATTGAATTTTTGCCCTATGTCATCAACTACGAATTGCCACGATCGCCAAAAGATTACATTCACCGAATAGGTCGAACGGGAAGAGCAGAAGCAACGGGTGAAGCCATTACTTTTGTGATGCCTGAAGATGAGCACCATTGGAAAATCATTCAAAAGAAAACAAAAAAAGAACAGGAACATCCTGCACATATTGAACATATTTCAACAGAAGATTTCGACTTGAAAGGATATTAAACATAAAATAGATGAAACGCATTGCACAATACAAAAAACTCTTTCAAGTAGAATCAACTATTGAATTAGCAGATTTAAAAAAGACCTACCGCAAGTTGGTTAAAGAATGGCACCCGGATAAATTTCAAGAAAATGATCCTTTGAAAGCGGAAGCAGAACAAAAAAGCACCGAAATCATTGATGCGTATCATTTCTTGGTGAGCATTGCTCCTGAAACATTGGAACAAAACTTACCCGCATATACCGAAATGATTACCAGCTCGATCGTTTCAGATTTTCAATACAAAGGCTTGACTTTGAAAGTAACTTTCCACAACGGTGATGTTTACGAGTACTTTGGTGTTCAAGCCAACAACTACAAGAAATTTGCCTCTGCTCCGTCGCCAGAACGCTATGGAAGAAGACATATTTTCACTTCACACGTTTACAGACAAGCAGCAAAGAGCACGGTGGAGGCTTAAAGAAAAAGCCGCATTAAAAGTTCAAATTGAGGGGCGTTTAGCCCCTTTTTTGTTTTGAAGAAGTCATTTCCTTCCTTTCCGCAGGAGAAAAGTGATAAAACAACTATTAAGTACAGTAAATTTTTCTTAATAGTTAAACTCATAAAACCTTTGTTCATTAGGACTTAAAAAGATGGTGTCGGAGAAATTATTTGTAATTCCATTTTTTGTTACTTCCCAAGTAAAAAACCAATAACCCATTGGCACTTGAACAAAATTTGGCATGGTATAATCTTGACATCCATTGTAAATAGCAGGATTATTAAAACCCGTATAACCAGACAAATTTGAAACTCTTGTTACTTCAATATGATCATTTGCATCAATGCAATTAACGTTGTTATACCTAAATTTCAAATAAGCACACTCCGCAAACTCAAAGTTAAAATGTCCATTTTCATCAAAAGGGCTATCGAAAAACATGTTGATTTGTTTATTGTAACAGGTGTTTGCTGGTTCAACCACCCGAACCGCGTACCTCCTGTTCCGCTTTTCATGCAATTCTACCACTGCTTCTCCATTTGCATTCAAAACACCAGAAGCAACCGTTTTTGTGCCTTCTCCATTCACAGCTCCCACTCTAGAAGAAACCACACTATATTCCAAACCCGGATATCGCTCACCGGTGATCGCATTAGTGGCAGTTATGACAATGGTGCGTTCTTTTCCACAGGAGGATAACAAACAAGCAACTAAAAGAAAGAGAAATGGTTTCATAAGTAATCCTTTTTACAAATTTGAGCAATTATTACACTTCAATTGTTGCAATTTTCCGTACTTGTGATTTGGGAACCGTAGGGGTTTAGTAATTGATAAATAGATTGTTATTTACACCAGGAGCTACAAGAATTGTATCCATGTATTCGTTTAAAACACCATTGCGGGTTACTTGAATTTTATAAACATGCAGACCAGCATTTCCATTGTACTGATAATTATTAGAAAAACAACCAAAAGCATAAGGACTCCAATAATTATTAATGAAATCGTAATAATAATCTTGTTCATTAATGTTACGCAATATTATACGCATACTATCAGAAGGACCTGTGCAATTGACATTTTCTATCTTGTAATTAATATCCATTTTCGGTAACAATCGCAAATAAATTTCTTTCGGCTCATTGGCAAATACATCAATAAACTGAGGCGTGTTGATAAGGGTATAATCTGAATACGGACTTTGTACACCGCTATAATCAAAAAAGCATTGGTAATACCTGTTTTTGGTTTCTTTTCTGCGTTTGGTAAATGCGACTACTGCACGTCCGTTTGCCCCAGTTACACCTTGCATTTCAAAACCAGTGGGTTCACTTGGACCAAAAAGTTGATCTCCACCCGAACTGTATTCAACTACCTTAAATTTTACGCCTGGTATGGGCGTATGATCGTAAGGGATTTCACATTGCACCGCAACTTTAAATAAAAGCACATCGTTTTTCTTGCAACCTAGAAAGAAAAATAAACTAAGCGCAATACAAAATGCGCCTAGTTTTGAATGATTACTATTTGGTGTTGCCATGAGTTGTTGGTTTAATATTGGATAAACACCTCATTTTCTTGGTTTGGTAGTATTAAAAAAGTGTCTATAAAAGTATTTACTTGACCATTTCGAGTGACTTCGTATTGATAAACTTCATGACCACTAGTAATACTACTATTAGTATAATCGATTATCACACCGCAACCTAAATGGTAGCTTCCCCAAGGAGATGTGTCGTCGAAGGAAGAGTTTGGGTTTGAATCATAATTATAAACTCTCCATCTTATTCTATCATTTTCGTCAAAGCACGTTTGATTTTCAACTTTAAAATGATAACTTGTTTTAGGCAATAACTTGAGGTAAATTTCCTTCGGATCATTGGCAAATACATCAATAAACTGAGGCGTGTTGATAAGGGTGTAATCAGGGTAAGGGCTTTCTACGCTGCTGTAATCAAAAAAACATTGGTAATACCTATTTTTGGTATCTTTTCTGCGTTTGGTAAATGCGACTACTGCACGTCCGTTTGTTCCAGTTATACCCTGCATTTCAAAACCAGTGGGTTCACTTGGGCCAAAAAGTTGATCTCCACCCGAACTGTATTCTACAACTTTAAATTTTACGCCTGGTATGGGCGTATGATCGTAAGGTATTTCACATTGCACTGCAACTTTAAATAAAAGCACATCGTTTTTCTTGCAACCTAGAAAGAAAAATAAACTAAGCGCAATACAAAATGCGCCTAGTTTTGAATGATTAATGTTTGGTGTTGCCATGAGTTGTTGAACTTTAAATAAACAATATACATACCTGATGCCAATGAAGGTACGGATAAATTTGTGCTACCAGTCAATGTTGTACCAAAACAAACAATGCCGTTGGGCTGTACTAATTTTATTTCCGTAGATTCTGTGTAGTTTTCAGGCAACTGAATGTGGAAACTACCATTCGATGGGTTCGGAAAGATCCTCCATTGTGATTCAGCTGACTGATTCTGAATTAGTATATTACGGCCAAAATCATTTTCAGTATCTTCTTCAGAATCGCCAGTTAGAACTGAGGTTTGCAAAGATTTTGGACAATTCTCTGATCCAATGAACAAATGTACGTCAGTACCTGCTTTGAAGTGCACACCTGGCTTTAAATGAACAATAGTGCCCGCCATAACCTCCGAGATACTATTCGCTTCAAAACTTACAGGCAAAAAGTCTGTTTTTTGAGTAACATGTTCACCCATTGTAATGGAGTTTGAAGTTGTGAAATCTGCTCGGTAACTTGCACCTGCTGTAGTATATTCGCCCACCTTTCGGTTTTGTAAATACATGTGTTCACCTTCTGTTTCCAATACATGAAACGTTACCAAAACGGGTTGCATAGCTGACGGCACACCTACGTTATCGGTTGGGCTTTTTGCTAAACCAGTAAGGTGCTCGGTGTTTTGATCAAAGGTAAACAAGGCATCGAAGGGTGTAACAGTATAATGGTTAGATGGGTACCCCAAATGTGGATATCCGAAGAAGTTTGAAGAGTTGTTAGGATTATTTGTGCTTGCTGAAATCTCATTTTCAAACATGAGAAAATTTTTCTTAAAATCATAATCCAATCTTCCGCCAGCAAACTGAGTTCCAATATTCCGCACATCGTGCGTAAAAACAGTTGGTGTAAACGAAAACTGTGAGCCTCTTCTTATGTTTGGTTCACCTGGTGTTTCACCATCAAAAATCACCAAAGCCTGCTCAACGATAGGTTTTTCTCCAAATGGAAACAAACCTCCTGGAGCATTGTCTAACAAAAGCGGATTAATAGTTGCTGCTGCATACCTTACCTGCCAAGGTTTAAATAATGGTTTTTGCTCATAATAAAAAACACGGTGTATGCCTGGTTTCAAAAAAGTAGCTTCCCAACGTTTAAAAGAATTATTCTGTTTAAGAAAAATATGCCCCATCTCTGAGGGATACGGATAGTGATCTACGCTACCAGAAACATATTCTGGAATGCTCGAACCATTCGAGATTGAGACATTGCGTTGAAAAGAAGGATAATCTTGTAAATGCGTGTTTTTTGAATGGTTATACGTGCTTTGTAGTGCTAAGTAGCTTGTTCTTAAGGGGTGCCAACCTTGGCTAGGATAAGACGGGGAGCCTGTTTGTGTATGAAAATAATAAAGCAATTCTTGGGCTAGAGGCACATTAAAAATATAGTTAATTGCATATAACCTCAAATTCCAAGCATCATATTCATAATCCATCATATAATCGATGGTATGCTGCAAGCCCAGTGGCACATTTGCTCCTAGGTTTTCTCCATCGTTAGAAATAAATAATCGTGTGTGTGGATGTTTACCATTATTTTCCAAATAGCGTTTTTCCATTTTAAGAAGCGCCAACCGTGCACACAAAGCACCAGCACTATAACCCGTAACGATATTTTCTTCATAGTAACCATCAGAATTTTTCCTTGTATTCACGGCATTAATCACCTTAATAGCAACTTCTGTATTTAGATCAATGGATGCATTTGGTGGATTTATTTGTGCAAAAACAATGTCAAACCCCTTTTCTCTCAATTCACCAAAAACATTAGTTACGTTGAACTGATTCAAAAGCGTAAAATAATCTGTAGGCCATCCTTGGTTATTATTTATCAGTCCTTTATCAGTGTGAGGACCAAAACCTGTAAAAACTATGTATGGTTTTCTTAATTTTTTATCAGCACATGCATAGAAAATACGGTATTGTATTTTAGGGTTATTTAACCCTGAACTAGCACCCACAGTTAGTCTTTCTTCATATTGCTCACTGTATGTACCTAGGTTAAAGGCACTTTTCGGTCGAGGCGTAATATATAGATTTTGTTGCGTTTCAAATAAAGTACCATCATCAAATTGAACAGAAAAATCAAATGATGTATTTCCATTCAATACGTTTGACAAATCGATAGTTGAACCTGGCAACAGGGTAAATGTAGTTCCACCAACCGTAACGTTAATCATTGAAATCGATCGCGTTTGATTAGAAAATATATTTTCTAACGGAAAAGTAAGTCGCAATAAATTAGTAGGAACTGTATCTTCCAAAAAGCCAATATAACGAATGTCTCGTTGAAACAAATCAGATTGTTGTAATGGAGGAAAGGCATCTTGTGTTGTTCCTTGAGAATACACATTCCACAAAGAGGGTAATACACTATTTACCCTTACATCTGCGAATACTAAAGGGTAATCAACAAGTTCTTCCCCATCAAAATTAAAACGTGCCTCCATATAGGAATCAAGAATAGAATCACGATGAATGGTGTTAGACATATCCCACCAATCTAATAGTGTGAGTACCTGCATCGATTTCTTGCTGCTCGCATTTGCCTGCCAAACAGGTGATGACATAGAAGCAATGATAGAATCATTCAAAAGCAATGTTCGATTAGTTAGAAAAGTAGAGTTCCAAGTTTGCCAATTAGAAGCAGAAAAAGCGTAATTCGCTAGTTGTCTGGGATTCTCAAAAACCAAAGTATCATTCTGTCCCCATGCTTGCACTCCCACAAGCATGAAGAAAAAAAACAATAAGTGCTTCATGACCCTACTGTTTTTGTTGTTGAATTGCGTCAATAATAGCTTGTTGTTTTTGCAATAATTCTTGTTGCGTTTTCAGCTGTTCTTGCAAATCAATCAGATACAGTGTCAATTCCTCTACTTTTTCCATTAAAAGTACATTCGTTTCAGCTACATTGATACCTTGTTCTTGCATTTCTGAAGCACTCGGAACATTTGGTAAATGGTTGTTTGTAGCAATAAAGGATTTTACTTCATTCAATGGCATTAAAGGATAGTTTTTCTCAAAAACATAATCAGGCCACGCTTGATCTAGATTTACTTTTATCTCTCTAGCATAGAGCAAACCATCCGAGTTTAGTTGCAAAAGTTTGTTCCCTGTATGGTCTTCAACTAAAATGGGTTTGGTTTGAAATGTATTGGAGGTTTTTATATGCAGTTTTGCAGTTGGCACAACTCCGATACCCACTTTTACATCGGGCAAACAATTATTGTTCAAAACAAACATTGTTTGTTGTCCCGCTTGCCAAAAAGGAGATGAATAAACTAAATTACCGTTTGCATCAGTTAAACAAGGGAGTTGTTGGGGCAAAGGTGGAAAGTTATAAATGAGACTTTTTAAATCTCCTCCATTTTTCACTTTTCCATTGGAATTGATCATTAATACTCCATCACCAAATAATGTAGTATCGCCCAAAGGTTTGATTCTGAAATCTCCTTCTCTGATAACGACGTCGCCTTTTAAAATTGCTTTACCATCAACACGCAAATCGGTTTTAACCCGAGCTGTTTTGTTGAAAACTACCGAATCTCTTACAACCAAGGAAGAATCGATTCTTGCAGAACCATTTACTTGTAATTTAGTGGTTGGTGAAATGGTTCCGATACCCACATTTCCATTATTGGGTAAGGTATTCGTTTGCCCAAAAGCAAACGAAAAAGTTGCTACTGAAACCAAGGCTATCCAAAGCTTTTTGGTGTTTTTTGATGTTAGATTGTGATTCATAAGTGTAAGTTTAGAACCTCAATCTACTAAGAATGATTGAACTATACAAAACTTCGCTTGTTTTTTAACAAATGAATCCGAGCTACGAAAGATTCCTCAAACTAGATTATTTGAACAAGAACATCAAGATGGATTGAGCCTCCGTTTATTTTCTCTGCTCCGGAAATAAGCTCAACAAACCTTCTTCAGATGCAGCGCAGACACCTCTTTCGGTAATGAGTGCTGTGACCAAACGTGCAGGTGTTACATCAAAACCATAGTTACTTGCTTGTGTGGTTTCAGGACAAATCAACACTTCGTCTAGTTTTCCTGTTGCTTTACTTTTCCCAACTACCCAGCGTACTTCGTCTTGGTTGCGTTGTTCGATCGGAATTTCTTTCAAACCATCAGAAATGGTCCAATCCAAAGTAGTGGAAGGCAGTGCTACGTAAAACGGAATCTGATTATCATGAGCAGCAAGTGCTTTCAAATAGGTTCCGATTTTGTTTGCAACATCACCAATTCGAGTAGTACGATCTGTTCCTACGATACACATGTCCACCATTCCGTGTTGCATCAAATGTCCGCCTTGGTTATCCACAATCAGTGTATGTGGCACATTGTGGCGAGTCAATTCGTAAGCTGTCAGATTTGCGCCTTGTAAACGAGGACGTGTTTCATCCACCCAAACATGTACTTTGATGCCTTTTTGAACCGCTTGATAAATCGGCGAAGAAATGGTTCCCCATTCGATGCAACCCAACATTCCAGCGTTGCAATGTGTGAGTATGTGAACAGTCTCCCCATTTTTTTGTTGGCTCAACGCTTCAATCAATGGCAAACCGTGAACACCAATCATGCGACAAGTTTCCACATCGTCTTCTACAATGTTTCCAGCTTCAGTCCATGCAGTTTCCACTAAATTCTCAGCATTATCCAAGGCACGTTGCATGCGATCGAGCGCCCAAAACAAATTCACCGCAGTTGGTCTAGAAGCACGCAAAGCCGCAAAAGCTTCTTCCATGTTTGCACCTTCTCTTGCCGCCAAGTAAACACCATAAGCTGCAGTTGCACCGATTAATGGCGCACCACGAACAACCATGTCTTTGATTGCGCGTTCTGCATCTTTGTAAGAAACTAATTTTTCAACGACCCACTCGTGTGGTAATTTGCGTTGATCAATGACTTCTACATAGTTGTCTTCAGTGGTCCAAATGGTTCTAAATGCGCTCATGATGGAATATTATCGTAATGGAATTAATGAAATTGTATCTCGTTGAAATCAGCAGCGGTATTTTTCCAATCTGCTGTTGTACCTGGTCTTACTAATTGAATAGTTTGATAACCTGCAGTGTTTGCCGCTTCCAATTCTTCTTTGATATCGGATAAAAACAAGATGTTCTCAGGAGAAACAGTCAACAACTCAGCGATCTTAGCATACGTAGTTGTGTCTCTTTTTCCTCCTGTTGTTGTATCGAAGTAATTGGAAAAAAGTGGCGTTAAATCACCCGCAATGGAATAACCAAAGATCAATTGCTGTGCAGCGATAGAGCCAGAAGAAAAAACGCCCAAACCGATTCCAGCAGCATGCCAATTTTGTAAAGCTGCAGCTACTTCGGGGTAAACATGTCCTTTCAATGTTCCGTCTTTGTAGCCTTTCTCCCACAAAACGCCTTGTACAGCTTTCAAAGGAGTGATTTTTCGATCTTCCACACTCCACTGGTGCAATTTACGGATGATTTCTTCGTCGGTTGAGATCGTTTCGTTATCCACTTCCAAGGCCAAATGAATGGTTTCAATGAAAGCTTGTTCTACAACCGGATGGTGTTTCAGCAGCGTTAAATCGTGAATATTGTTTCTGAAATAAGGAAACAGTTCATCTGCAACAAACGAAATAGACGTTGTTGTTCCTTCAATATCCGTGAGGATAAATGCAGGTTGTTTTAAAATCATGGGGCAAAAATAGGGAAAATCGAACTTAGCAATTAAGTAATAGTATTAAATTCCTTTTTTGCTTCAAAAAGTGACACCTGAACAGGAAAGAATTCAATCAATCAACTTCTTCTTGATAGGCAATTAGAGGAGGTGTTTGTGGTGGATATTTCACATCTAATACCGACCAAATGATGCTACAGCAAAATAGCCAAATCAAGCACAGATAACCAAAGTTATTGAAATCATTAAAAAAACCATCGATCATTACAGCCAATACTGAACCATAGAAATAGGTGTTGAATTTATATTTTGAATTTTTTGTAAATGGTAAAAAAATGTTCCAATCTTTTACTTTGTAGCTATTCAAACGTTTCAGTTCTTTTCGAAATACCAAGTATTCAAAACAGAGAATGAGTAATGAAATTAAAATCACACTAGTCCATTGACCATCCCATTTTTCCATAAAGCTTTTGTAATCTTCAACTTTCAACACTTTATAAAAAAATGCTGCAATCATTGACCCAGATACAATTGCAGAAATGGCAAGAGCAAAAGTGAACAGAAATATATTGAAAATAAAAACGAAAAATTGCCAAATCAGGACAAGAGGCTGGGCCAATTCAGAAGACACCAAATCTCCCTTTATAGCAGCATATAGTGAGTTTTTAAACGTCAATTCACACAATGACAAATAATAATTGAAGAACAGACTAAAAAAAGATACATTCATGAATAGGATTGTTTGACCTATTTCCCAGGACCAAAAAAAATAACCTATTAATGTAATTAGTACCCAGATGCTATTGATTGCAAGTGAGGAGTAGTTTTTAAGCCTGCTCATTTCTTCACTTGAAATTCTAAATAGTTTTGTTCAATCTTAGATTCCGTGTAAACTGGCACCCAACCACTCATATCAATAAAAATGCGGATGGCTTTCACAAAAGGATTCGTTTCTCCAGCATCAAACCAATGTTTGGTACCTGCTGGAACAGAAATCAAATCGCCTTTTTCACACAACAGATTAAAAACGGGTTCTCCGTCTAAATTGAACCAAAACAATCCTTGTCCATCAACAAAAAAGCGAATTTCATCTTCAGAGTGCGTGTGTTCTGATAAAAATTTTGCGCGAATGGCTTCGTAATTTTCAGTGAGGTGATTGATTGTAATCACATCCGCAGTTTGGTAGCCTCCCGCTTGCATGAATGGTTGCAAATCGGCTTCATACGCTTTCAAGATCTCATCTGGTGTTGCTGTGTCTTCGAATGAAACAGCAGCTTGCCATTGATCAAAGAATACGCCTCTTTCATTTAAAAAAGTGCGGATTGCTGCAACATCTTTAATGGTTAACTGTTTATCAGGAATTGAGAGAATTGCCATTGTATGTATTTTTAAACATTTTTATTCCAGTAGAAAACACTATGTATCCACAGACAAAATTATTGAAAATGCGTTTCATTTTGAGTTTTTTAATGGTTTGTTTTGTTTACTCTGCCAGTTTTTCGCAAAAAAAGCAATCCCTTCCAGTTCGCTACATTCGAAAAATCTTTTTTGATACGACAGCAAAGTCAAAACCTCAGTTCATTGTCTACCCTATTGCTGCTTACTCTCCTGAAACCAATTTTGAATTTGGCTTGAGTTCTTTGTACGTTCGCTACGCAAAAGGCGACACCAATAACCGCTTGAGTGAAATCAACGCGTTTGCTTTTTACACTTTGGCAAAACAATACGGTGGTGTTTTGGAACATGCTATTTACTCAGATAAGAACAAGTGGTTTTTCTTGGGCAAACTAAAATTTCAAAGTTTTCCTTTGTCGTACTATGGAATTGGTCCCAGTGCCACACCTCAGAAAAAAGCAACCGTTGAAGCCATTTCATTTCAGGTGAAAGAACGCGTTTTACATAAAATTCACAACAACATTTACGGCGGAATAGAATTCGACTTACAGCATCTTGGAAATGTGAACTTTGCAGTTGAAGAAGGCCAACAAGTGGAATTACCATTAGGTCATGAAGGATCAACCAACTTAGGAATCGGTTTTGGTTTATTGTATGACAACCGCCACAATGTACTCAACGTTAGAGAAGGATTTTTTGCTGAAGCGGCCGTTTTACATTACAACGATGCCATTGGTTCAGCCTATAAATTCACCTCTTTGTTTACTGATATCCGTTATTTTCATCCGATACGAACACGTAATACGCTTGCATTACACACTTACGGACAATTTACATTTGGCAATGCTCCGTTCAATCATTTAGCCCAAATTGGTGGAGAAAGCATGATGCGCGGTTATTATTTAGGACGTTTCAGAGACCAGCATTATTTGGCCACACAAGTAGAATACCGCATGCTTCCTTTTTCATTTGCCAAACGTTTTGGTGCGGCTGTTTTTGCAGGAACAGGAAGTGTTTTCAATGACGCAGATCCCTTCCATCCAAACAAGTTGTTGCTTGCTGGAGGTGCAGGCTTGCGCTTTCAATTATTTCCTAAAAAAGACGTTTGGTTGCGCTTCGATTTAGCATTTACAAACGAAGGAAATGGCGTGTATATCTTTATCGGGGAAGCTTTTTGATTATACTTCTTTTTCCTCCAATTTCCCATCTGCATGTAGCGCAAATCTACTTTTAGTACGATCGTGTACTTGATCGTATTTCGGCCAAGGCCAACCGCCAAATTGAGTTGCGTGGTAATCTTCGAAGGCTTGTTGGATTTCTTCTTTTGTATTCATTACAAAAGGTCCGTATTGCATCACTTGCTCGCCGATTGGTTTCCCTTGAAGTATGAAAATATTCACTTCCGTTTCATGGGCTTTTAACACCACTTCTTGATCAGCATGTAATTCCACGCCTGAATATTTCTCAATGGTTTTATCGGCAATCGTCAAACGGTCACCTTCGTAGAAATACAAGGAACGATTGGTTCCAGCACTTGCTTTTGGCAACACCACTTCTGCATGAGGCTGCATCAAAATATTGACCACCATCACTTCATTGGCAGGATTTGCAGCCCACGAATTGGGAGGTGGATTTTGTGCTTTCTGATCTCCCCAAGTTCCAGCAATGAGTTCAATTTTTGCCGTATTCTTTTCATTGGAAACTGTTTCAATCGTTGGGATGGATTCGCGCCACAACATTTTGAAATGAGGCTCCACCATTTTATCTTTCTTTGGTAGGTTTAACCACACTTGAAACAACTCGAGCGGGTTTTCTTTTTCCTGACTCAACAAAGGAAACATTTCGGAGTGTTGCACACCTTTTCCAGCCGTCATCCATTGTACGTCTCCATTTCCATATCGTCCGGCAGCGCCCAAGGAATCAGCATGATCTACCAAACCTTTTCGCACCACAGTGATGGTTTCAAAACCACGATGTGGATGACCGGGAAAACCTGGAACCGTTTGTCCGTGATACATTCGAAAACCATCTTTGATGATGAAATCATCGCCCATGTGTCGTCCTGCAAAATTATTAGGATCTGGTCCCATCACCTCATTCCCAACAGGAAAATAATCTTCGTGGTGTACACAAAATAAAAAAGGATCTTGGGTTTCCCATTGAAAACCAAGCGGTCTGATGCGTTTGATTGGATCTTTTTCGTTCATTTCAGCAGAAGAATTATCGGATGATTTTGCAGCTCCAGCGAGCCAAGGTAGTGCAACAACACTTCCCAGTGCGAGCGATAAACGCTCAACAAATTTGCGACGGTTTACATTTGAGCTCATTCGTTCGTGTATTTAGCTACCAAGGTAACAAAAATAAGCAACGATTGTTGAATGATAAAATGTAAAAATGTATCAGCAACGGTTGATTAACGTGTGAACGAATTTTAAGCTCAAAAAAATTGTTGACTGATTGGGACTAAAATTGAACTATTATTTCCTCAACTTCCACTCCACTTCCAACAAATATTCGGTTGTTTCTAAGTGGCGTTTTGCTTCGAATAGATCACGTCCCCAAGCGTAGGTCCCGTGTTTGCGCATGATGAAAGCCGGAATGGTTAAACGCTCTTTTTGAGCTGTCAATTCCGCAGCAAAAGCCGTCATGTCTTGTGTATTGTCAAAAATGGGTAAATCAACACTAACCTCATGGGTTTTGATGCCTTCATACCCTTTCAACACTTCATAGCCTTCCAAACGAACAGCATCAGATTCAACTGCAGAATGCAAGACACTGTAAACTGAATGACTGTGAACGATGCAATGCATTTCCGGGAATAATTGATACAAGGTACAATGAATCAAGGTTTCAGCAGATGGTCGAATACCTTCAAATGCAGGCAAAGCCTTTCCATTCAAATCCACTTCCATGAAATCTGTTGGGGCAAAATAATGCTTGTCAATCCCTGATTTGGAAACGTAAACCACTGTTGGGTTATCTGGCAAACGGAAAGAATAATTCGTTGAAGTAGCCGGCGACCAACCTTTGGAGTTGTAATGACGCACAACTTCAGCCAATTGCTGTTTGATTTGATCCACGTTTTTCATCTTAAACAAAGTGTTTCGCCACTAAAATTTGTTCCATCTCCGCTTGCAATGCTTGGGCCTCTTGACCAGCTTTATCCGCAAAATCCAATCCTGAAGAAGCGTAAATAATCGAACGAGAAGCATTCACCAATAAACCACAATCAGCATTCCAACCGTAATTGGCAACATCCTCCAAGCTCCCACCTTGAGCACCTACTCCAGGCACCAAGAAGAAATGATTCGGAACCACTTTACGAACTTCAGCAATACCTTCAGCTCTTGTTGCACCTACGACATACATCAAATTGTCTGCACTTCCCCATTTTGAACTTTTGCGCAAGACTTTTTTGTACAATTCTTCTCCGTTTACATCGGTCATGAACTGAAAATCAAGCGCACCTTTATTCGAGGTCAAGGCCAACAAAATGACCCATTTGTCTTTGTATTCTTGGAAAGGCGTCACAGAATCTTCGCCCATGTAAGGCGCAACTGTAACTGCATCACAATTCAAGTATTCGAAAAATGTTTTTGCATAATACAAAGACGTGTTACCGATATCGCCGCGTTTTGCATCAGCGATTGTCATGCAAGTAGAAGGAATATAATCAATCGTTTTTTTCAAAGATTCCCACCCTTTTGGACCCAAACATTCGTAGAATGCGATATTGGGTTTGTAGGCTACACAAAAATCTTTCGTTGCATCAATAATGGCTTTATTGAATTCAAAAATCGGATCTTCTGTTTCCAATAAATGTGCAGGTATTTTTGTTAGATCGGTATCTAAACCAACACACAAGAAGGATTTCTTAGCACGAATTTGATCAATGAGCGCTTGTCTCGTCATACGAATAGATTTAAGCCCGCAAAGATAAGCACTTCAAAGGAAAAACCGCGTACTTTATGGAACAACAATCGTTTTTGACGCAAAAGTTCTAGCACCAAAATAGCCAAAACAACCACTTGGGAAGTTGGATACAGGATTTGCTGGAGTTGCTTGTCCACTCGAATTCAGACTCAATTGATAGAAATACGAATACACGGGCTTGTCGATGCAGAACATGTCCAAACGCAAAGTATCACCAGGTAGCAAATCAGGACCAAACAAGGGTTGAAGTGTCAAATTTCCATCATTGAACTGATCGTCTTGCAAGTAAATTCCTTTTTCTCGAACACCGTTTACGTACAAATTGAATTGGTAATAATTGGGTTCACCAGCAGGATCATTTCGTTCTGCAATAATGGTTCTAAAGGTATCTTGACCGAAATACAATTCTTGAATAAAGACATCGTTTAAAGGAACAGCTGTTTGCAGTGTACTTGAAGCAGAAAACGTATTTCCATCCACTGCAACTGTGATGGTGTAAGTTCTACCTACCACACCAGGATAACTGCTCAATGCATATTTGCCATTTCCGATGGAAGTAAATGTTCCTACATTCCCTAAATTATCGACTACTGTTACAATAGCGTTATTTACTGTTGGATATGCAATGGATTCATCAAAATTCAAGGAGCGTGTAATCAACACATAATGCGTGGTATCGCCTTCATGAATGTTTCCTTCAATCACAAATTTGGGATCTTCCGAATTCAAATCTACGTCAATTACTTTTTGACAGCTGCCCAAGACAATTAATGTCAAAACGCAAATAAAAATGATTGCTCTTTTCATGTTCGTATAATTTTATCTATTCTACCTTCTTACGAAGGGAAATATGGAAAGCAATGCTTTCTCTTATTTGAATTTAAAGTTGTAAGTAATTGCCGGAACCAATTTGAACAAAGTTGTTTGAACTGCCTCTGTTTTATTGGGATCATTTTCATTCGTTCTGAAGGTAATGGAATAAGCATTTTCACGTGCATACACGTTGTAGATGGACAAATTCAAACTACTTTCAAACTTCGCTGTGTTTTTGATATTCCATGTAACGGCTAAATCCAAGCGGTGATAATTGGGCATGCGATAACCGTTTCTTTCCGTGTAAATAAAATACGATTCACCATCAACTTGGTATTTTCCTGAAGGGAACGTTACTGCATTTCCTGTATAAAACACAAACAAAGCAGATACCGACCATTTCGCATTGAAATCATAGATTCCAACTACAGAAATATCGTGTGTACGATCTTGTTTTGCTAAGTACCAATTGTTGTCATTGATGCCATCGATTTGACGTTCGGTTTTAGACAAGGTATAACCAATCCAACCAGTGAATTTACCTGATTTTTTACGCAGCATTACTTCGATACCGTATGCTCTTCCATCGCCAGCTAAAATTTCACCTTCCAATTTCTCGTTCGCTTGTTCGTTGGCACCATTGCGGTAATCCAACTGGTTTTGCATTACTTTGTAATACACTTCCGTGTTGAATTCCAATTTATTATCCAAGAAGTTTTTGAACCATCCCAAAGCAACTTGATCTGAAATACCTGGTTTTGTATTCATACTAGAAGACAACCACACATCCGTTGGTGAGCCAGAAGTAGCATTTGAAACTTGGTGGATGTTTTGAGTATTTCTTGAATAAGCTCCTTTGATTGATTGACCTTTTAAATATTCCCAACTAAAAGAAGCACGTGGTTCTAAATTGAAATAGTTTTTCAACATTTTTCCTTTGGTGTAAATCTCAGTAGTTGCAACGCTTCCATCAGGATTGTAGGTGTACATTTCATCACCGCTACCTAAAACCGTCAACAAACTTCCACGCAAACCATAATTCACGATCAGTTTTTCATTTACTGTCCAATCATTGCTCACAAACAAAGCCGTTTCAAAGGTATTGGTTGGTTTGATACGTTTTGCATTGATTCCAGATTCTGAATTGGCATCCACTTGTCCTGGTGTAATGGAGTGACGAATCACATTTGCACCAAACTTGATTTTATTGCGTGTATTTAAGAAATATTGAAATTCTTGTTTGAGGT
Source organism: Fluviicola sp. (assembly GCA_020849495.1). Classification (GTDB taxonomy): domain Bacteria; phylum Bacteroidota; class Bacteroidia; order Flavobacteriales_D; family Crocinitomicaceae; genus Fluviicola. Next base: position 83,795 of record JADLGD010000029.1, read on the forward strand.
TAAGATCTTGGATTTGAGAACGAATCGAAAAATCGACATCACCACCTGAGATATTGATTTTGTAATCGTATTTGGAATAAATGAAAGACGTATTGGAGAACAATTTATCATTTACAATGTGATTCCAACGCAAGGTTCCAGTTGTATTTCCCCAATCGATTCCGAAAATATCACCTAAGCCCAATTTATCTCTTCCAAAATAACCTGAAAGAAACAAACGGTTTTTTTGATTGATGCGGTAATTCAATTTCGCATTCAAATCATAGAAATACAATTTATTGTCTTTAAAATCTTCAGTTGCTTTCAAGAACACATCCGCATACGTTCTACGACCTGTAACCAAGAAGGAAGCTTTGTCTTTTACGATTGGTCCTTCCACGTTTAATTTCGAGGAAATCAAACCCAAACCACCACTGACATTGAAACGCTTACTGTTTCCTTCGTTCATTTTGATATCGAGCACAGAAGACAAACGTCCACCGTAGTTTGATGGTTGATTTCCTTTGTAAAGTGTTGCATCTTTGATAGCATCAGAGTTGAAGGTAGAAAAGAAACCTAATAAATGGGAAGCATTGTAAACGGGTGCTTCATCCAAGAGGATTAAGTTTTGATCGGCGCTTCCTCCTCGCACATAAAATCCAGAACCACCTTCACCAGCATTTTTCACACCTGGTAATAATTGCATGGTTTTGATCAAATCCTTTTCACCGAAAATAACAGGAATTTTAGCTAAATCTTTTGGATCCAAGCGCTCAACACCCATGATAGGGTCTTTGACATTGGCATCTGGTCTTTCAGCAGCAACAATAACCTCTTCAATTTTAGTGGTCGCTTGAGTGGGTTTCAATTGAATATCTTGTTGCACACTCGTTGACAAATCAATAGCTAACTCCAATTTATCAAAATCAATGGAAGTGATCACAAAAGTGTATTGACCAACAGGAAGCGTGATGGAAAAGAATCCATACTCATTCGTTGCTGTACCAATTGCCTGATCTTTCAGTTTGACAGTTGCTCCAATTAATTCTTCACCAGTAGCAGCATCTTTGATGGTACCACTGAATGTTGCTTTATCTTGCGACCATGAAAAGCTTATAAACATAAGCGCAATGATCAATAAGAGGTGTTTATGCATGAGTTGTTATTTTCAGGTACAAATCTCCGTTCTTTTTCTGAGGAAATCGTTTAAAAAATGTGAAAAAAAAGGTACAAACTGCTAAGCGGTTAAAATGACTGTATGACTGGAAGTTAAACTCCTTCACCTTTCATTTTTTCAGCATTCTCGGCCATTTTCAAAGCGTCAATCATTTCTTGCACATCTCCATTCATAAACATACTAAGGTTGTACATTGTTTTGTTGATGCGGTGATCCGTGATTCGTCCTTGAGGATAATTGTATGTTCTAATTTTTGCTGAGCGGTCACCAGTAGAAACCAAAGTTTTACGTTGAGCAGCTCTTTCTTGATGAACGCGATCCAATTCTGCTTGATACAAACGCGAGCGTAGAACAGAAATTGCTTTTTCCAAGTTTTTGTGTTGTGAACGACCATCTTGACATTCAACGACCACTCCAGTTGGAATGTGCGTCAAACGAATAGCAGATTCCGTTTTGTTAATGTGCTGACCACCAGCTCCAGATGCACGGAAGGTATCCTTGCGCACATCGTTCATGTCCAATTCAAAATCCACTTCTTCCGCTTCTGGTAAAACTGCCACAGTGATTGCAGAAGTATGCACACGTCCTTGAGATTCTGTTTCAGGCACACGTTGTACGCGGTGAACACCCGATTCGAACTTCAACATTCCGTAAATCCCAGCACCTTCAATGCTCATGGAAATCTCTTTGTATCCTTTTGTACTACCTTCAGAAGAGTTGATGATTTCGTATTTCCATCCCATTTCTTTGAAGTACATCGTGTACATGCGGAAAATATCTTCAACGAAAATACAAGCCTCATCACCACCGGTTCCTGCGCGCAACTCTAGGATGGCATTTTTATCGTCTTCAGGATCTTTTGGAATCAACAATACTTTAATTTCCTCTTCTATTTCAGGACGTTTTTGTTCCAACTCATCGATTTCCATTTTCGCCATTTCCCTCATCTCAGGATCGGTTTCCACTTCCAACAATGCTTTCGAACTTTTTAAGTTGTCCAAAATGTTTTTATAGGTTTTATAGGCATTATCAACCTCTTCAAGGTCTCTATACTCTTTATTTAATTTCACATAACGATCCATATCTGAAATGATATCAGGATCGGTAATCATTTTACCAACTTCCACAAATCGGAAATGAATTGCTTCTAGTTTATTCAGTAAATCGTTCATGCTATTATTGATAAATAAATTCACCCACTTCAGAGCGAACGGTCACTTGTTTTCCTTCATGAGCTTCCACTCTACCGATAATTTTGGCATCAATTCCAAAACTTTCACTTATTTCAATGATAGAAGCTGCAATGCTTTCTGGTACATAAATTTCCATGCGATGCCCCATGTTAAATACCTTGTACATCTCTTTCCAATCCGTACCAGATTCTTCTTGAATCATTTTAAACAGCGGCGGAATTGGGAATAAATTGTCTTTGATGACGTGTACTTTGTCAACAAAATGCAACACTTTCGTTTGAGCTCCTCCAGAACAATGCACCATTCCATGTATTTCTTCACGATGTTTGTCTAACACTGCTTTAATAACAGGCGCATACGTACGAGTTGGAGAAAGCACCAATTGTCCAGCATCAACTGGAACACCATCAACTTTGTCCGTCAAATTCTTTGTTCCAGAATACACCAAATCAGATGGAACTGCCGCATCAAAGCTTTCAGGGTATTTAGCAGCTAGTGATTTATTGAAAACGTCATGGCGAGCGGATGTCAAACCATTAGAACCCATTCCACCATTGTAAGCTGATTCATAAGTAGCTTGTCCAAAAGAAGCCAAACCTACAATTACATCCCCATTTTGAATGGTGTGATTGGAAATTACCTCTGAGCGTTTCATTCTACAAACAACTGTAGAATCTACTATGATTGTACGAACCAAATCACCAACGTCAGCAGTTTCACCACCAGTTGAATAGATGCCGATACCTTGTTCGCGTAAAGTTCCCAATAATTCTTCTGTTCCATTAATAATGGCAGCAATCACTTCACCTGTGATTAGGTTTTTATTGCGACCGATGGTAGAAGAAAGTAAAATATTTTCAGTTGCACCCACACACAATAAATCATCTATATTCATGATCAAAGCATCTTTAGCGATTCCTTTCCAGACAGAAACATCACCTGTTTCTTTCCAATACATGTATGCTAGAGAAGACTTGGTTCCAGCTCCATCAGCATGCATGACGATACAATACTCAGGATCACCTGTTAAGTAATCCGGAACGATTTTACAAAATGCTTGAGGGAATAAGCCCTTATCTACATTTTTAATTGCGTTGTGCACTTCTTCTTTACCAGCAGAAACGCCTCGGAGATTGTATCGAATATCTGACATAATTGCAACTTTATCCTACTTTCCATCAAGCAGGAGGGCAAAAGTAAGCATTTCAAATGAGTACTAAAAGTCAAAAGAAAGCTAAGAAAGAACAGAACAAAAAAAAGGCTCTCAATATTGAGAGCCTTTTGGTATTTTATTTATTCGCTGCTGGCAGCTTTTTAAATACTAAGAAATCAGGATTAGCAGGAGGAGCTGTCGCTGGATCAAAATCCAATGTTACCACTTTTGCTTCTGTACGACGATTGAACTGCTGAAGCATTTCAAACTTCTTCTTATCCTTTTTGAACGGAGCCATATACGCTTCAGTCATTTTCAATTCTTGCGTTCCTGGAAGCGCTTCTTTCGTTGTTGGGTCTTTTGGAGGATTCTCATAATATCTAGCACCATTTAAGTACATTGTACGAGGCTCGTTTTCACCTTTACCAACTGGAACGATTCTTCTTGGATCAACACCTTTTTGTTTTACTAAATACTCATAACAAGCTTTAGAACGGTTTTCAGACAACACTTGATTATAAGTGTTTCCACCACGAGGGTCAGTATGAGAAGACAATTCTAAAACCAATCCTGGGTTTTCATCCAATAATGTGATTACATAATTCAATGAATCCAAAGAGTTAATTGAAGAATCCTGAACGAATTTCCAAGTAGCCACATAGTAACGTACCTCAGGCAAACGAATTGGTTTGATTGGCAACAATCCCATATCTACAACGAAATCTTGATCGTATTTCAAACCAACAGTTTTAATTTCAGCTGGAATTTTGTTTTCGTAGTATCCTGCTTTACCGATTGTGATTTTGTATTCAGACTCTTCATTGATATAACGATCTCCGTTTGGTTTTTTATCCCAATAGATTGATCCATCTTTCAATGTTTTACCAGTCCATTTGTCAGCAGGTGTTTTACCTTGAACAGTAACATCTACACCATCAATTTTAGTTGTACGAGTTTTGTCAGATAAATCAAATACATTCACTTTTAAAGTAAATACATTCGGAGGCAACTCATACATGTAGATATCACCTTTGTAATTATCAGCAGCACCACCTTTACGCTCAGAAGTGAAGTATCCTTTGCGGTCACTTACTTCTACTAAAGCATAGTCATTAAAATCAGAGTTGATTGGAGAACCTAAATTCGTAGGGTTTTCCCATTTGTTTTCTTCACCTACTTTAGCGGCTTTGAACATATCCAAACCACCCATTCCTGGTAATCCGTTAGAAGCATAAATCAAATCACCATTCAAAGCTAACGTTGGGAATAATTCATCACCAGGTGTATTGATTTGAGGCCCCATGTTTTGTGGAGTTGACCAAGAAGCAGATTTTTTGTCGTAAGTAGTAGACCATAAATCTCTTCCACCTAATCCTCCAGGCATATCAGAAGCAAAAATCAAGAATTTACCATCTTCAGATACACAAGGGTGACCAACTGAAACAGAGTCATTTGATTTCAATGGTAATTTCACTGGACGATCCCAACCTTTACCACCAGCTTCAGACATCCAGATATCACATCCTAAATTTTGTTTCTTTCTAGTAGGACAACGTGTAAAGAACATCGTTTTAGCACGACCATCGATACAAATTGTACCTTCATTATCTTCTGTATTGATACTATCACCCTCAATTAATTTGACAGCAGTGAAATTTCCTTTTTTATCAATCTCAGAAACGAAAATGTCCATGTAAGATTCACAAGAACGTGGATCATCATCATTTCCAACAACACCTTCACGTGAACTTGAGAATGCCATTACCAATCCCTTTTTGTCCACAAACATTGGCGCCATGTCAAAACCTTCCTTGTTCAAAACAGAAACATTCGTAACTGTGTGACGCGTTCTGTTTTCTTTGAACTCTTCGTTTTTCTTGCATGATTCAATACCAACATCTGCACGAGCATCGTCTGGAACAAGCGCTTTGTACAAAGCATAGTTTTGCTCAGCTTTCTTGAATTCACCCATTACACGCAACATCTCTGCATTGTATAAGTAAACCAACGGCTCTTTTTCTTGGTATTTCAACAAAATAGCTTTGTCATACCATTCATTTGCTTGCTTTACATCCTCGATGTTACGGAATGCTTCAGCAGTTTTGAATGCCATATCTCCTTTAGCTGCTAAAGCCAAAGTACCACTTCGTTTGATTTTAGAATAAGCAACCGCACATTTATCAGCGGCTTCACAATAATTTTCACTACGGTAAGACTTGTTAGCGTCTTTTAAATACTTCGGTTGTGCCGAAACCAATCCCGAGATACCGATAGATACTAGTAATGTAAGTGTTTTAACGTTCATAGCAAGGTGCAAACTTTTGTTAAATTTCATTCATTTATATGCGTCAAATGATCCTGAAAATCGTTCAATTTCATCAAAACATACGTATAGAAGATTGCCGAAGTTAAATTAAAATTTTTAAACTGGCGCGTTTCATACGTAAAAAAATACGTTTAATCGAATATTTGTGAGATTTTAGCCAACAACATAGCGTTCCCATTTATCCAATAAAGCCTTGAATCCAATAGGTAGTTCGGAGTCAAATTGCATCCATTCTCCTTTTGAAGGATGATAAAAACCAAGGGATTTCGCATGCAATGCTTGTCCTGGAATCAAATCGAAACAATTACTAATAAACTGTTTGTAAGCTGCGCTGGTAGTTCCTTTCACCACTTTGTCGCCGCCGTATTCCAGGTCATGAAACAAAGGATGCCCTATCCATTTAAGGTGTGTTCTAATTTGATGGGTTCTTCCTGTTTCCAATTTGCATTCTACCAAGGTTACCAATCCGTATCGTTTCAACACTTTCACATGAGTAACAGCATGTTTACCATGATCTCCTTCTGGAAAAACCGCCATCACTTTCCTGTTTTGTAGTGACCTGCCCAAGTTTCCTTCAATCCGAACATCTGCTTCTAAATCGCCCCAAACCAAAGCATGATATCGGCGCTCGGTTGTTCGATCATAAAATTGTTTAGCTAACTGGGTTAAGGCGTTTTCCGTTTTAGCAACAACCATAATTCCAGTTGTATGTTTATCTAAACGGTGTACCAAGCCTGGTCGACCAAAATAGTCGTGCATTCTAACAGGCAACTGATCAAAATGATAGACCAAAGCATTCACTAATGTTCCAGTATAGTTTCCATATCCAGGATGAACGACCATATTTGCTGGCTTATTGATCACAATCAAATCTTGATCTTCATAAACAATATCCAAAGGTATGTCTTGAGCAATCAATTCAATCTCTCGGACAGGATATGGCAAGACCATAGAAACCTCATCTCCAGGTTTAATACGGTAGTTTTGCTTAACAACTTGCGTGTTTACAAGGATGTTTCCATTCTTTGCTGCAACCTGAATTTTATTGCGCGAAGTGTTTGGCATGCGATCCAACAGAAACTTATCAATACGAATAACTTCTTGACCTGGATCAGCTTTAAAACGGTAATGCTCGAATAATTCTTCTTCTTCTTGATCGAATTCTTGAACGGAATCATTCATCTATTTTAAAATCTTTTTAGTGGATGGTGTATTTCCAATCAATTTTAAAAAATAGACACCAGAAGGGAATTCTTTAAATGAAATACTTTCAGAATCACTATTCATTTCAGCGAGCACTCTTCCTGTACAATCCACCACAACTGCACCTGGGAAAGCACTATTTTCATTCCAACGAATGGATAATTGATCGGTAACTGGATTAGGATAAACTTCCCAATTTAAATCAACTTGCGGCTCAACCAACCCTAAATCGGCGTTTCCTACTGTTGAAAAAATGGGGCGCATCATCATACTTCCTTCTAAAGAAGAATTGGACCAAGTTGAACCTCCGTTTAATGAATAAAATGTTTTGTCAGAATTGTCATTGTTTTTATCAAAACCAATATTCAAACGATCAGCATCAATCTGTCTCCAACCCACATAGAATTTTCCTGCTGGCAAAACAACTGCGGTATCTTCAAAATAGTAATCTGTAAAAACGCCTCTTTCACTTTCATAAATTGGTTGACGAGCATTGAAGAATTCATCTTGGTACAAAACAGTACCTGGAACACCGCCATTGTCTGCCCAAACAGTAAGCATGAACAATTTATCACTCACATCATTAACGGAAGGCACGAAATGAATTTTTACTCCTAACAAGGTATCCGTTTCATAAGGATCAAATTGATAAGCAATTCTAGCTTGAACACCAGTCACACCATAAGCTGCTTCAGCCGAACCGTCATCGTAAGCATATTCATTTCCAAAATATTGCTGAACATAAGAAGTATCATTTCCAGTAAACGTTGGAAACTGAGCAGAAGCTGCTGCAATCACATCGAACGTTTTTTCTTCTACACTTGGCGTTGTACTAAAAACATATCCTGCAGAAAAATTGTGAAACGATTCGTAAACCGTTCGAGGAGCATAATTTGGAAAACCTCCAGACAAGGTTTGAGCCATTAAAGTGAAATTCCCTTCGTTTGTACCTGCTACGTCAACTGCTACACTTCCATTCAAGTTGTTTTCAGGGATATTGGAACCATTTCTTACGATTACTCGAATACTATCCGTCATGTGAGTAGGATCATTTACCCAGTGATCCCAAGGAACTTGAGTATAGGTTTTTATCAAAGAACCAATAGGATAAACAAATGCGTAATCTTTGAACAAGGTATCGTAATAAATACTTCCAGATCTTAAATGCACATAATCCAAATGGAATTCATCTAACATTCCGGATAGACCTCCGTAATTTTTAAAGCGAAATTTAAATCCGTTTGTTAAATAAGCTGCATTCGTAATGCGAATATGCCCTACTTTAAAATCTTGCACATTTGAACCATTCATGCTCCACACATGCTCCCAATCATCTTCACCCACATTGTAAAATTCCAAGACCAAAGAATCACTTACTTCTGGCTCATCTCCCAAACCTTCTGCTTGCGCTAAAAAACTGAAATAAATGGAATCATTTGGAGCAAAAGAAGACAAATCGATGGATTTTGATGTCAAAAAATCGGCATAACCCACAGTAGCAGAACCAAAATTATAAGGATAACCCGTTTCATCCAATCCATCAAAAGTGACTACACCCAAAGACCATGGATCTTTGGCGTGTGTGAAATTACGATAAGCTTGTTGGTCTATCCAATATGCATCAGGGTTTGATAAAGATGCGGTAAATACTAATGCTGAATCCTGTGCGTACTCAGGAACAGCAATATAAATAGTGTCTGGATCATTTGGAAAATCCAACGTATCATAGATAAAATAAGGAGGATAAACTGTAATTGTAGTATAAACAACAGGATAACTGGAGAAACTTCCTACTTTGATGGTTGTAGAAGGCAAATCTGTTTCAATCACTGCTCCATTTTGCACGGTTCTCAATTTGGTAATTGTTGCTGTATAAGCAGCTGAAGCAGGTAAAGGAACATCTGCAACATCTTTTAATCGATAGAACAATTCCTCTGTTACATTTGGATCTCCGGGGTTTGCATTGTGTGTTTGAAATTTATCGTGAGAAAACTCATCAAACAAAGGCAAACTTAGAGTATCATATAGATAAATGAATGAACTATCAATGTTACTCGTTGTCTTTAAAACCTGTTTTTTGTCTGCTCGTTTCTGAAATCGAATTGCCTCCAAAGATTCTTGTGACCAAACATTGGAACAACCGATGAATAACAACACTATGAAAAAATGCTTCATGCTCTTGAATTTAATTTCCAGATTTGGAAGCATTGACCATGATAGTTGTCCCAGCTGGCAACATCACTCCTTCTAAATACTCAGGACTTTGAGAATAAATGATAGCAGAAGTAGAATCTTCACCGGTAAGACAACCATCACAAGATCCAATCTGGAAATTTAATGATGTTCCTTGTAAACGTCCTCTTGCTTCAGATATTGTGGAATTCACTAAATCCATCACTTCTGTAGGCTGACCACTTTCATTTTCTCCAACAACAATGGTGATAACCGAACCAATTGGAATACGTGTTCCTTCTTTAATTTCTGTTCCTTTATATAATTGTTTTAGTACAGCTCCATTTGCTTCAGAAGTAGGGACATATTGAATTCTGAACTTCAATCCACGGTTTTTCAATACACTTTCAGCAAAACGTTGCGACTTATCAATCAAACTTGGCATTTCTACTAAACGTGTACGTTTTGAAACGCGGACACGAATAATTCTTCCAGATTTCACATAAACCAACGACTTTGATGTTGGAAGTGGATCTTGCTCTAAAATGGTACCTGCAGGTAAATCTGGTCGGTAAACTGAATCCAATAACTCCATTTTTAAATCCAACTCTTCTAAAGCAGCTTGTGCTTTTACGGAAGGCATCCCGACTAAATTTGGCAATTTAATTTTTTCACCATGATTGGTAAAGGCATCCAAATACAAGATGGTTCCCCCAACAATTACAATGTAAGTGATTAAAATATATCCAGAATGTTTCAAGAAATGTTTACTCCAAACAAACGCTTTTATTTTCTGCCAAAGTTCCATGTTACTTTCAAAGTGAAAAACAAATATATAAAGAATGTTTCGGGTGAAAAACCTTACGAAAATAAGCTTTCAACAATTCAGGATGAAAACTTTTAATTTATTTGTGAAAATTCAATTTAATGAAAAGTAAATTTGAAAAAAAGTTCTACCATGAAACGCGTTGGTTTATTCTGCGGAGGGTTTTCTTCCGAGTTTGAAATTTCGATGAAAAGTGCTCAAACAATCGAAGCACATTTTCCTTCTGATTATGCAATTGTGAAAATTGAAGTCACTAAAAATGGTTGGTTCGCACTAGAAAATGGTGAACGAATTCCTTTTTCACTTGATACTTTTTCTTACTCGTACCAATCTGAAGAGAAAAAAATCGACGTTGGTTTGATTTACATTCATGGAAATCCAGGCGAAAATGGAAAAGTACAAGCGTTATTAGATATCAAAGGGATTCCGTATGTCAATTCATCTGCTTTGGCTTCTGAATTATCGTTCGACAAGTGGTATTGCAATCAGTTTTTGAAAAATTTCAATATTCCAGTTGCAAAGTCGCTTTTTCTACGTTCAAAAACAGAATTTTCAAACGAAACAATATTGAAAGAATTAGGGTTACCATGTTTTGTGAAACCTTCTGATTCTGGTTCAAGTTATGGTATTTCAAAAGTAAACGAAGCGAGTGAATTGAATGATGCCTTGGATAAAGCATTTAAAGAAGGTGGAACCGTAGTCATTGAGTCCTTTTTGAAAGGAACAGAAGTCACTTGTGGCGTTTATCGACGTAAAGATGGTTTGCATGCATTGCCATTAACAGAAATTGCAACAGAAAATGCCTTTTTTGATTACGAAGCAAAATACCTTGGACAATCGCAAGAAATTACCCCTGCAAGAGTTTCAGATGAAGTTCGAATAAAAGTGCAGGAACGCGCAAAGTATTGTTATGAATTATTACAATTACGTTCCATAGCTCGCATTGATTTTATGGTCGTAGAAAACGAAGCTTATGTTATTGAGGTGAATACAACTCCAGGTTTTTCACCGGCGAGTATCGTTCCGCAAATGCTTGCAGCAGACGGCATTTCAATTCATGATTTTTGGAAGGAAATTTTCAGTGTTGAATTAGCATAAAATGAAAAAGGGTATTTTCCATCAAAATACCCTTTTCCAAACCTAAAACCCAATTTACCAAACCAATCAGAGAGAACTCTGATGTACTTGACACTTACATGATGGGTCAATTTTTAAAAGGTTGGAAAACAAATTATCTTTTTTTTATTTTTTTAATCGACACAGTGACAAGGTGCATCAAAATACCAAGTAACTTGAGGCATTCGCTCTTGCCATTTGGATTGAAAACCTGGACTCAACATGATCGAACGCATGTCCACTGCTTTCAGATTTTGTAATTTGAGCAAGTCTTCTGGCAACTCAGCAATGGGATTATCCCAAATATCCAAAAAAGTTAATTCAGATAAAAAACCAATACATGCAGGTAAACTTGAAATATGATTTCTAGCCAAGTGTAATTTTCTCAATGCTGGTAATTGACAAATAACAATTGGACTATTAGTGATCTTGTTTTTTGTAGCATCCAAGACTTTCAGCTGTTTGAAAACGCCTAAATCAAGTGGTAATTCTGTTAATTTGTTTTTACTAATATTTAAAAACCTTAACTGTTTGAACTCATACAATTCTGTTGGGATGGTTTCCCACTTCAATTGGGAAGCGTCAATAGCAAAAACACTATCTCGATGCATCGTCAATGCATGCTCCCATTTGTAAATTTTGAGTGTATCTTGAGCGAACAGATTAGTTTGCCAAATCAAGCAAAACAGTACGAGCCATTTCAGCATCTTTAGAAAGTTGAAGTTTTAACGAATTTACGGAATCAAAGCGTTGCTCCCCTCTTAAATAAGTATAAAAGTCAACTTTTATTGTTTCTCCATAAATATCTTGGTCAAAATCAAAGATGAAAACTTCAGCAGAAATCGTCTCTGTTTGCTTTACAGTAGGCTTTTTACCAATATTTAAAACACCCTGAAACAATTGATCTTTTATGAATACTTTCACCGCATACACACCCAAATTTGGAAGTATTTTATCTTGATCCAATTGGATATTTGCAGTTGGAAACCCTATTGTTCGGCCTAGTTTATTCCCATGAATGACTTCTCCAGTAATGGAGTAAGGTTTCCCCAAAAAGGCAGAAGCCAAAGTAGTATTTCCTTCTAAGAGTGCATTTCTAATTTTAGTTGAACTAATAGCCGTTTCTCCTACTGTTATTGCTGAAGTTTCATGCACTTCAAATCCGAATTGTTTTCCTAAATCGACCAACTCCGTGAATGATCCTTCTCTGTTTTTACCAAAATGGTGATCATAGCCAATGTGAATTTCACTAATGTGAATGGTATCTACCAAAATTTGTTTCACAAACTCTTCAGCACTTAACAGAGAAAATTCTTTTGTAAAGGGAAATAAAATAACTGTATCCAAGCCCAAAGCTTCCAGTTTCACCAATTTCTCCTCAATCGTATCAATGAGTTTTACCCCATGTGATTCGGGATTGAGTACCATTCGAGGATGTGGATGAAAGGTAAACAAAACCGATTCTTTTCCTGCAGCTTTTGCCCGTTTGACCAATTTCTCAAGTATCGCTTGATGACCAATATGTACACCATCATACGTACCCAATGTAAGAATTGGTTGATTAAAAATAGTATCAGAAGACAGGGAACGGATCACTCTCATGGAACAAAAATAGTGAAACAAAAAGAGGCCACAATCATTGCAGCCTCTTTTCAGTATCATTTTGAAATTTATTGTTGAATCATCAATTTTTGATTCAACACTTCAGAAGTCGTTTCTAGTCTAAGAATATACTCTCCTGTGATGAAATCTTGTACACTAATTGTCAGTTCCCCAGTGAAGGTGAAATGTTGTTTTTCAAAAACAATTTTACCAAGGAGGTCAATGATCTGAACAGAAACCACATCACTAGGTATAGCTGAAATGGTTACTGAAGTTGAACTAGGATTTGGGAAAATCACAAATGAATTTTTCAAGGATTCATTCAAATCAGCACATGCATCTACCGTAATTACAACACTTGCTGAATTGGAACAATCATTTGCATCAGTGTAATTATAAGTCAATGTATTGCTACCAATGTGTCCGCTTGGATCAAAAGAGTTACCAGTCACACCGGTTCCAGTCCAAGTACCTCCAACTGGCGTTCCAGTTAAAGTAGCATCTACAGCGTATTCACATAAATCTAATGAAGAGCTTTGAGTAGTAACAGTTGGGTTTGGATGAATTGTCACAGTTATTGTATCACTTGCTGAACATCCACTTGAATCAGTAACCATTACAGAATAATCTCCAGAATTTGACACTGAATTAAATTGATTTACGCCACTATTTGACCAAGAATAAGCCGCAAATCCAGCTCCAGCATCAAGCATAACTGTTCCCTCACATTGTTCTACATCTGTTCCTAAATCAACGCTTGGTAATGATAACAATGGGATCGTCAAAGTATCGCCGCTCACACAACCATTTGAATCAGTTCCTTGAACTGTAATCGTATTGGTAGCTGTAGATTGATAATTAATCGTTGAAGTAACTTCACCATTAGACCAAACATAATCTAAAGCACCAGTTACATCTAATTGAATGGTATCATTTTCACAAACTCCATTTGGATTCGATGAAGAAATACTTACAACTGGATTTGCTATCGGAGAAAATACCAATGTATCTGCTCCTGAACAACCCAAAGCGTTTGTACCATTCACGATTAAGGTAGTTACAGAATCAATAAAATAGGTTTCTGAAAGCGCAACTGAACCCGTATTCCAAGTGTAATTATCTGCTCCAGAAACGTTAAAATCAACATTTCCCGATTCACAAACTGTAGGTACATTTGAAGTAATAGCAACCGCCAAATCTTGAACCTGAGCAGTAAAAGCTACAGTGTCCGAGATACATACTTCTGAAAAATACAAGTTTACACGAGAAATGGAGCCAGCAGCTTCCGTCCATAATTGTTGAGGTGCAGTTGTAGTTAATGGGAATTGCATCCCTAAACGACTGATGGTCGTTGCTTGCCCTAAAATGGTTGTTGCAAAATTACCTGTACCATAAGAACAAACTGTCGCTCTCTGACCTAATACACCAATAATATCTCCTGGTTGAATCAAAATATTTAAAGGAATAATACCTGCTGTAGGATCGTTTTGAGTCAAGTAGAGAACTTCAAAATCATTCGTTGTAGTAGAATAAAGTGGCGGATTTGCATTAAAACGCACTATTGCAATACTTTGAGCACCAGTTGAAGCATCCGTTGGTACATCCACTCCAGTAATCATCGCTTGCACGGGAGAAATGAAATAATACCCTCTTACATTTCCAGTAAATGTACTTGATTGTGCTGAAACAGCCATCGGGGATTGCGTTCCCAATGTATATTCTTGAACACCAATTGTCGTATCACCAATTAATTGATTGATTTGAAAAGAGCTTCCAATTCCAATCAAACTGTCAGCAGCTGCATTGTTGTAAAAGAAATAATTCCCCCCACCTACAGGCTGAAAAAGAGCGTCACTTCCACAACTGACATTTAAGGTTGGCGCTTGTGGATCTGCTGGTGCAACACATTGTGCACTTAGATAGATGGGTAATAAAAATAAAAGTGAAGTAATAATTTTTTTCATTCGAAATTCAGTTAATAGTTTGGTACAAAAATAAGAAAGACTGATCGAAATCAGTCTTCCTGTAAAATATTTCTAGATTGTTTTATCTAGTCAACTGAACAAATCCTTGTCCAGTTATTGTTTTAGTATCTTTTCCTACAATGGTGTATTGGAAGAAATAAGTTCCTTCTGAAGCACCATCTCCTGACCATTTATCGGTAAAATCATTGATTTCATACATCACATTACCCCATCTGTTTTGAATTTGAACTTCAATTGAAACAGCATTGGTTGCATCAATGTAAAAAGCATCATTTTCACCATCATTGTTTGGAGTGAAAACATTTGGAACATGAACGATTACCGGCTCATAAGGAATTACGATTACTTCGATTTGCGCATCGTCATCACAAACACCATTCGATGCTGTCAAGACGACAGTGTAAGTTCCTGGAGAATTAAAGGTACTCGTGAAAATATCAGTTAGATTCGTTGAATTATCCACCAATCCATTATCGAAATCAATTGAATAGTTCGTTGCAAATTGAGAGTTGTTTGTAAAATCAACTGTCAAACCAGGATAACCAGATAATGGGTCTGTTGAACTGACGCCAGCTACTGGAACTGGTAGAACAGTTACGGTAACGGTACTTGTATTCACACAGCCATTCGCATCTGTTCCTGTTACAGTGTATTGTAAATTTCCAATTGCAGGTTGAAATGCTTGGTTATTGATTACACCATTATTCCAAGTATATGTTACACCTCCCGATCCAGAAAGAATCACTTGATCACCAGCACAAACAGTTTGGTTAGAACCAGCTAAAATTGTTGGTAATGCATTCACTGTGACCGTTACTTGATCCGTATTCTGACAACCTAGTGCATTGGTTCCTGTAACTGTATAGGTATTTGTTGCATTTGGTGTAAACGCTACTCCATTTGTAACACCATTGTTCCAAGTATAAGTAACACCTCCTGAACCATTCAAAGTCACCTGTCCACCAGCACAAACCGATTGTGCAGAACCAGCATCAATAGCAGGTAAAGCATTTACAGTTACTGTTACATTATCTGTATTCTGACAACCATTTCCATCTGTTCCAGTTAGTGTATATGTGTTTGTAGCAGCAGGAGTAAATGCTACTCCATCAGTTACTCCATTATCCCAAGTGTAAGAAACACCATTTGAACCGTTTAAAGTTACTTGATCGCCAGTACAAACAGATTGAGCTAATCCAGCATCAATAGCTGGCAAAGCAAACACGGTAACAGTTACCACATCCGTATTTTGACAACCACTAGCATCGGTTCCAGTTACAGTATAATTCGTTGTTGAAGCTGGAGTAAATGCCACACCATCTGTAACACCATTGTTCCATGTGTATGAAACACCACCAGAACCGTTCAATGTAACTTGCGTACCTGGACAAACCGATTGAGGAGACCCAGCATCAATAACAGGAAGTGGACCTACTGATACAGTTACTTGATCCGTATTTTGACAGCCATTACCATCTGTTCCAGTAACCGTGTAAGTTGTTGTTGCAGGTGGTGTAAATGCTACTCCATTCGTTACCCCATTATCCCAAGTGTAAGATACAGCACCGCTTCCTGACAAAGTAACTGAACTTCCACCACAAGCAGATTGATTTGGTCCTGCATCAACTGTAGGAAGAGCAATTACAACTGATGTTGTGTCATCAGATGAACAAGTCACTCCTCCAAAAGTAGTTGTTGCAGTTAAAATATAATCTGTTGTTCCTACAGGAGAAACAGCAGATGCATTTGCATTTGTAGCATTCGTAATCGCAACAGCAGATAAATTTGTCCACAATAAAGTGGTAGTTGCATTAACTGTTATTGGTGTAGTGAAATCTGTACTTTGAGGCACAGAGAAAATTGATGCCGTACCTGCAGAACAGGAATTATCATTGATAGAAGAGTTAATTGCTCCAGAAGAATAAGTAAACGTAGTTGGAGAACCACACAATGAAGTTAAGTTACTAAATGTAATAGATGCGTTCGTCAAAGATCCCACATCGGCACCAATACAATCATAAATTTGCACTTTCCAGCCACCCTCTGTAGCATTGCAACCATATAATGGAGACCAATTGATACTAACATTATCTCCAAAAGAAGATGAATAACCAGAATATGTACCCGTTAACGGAACAGCTGCACTACAGGGCTCAATGTTTCCAACCATGTTGGTCGTAAAACAAAGATTATTGACATTGTTACCACCATTACAACAGCATCCGTTACCACTATTAATAAGCTCTGGATGTGGCATTAACGGAATAGTTGGACTCCCACAACCCGGAGGTCCTACCAAATAAAATCCTAAATCAGAAACATAGGTATGAGTTGCTGTAAAGCAAACCGTTATGGTTGTAGAAGGGTTTATCAATGATTGCGGTGGCGGCGGATTGTAATAAGAAAAATTTCCGGATGTATTAACTGTGCCGTTTAGTGCCGTATTGGAACAGCTTGTAACAGAGTTGTTAGCAACTACCTGTGTATTCAAATTCCACACCCATGCCATAAAGCAGTTCACAAGCGCATTGGAAGCGTCTCTAATTTCAACACGATATCCATCACTTGGTAAATTATTGATGGTAGAAGTCATTCCCGTCTGTGTGATGTATGGTTCCCACGAAAAAGTGGTTTGATCATGGAAAAACCAATTGAATGTATAAGGCCCTACTCCTGAATTTGGCGTTGCCGTTAAGCTCGCTTGATTCAATCCCATTACATCTCCACACCAAATAAAAATATTATCATTAGGTGCTCCATTGGTGTATGCCGTAGAAGTCACACCAGAATTACCGTTGGCCGTAATCTGACCTAATGCCATAGACGTCCAGCCCAAGGCAACCATTAACCACCAAACTCTCATTACTTAAAAGAATTTAGTTCCTTAATACGATCATTGATTTGCAGTAACTGATCTTGATAGATCGGCATTGATTCCTCAGTCGCAGATTTCATTTTAACAGCTAAAATGTTTTTAGCATCCAAACAAGCCTCTATCGTCCATTTTGAAATGGGAACAATTTCAGATGTCGCAATTGTAGGCTGAGAAACAACCTTTCCTTCAACACCGATAGCTTCATTAACAACAACTCCGTTAGATTGAGTTGTTTGAGCTTTTAATGCGAATAGGCTCATAGACAGAGCACCAGTCAACAATAGTTTCATAGTAGTAGTAGTATAAAATGTAGTTTAGTAGATTTTGTAAACGCCCAAAAATAAGAAAAGGTTGCAGTAAATGAAAAAAATTAACACAACGGCCTGAATATTTGTTTGAATACCATAAAAATGGTATTTTTGTGCCGAAAACGTGCTTTATTTAAAATTAATCTAAATAAAGAAAAGGATATGATACAAGTTACTGAACAAGCAAAAAAGCAAGCTATTCGTCTAATGGAAGATGATGGCAAAGAAGGATTTTTCATCCGTGTAGGTGTACAAGGTGGTGGATGTTCTGGATTGATGTATCAACTCACTTTTGATAACGAAGAGCGTCCAGACGACAAAGTATTTGAGAACAATGGAATCAAAGTAGTTGTTGATAAGAAAAGCTTTTTGTACTTGGTGGGAACCACTTTAGATTTTTCAGGTGGTTTGAACGGGAAAGGTTTTGTTTTCTCTAATCCAAATGCAGGAAGAACTTGCGGTTGTGGGGAATCATTTTCCCTTTAATTTACATACAATAGAACATGGGATATACTGAAAACGACTTAGCAAAAGACTTAGAGAACTCTGAGTACAAGTTTGGTTTTACCACCAATATTGAGTCGGATAAAGCTCCAATAGGTTTAAATGAAGACATTATTCGCTTCATTTCAGCTAAAAAAAATGAACCCGAATGGTTGTTGGAATTCCGCTTGAAAAGTTTCAAGATCTGGCAAGAAATGACGGAACCCAACTGGGCACATATTCATTACAACAAACCAGATTTCCAAGCAATTTCTTATTATTCGGCTCCAAAGCAAACGAAGAAATACGAAAGCTGGGACGATGTTGATCCAGAAATGAAAGCTACCATGGCGAAATTGGGGATTTCATTGGAAGAACAACAACGTTTGACGGGTGTAGCTGTAGACTTTGTAATGGATTCTGTATCTGTTGCAACAAGTTTCAAGTCTAAGTTGAAAGAATTAGGAATTATTTTCTGTTCTTTTTCTGAAGCTGTCCAAGAATACCCTGAATTGATTCAAAAATACATGGGGTCTGTGGTTCCAGTTACAGATAACTTTTATGCAGCTTTAAATAGTGCTGTTTTCACAGACGGTTCGTTCTGTTACATTCCCAAAGGAGTAAGATGTCCCATGGAACTCTCTACTTACTTCCGAATCAATGAAGCTAACACTGGTCAATTTGAACGCACATTGGTTGTTGCGGACGAAGGTTCGTATGTTTCTTATTTGGAAGGTTGTACTGCTCCTCAACGCGACGAAAACCAATTACACGCAGCTGTTGTTGAATTGATCGCATTGAATGATGCAGAAATCAAATATTCAACGGTTCAAAACTGGTATCCGGGAGATAAAAACGGTGATGGTGGTGTATTTAACTTTGTTACCAAACGTGGAATTTGTGAACGCAATGCCAAAATCTCTTGGACACAAGTGGAGACTGGTTCTGCTGTCACATGGAAATACCCTTCTTGTATTCTAAAAGGAGATAATTCAATCGGTGAGTTCTATTCAGTTGCTGTAACAAACAACTATCAACAAGCTGATACAGGTACCAAAATGATTCACCTTGGTAAAAACACGAAGAGTACGATCATCTCGAAAGGTATTTCTGCAGGAAAATCACACAATTCTTATAGAGGATTGGTTCAAATACATAAAAACGCACAAAACGCTCGCAACTTTTCACAATGTGATTCCTTGTTGATGACTGATGAATGCGGTGCACATACGTTTCCTTACATCGAATGTAAGAATCCAAGTGCGAAAATTGAACACGAAGCAACAACTTCCAAAATTGGTGAAGATCAAATTTTCTACTGTTTACAAAGAGGGATTTCTGAAGAAAAAGCCATCAGCTTAATTGTAAATGGATATTGCAAAGAAGTGTTGAATCAACTTCCAATGGAGTTTGCTGTTGAAGCACAAAAATTATTATCGATTAGTTTAGAAGGATCGGTAGGGTAAGACAATTAAAAATGATCAATTATCAAGTCGAATTTTAAGCTTGTTAATTCATCATTCAACAATTCATAATTGAAGACAGGATGTTAAAAATAAACAACTTACATGCGTCGATTGACGGGAAAGAAATACTAAAAGGGTTAAATCTTGAAGTAAAAGCTGGTGAAGTACATGCGATCATGGGTCCAAATGGTGCTGGAAAAAGTACCTTGGCTTCAATCTTAGCTGGAAGAGAAGAATACGAAGTTACTGAAGGTTCTGTAGATTTTGATGGAAAAGACCTATTGGAATTGGCAACTGAAGACCGTGCTCGCGAAGGCTTGTTTCTTGCATTTCAATATCCTGTTGAAATTCCAGGTGTTTCAAATGTGAATTTCTTGCGAACAGCTTTGAATGAAATTCGCGAATACCGCGGCGAAGAACAAATCTCTGCAAAAGATTTCATGGCATTGGTTCGTGAAAAATCTGCCATCGTTGAATTGGATGCAAAATTAGCTTCTCGCTCTGTAAATGAAGGTTTTTCTGGAGGTGAAAAAAAACGCAATGAAATTTTCCAAATGGCCATGCTCGATCCGAAATTAGCTATCTTGGATGAAACAGATTCAGGTTTGGACATTGATGCGCTTCGTATTGTTGCAAATGGTGTCAACACTTTGAAATCTGCCGAAAACGCAACAATCGTTATCACCCATTACCAACGTTTATTGGATTACATCGTTCCTGATTTTGTTCATGTACTTTATAACGGTCAAATCGTTAAATCCGGTCCAAAAGAATTGGCTTTGGAATTAGAAGAAAAAGGATACGATTGGATCAAAGCAGAATTTTCAATTTAAGCTGGAACACATGGATGTGATGGAAAAAGACACCGCTACACAGGTGAATTGGAAAATGAATGATGCTTTTATTCTCAATCAGTCATTGCGTAATGACGCACTAGCTGTTTTAGAAAATACTGCATTTCCAACTACAAGAACAGAAGCTTGGAAATATACCCGTTTGACAAAAATCAAAAATGCGAGTTATCAAACAACACAAGCAATTGAGTTAACAAGAACAGTAGGTTTAGATCCAAA
Source organism: Fluviicola sp. (assembly GCA_020849495.1). Classification (GTDB taxonomy): domain Bacteria; phylum Bacteroidota; class Bacteroidia; order Flavobacteriales_D; family Crocinitomicaceae; genus Fluviicola. The sequence goes on from JADLGD010000029.1 coordinate 104,732, forward strand.
CGCTATCAAATTAGTGTTTGTCAATGGACATTTTAATGCAGCCCTTTCAAGTAAATCACTTCCTGATGGATTGAAATTGATTCCTTTATCACAAATGGATCCAGCTGAATTAATGGCATTGGGAAATACGACTGAAAATCCGGAAGAATTATTTACGGCTATCAACACGGCTTATACCACTGATGGAAGTTATTTACATGTTTCAGCGAAGGTGAACATTGAGCCAACAATTGAATTGATTCATGTTTCAACAGGCGAACAACACATTTCGAATATTCGTCATTTTATCACCGTTGAAGCTTTCTCAAAAGCAGCTGTAGTACAACATTTTTTATCGGAAAATGCTACCGACTGTTTTTGCAATGTTGTAACAGAAATAGCTGTTGCAAAAAATGCGCATCTGACAATTGACAAATTACAAGAAGCTGCAGATTCAAATCATTTCATAGGTACTGAAAACGTCAAACAACAACAAGATTCTGTTTTCACAATTAACACGATTACCTTGAATGGTGGTATTGTCCGCAATAATTTAAATATCAAAGTTGCAGGTTCGAATTGTGAAACGAATTTAAATGGCGCTTACATCCTTAAAGGAAATCAACACGTCGATAATCATACGGTTGTGGATCATTTGGTGGCACATTGTAATTCAAATGAATTGTACAAAGGAGTGATCGATGGTAAAGCAACTGCTGTTTTCAATGGTAAAGTGTTCGTTCGCAAAGACGCACAAAAAATCAATGCTTTCCAATCAAACGGAAATGTTTTATTGAGTGATGACGCAACAGTAAACAGCAAACCAGAATTGGAAATTTATGCAGATGATGTAAAATGTTCTCACGGTTCAACTACTGGTCAATTAGATGAAGAAGCAATTTTTTACTTGCGTGCAAGAGGAATTGGCGAACATGCTGCAAAACAATTAATGGTTGGAGCTTTTGTTGGAGAAGTATTTGAAAAAATTGAAAACGAAGCTTTTTTAAATCGTATCAATGAAATTCTAACTGAACGCTTTTCTTGGAACATCGACTAATCCGAAATAAAAAACGAGCAAATTCAAATCCTAGGCAGTCATGTTTGGGATTTTTCTTTTCACTACCTTTTTCTTTCTGTGTATTTTTGCTACATGGAAGAACGCTTAGACAAGCTTTTAGTAGATCGTGGTTTGGTTACTTCACGCACCAGAGGTGAAGAATTGATCAAAAATGGCGATGTATTGGTAAATGGGATTAGCATTGAAAAACCGGGTAAACGCATTTCTGTGGATGCCAACATCATCCTTTTGAACGAAGAATTAACATGGGTTTCAAGAGGTGCATTGAAATTATTAAAAGCGCTCGAGACGTTTAAAGTTGCAGTGAAGGGAAAATCTTTCATCGATTTAGGCGCTTCTACTGGCGGTTTTACGGAAGTCTTATTGAAAAACGATGCAACAACAGTCTTTTGTGTAGATGTTGGACATGGTCAGTTGCATGAACGCATACAAGCAGATACGCGAGTTGTAAACATCGAAAAAACACATATTCGTGAATTGACAGCACATCACGTTCCAGCACCAGTAGATGGAATGGTCATCGATGTTTCGTTCATCTCCCTTGAAAAGGTTTTGCCTTTCACCACACAGTTTTTGAAACCAAACGGAGAACTGATTGTATTGATCAAGCCTCAATTTGAATTGGAGCGAAAAAACCTCAACAAACATGGAATTGTAAAAAGTGCTGCATTGTACCCTGCAGTTTTAGAACGCATTAAGCGATTTGCAAGTGACGCCAATTTTGAAGTGATTGGAATCATTGACTCGCCAATTGTAGGTGGTGATGGAAATAAAGAATTCTTACTATATGCTAGAAAAAAAGAAAGCGCTTCGTGAGCGCTTTCTTTTTATTGAATCTTTTCAAAAGTCAAGTAGTCAACTGATTCACCACTATGACTTTTATCTTTCAATTCCAATTTGTCATCAGAATTACTTTCAATTTCCCAGTCATCAGATAAATCATCATAAGGTGCTGGCAAATTCAAAATAAATTCTACGTGTTTATCATCACTGATATCATCGTCATCTGAATCATTTTCTTTAGCAACATCCCAAGTCCCTACAAAAGTTGCAGATCCAGTTACTGTCACAGAACCATTATTGGAAAACACAAACGTACTGCTTGACAATGCTGTAGAGAAATCTTCCCCTTCGTCGATGTATTTGGTAATGCGCCAAGTTCCCTCAACCATTGCCTTTTCAATGTTTTTGATTTGCTTTTTCTTACATCCTCCAATGAAGAAAGCCATCACAACTACTACTAAACCTACTCTTATCATTTCTTATTTTTTTTGCAAAGGTATGTAAAAAAAGAGGAGCTTAACTCCTCTTCTTACCAGTTCTACTTGTTTGATTGAAACGCATCATTTGATTTTTACAAACCCATTTGGAGATAATGATGCATTTTCTGTTTTTATTTTATGTCAGTATCTCTATGATTCAAACAATCTAAAAAGGTTGGAATTAAAATGAAAATTTTGCTTGCAGTCTCAAACCTTGTAAATCATTAAACTCCACATTTGAACTTTTTAAACGTGGCATGTATTGGTATTGCATCCCAACTCCAATTTGACTTCCATTCGTAAATTGTTTCACGCGACAGTTAAATCCTGCTGTTAATCCCAATTGAATGGAAGAAGCATTGTAAACGTTGGAAACTGAATTTTGCTTTTCTTCAAAACCATTGATCAAACGACTAAATACAACTCCTGTGTACATGCTAGTTCTACCAAATCGAACACCGCCAAGTGTTGACAATTGTAGCGTATTCAATTTTTGATTGGTATTAAAATAACGACCATTGATGTATTTTCCAGATGTTTGAGCAAATTGACTAAAACCTAATCCTTCTGAAACAAAGAAACGTCCAAAATGCATAGTATATGCAACATCTGCTACAAAAGCAGCTTTTGGAAGTGCGTTTGTAAACGAATTCGTATTGCGTTCATTTAACAAAGAAACCTGTGTCCCTAATTGTACTGACCAATTTGGTTGTCTCACTGGCAACAATTTGACATCTCTTAATGTAGCTAAGCTTGCGTTATCAGACAATTGAGGTTGAATCACACCTATTCGATCAATTGAATCATTAAGAATAATCGTATTACTAATTGTGCCATTTTCCGTTAAATGAAGCTCAACAGTTTGATTCGTCTCATTTTGTTCGTTATTCTCAAACAATTGGTTTTGCGGCAACTTATTGTTAATCAAATAATTGCGATATTGCTGTGGATTTGTATTTACGAATTGTTGTTGATCTTCATTGTTAACTGCAACAACTGGAGTAGTTGATTGAACATCATCTTGCTGTTGATCGGCAATAGAAGAAATGTTTGAGTCAGTCGTCAATTCATTGCGATCAACTTTTTGTACAGCATTGGAGAAATAAAACGAAACAAACACAAATAGAATACTTGCTGCCGCCATTTTCAACCAAGGCATTTGTGTAGAGACAGGAGTAGCAAGTGTACTGTTTAATCGATTCCAAACGCGTTCTCTAGAAAGTTCTTCTTGCATGCGTTCCCAACCATCGGAATTTGTAGCAGGTGACCAATCATTGTGGGCCGCTTTTAACCATTGATAAGCAGAACTTCCTTCAGCTTCTAGTGAAGCATCCAAGCGCTGAAAAACCTTTTCAACACTCAACGAAGCATCCAATTCATCCCACATATCTGTAGGAGAACCAGCATCCCAAGTATCAAACGATTCTTTCAGCTTATCGGTAAAATGATATTTTTCATTCAAACTCATGATACCAACTTCTGTTTTAAAACCGTTCTAGCGTAATTTAATTGTGATTTTGATGTCCCTATAGAAATATCTAATTCTTCTGCAATCTCTGCATGAGACCATCCTTCTAAAGCATATAATTTCAAAACCAATCCAGCTTTTGTAGGCAAATGATTGATTTCTTCTAAAATTCGAGCAAATGGAATAGTCGTTTCCATTTCGTCCTCTGAAACATCCATGACAGGAATTTCTGCAATTTGCTGGAAAGTTTTGCGTTTGCGAAGTGCTTGTAAACAACAATTCACCGTCACACGTCTCATCCATCCTTCAAAAGAACCTGTAAAATTGTAAGAACCTATGTTTTTGTATATGTGCATAAACGCATCATGCAACATATCTTCTGCATCTTGTGAATCCGATCCGTATAACTTACATACCTTGAATAAATCTTTCGAAAACAAACGATATAGGCGTTCCTGAGAACTTCGTTCCCAATTCGCACAGCCTTCTATTATTTGTTTGTAATCACTCATTACTCAACAGTTAAAACCAATGAACTAGCCAAAAGCTCATCAATCTCTTGATAAATACCGCTATTGTAACTATCCTTCACAACGATAGTTGGAGTACCTGATTCATTTGAAATATCCGCTAATTCCCATTGATTGGAAGAAATAGTTGAAAACAATTTCGAGATATCAGTTCCCAAAGTAATTTTGTAATCCTTTTTCTTTTTTAATGTGAACCCATTCATCGATTTAAAATCCAACAACTTAGAACTACTCCATTGTATAACTACAGGAATTACATCCGTTCCATTATTATAAGAACCTTTTAGTAACAAACAAGGCGTCACAGTATTATTGACATTTAAAGAAACTTGAAAATCAGTGTATTCACCTACTGGAATATCAAGGCTCAAACCTAAACTTCCAGAGGCATAAAACGAAGTCTGAGTGTAAGGCAAATTTTGATCTATTTCAACATCCTGACCTTCCACACGTTTGCCATCAATCGATAATTGATCAATATAGAATTGACCCGACTCAATAACAACTTTATTATTTGCCTGAGTATTATTGAAAAAATTCCAACTAAAATTGAGATAAGCTGGTTGGTTTAGCTTGTATTTTTTACATGCTGACAATCCCAAAGAGAGGACTAAAACCAAAAAAGCTGCATATTTCATTTGTGTGTATTTTTCTGTTAGACGCACTAAAGTTACAAAGGTTGGAAAAAGATTTATTTAGAAATAATTTAAATAAGCCAAATACCTATCTTTGCAACATGGAACAATTGCCAATAAGAAAATTTAGCGTTCGCGAAATTCGTCAAGATTTTCCTGCCTTGCGTCAACAAGTCTATGGAAAAAATTTGATTTATTTTGATAATGGCGCAACTTCACAGAAACCACAATTGGTTTTAGATGCCATCAATCAGTATTACAGCAAAGACAATGCGAATATTCATAGAGGTGTTCACTTGTTGAGCCAGAAGGCTACTGATGGTTATGAAGCTTCCCGTATGTTCATTCAAAAATACCTGAATGCTGCAAAAAAGGAGGAGATCATCTTTACAAAAGGTACTACTGATGGTATTAATCTAGTTGCCTATTCATTTGGAGAATTGTTAAGTCCGGGAGATGAGATTTTGATTTCAGCGATGGAGCATCACTCCAATATTGTTCCATGGCAATTACTTTGCGAGCGCAAAAAAACGGTTTTAAAAGTCATTCCAATTAACAAAAGAGGTGAATTGGACTTGGAAGCATTTGACAATTTGCTTTCTGAAAAAACGAAATTAGTTGCTATTACACATATTTCGAATACGCTTGGAACCATTAATCCAGTCAAAACTATTATTGATAAAGCGCATTTAGTTGGAGCAAAAGTTTTAATTGATGGTGCGCAAAGCATTCAGCATACAAAAGTGGATGTACGCGATTTGGATTGTGATTTCTTTGTTTTCTCTGGTCACAAAGTATTTGGACCTACAGGAATTGGCGTTTTGTATGGAAAAGAAGCCCTTTTAGATGCGATGCCTCCTTACCAAGGTGGCGGTGATATGATTTCTAAAGTAACTTTCGAAAAAACAACTTACAATGAATTGCCTTTCAAATTTGAGGCAGGAACACCACACATTGCTGGTGGAATTTGTTTGGGAACAGCGTTGCAATATTTCAGTCAATTTGATCCTGTTGAAATTGAAAATTACGAACGCGAATTAGCTGATTATGCCCAAGACTTATTGTCAACTTTTGAAGATTTAAAAATCATTGGCACAGCTAAAAACAAAACAAGTGTTGTTTCTTTTTCGGTAGACGGAGTACATCCATTTGATATCGGTACTTTGCTTGATAAACAAGGAATAGCAGTCAGAACAGGTCATCATTGTACACAACCATTGATGGATATTTTTAAAATTCCCGGAACAGTTCGAGCTTCTTTTGCGTTTTATAATACAAAAGAAGAGATAGATACATTTATTGCTGCTGTAGAAAAGAGCATCACCATGTTGCGTTAAATATGAGCATTCAAGAAAAAGAACAAGAAATTATTGACGAATTCGACATCTATGACGATTGGATGGAGAAATACGAATACATCATTGAATTGGGTAAGGATTTACCACTAATCGATCCTTCTAAAAAAACCGAAGACCGTTTAATTGAAGGGTGTCAGAGTAGAGTTTGGTTGGATGCGCATTTCGAAAATGGCCGCTTGCATTTTAGTGCTGATTCAGATGCTATCATTACAAAAGGCATCATTGGTTTATTGATTCGTGTGTTTGACAATGAACAGCCAGAAGATATTGCCAAAGCTGATTTGCATTTTCTAAAAGCGATTGGTTTACAAGAACATTTGTCTCCTACTCGTGCAAATGGCTTAGTGAGCATGGTTAAAAAAATTAAATTATTGGCGCTTGCAGCCATCGCATAAATTATGGAACAACAATTAGAAGATCGAATTGTCGAGATTTTAAAGACAATCTATGACCCCGAAATCCCAGTCGATATTTACGAATTGGGCTTGATCTATGAAGTTCGAATCAACAAAGAAGGACATGTGGATGTGGAGATGACACTCACATCACCCAACTGTCCAGTTGCTGAGTCTTTACCAAAAGATGTCAAAGAAAAAGTAGAATCAGTTGAAGGAGTTAACTCTGCAGATGTTCACATTGTGTTCGATCCACCTTGGGATAAAGACATGATGAGTGAAGAAGCAAAATTAGAGTTAGGATTTTTGTAGGATTTTTCCACAAAACCATCCGATGTTGTTTAGTATTATCGCAATGTTAATTTAATATTAACAGTTAAATGTATTTTTTATATATTGCAGTTCATTAGATTGAATTGCTACTATGAAATCAATACTTACTATCAGTTTTTCTGCTTTACTCACGTGTACAGCTTTCACACAATATTGTATGACAGGCGGTCCTACTAGTAATATAGATTCAAATGTCGAACTCGTACAAATTACTGGAGCATCGGGTACAATCAATTACACTGGATGCCCTGGTGTTTTAGGTGTTCAAGATCTTACCACTTCACAAGTTGTAACACTTTCTGCAAATGGAAACTACAATCTCACAGTTGATTTCGGAACTTGTGGAGGAAATTATTCTGGTGTAGGTCAAGCTTGGATAGATTTCAATTTAGATGGTGTTTTTGATCAAACCGAAACCGTAGGCACTTGGCAAGGTGTTCCACCAGTAGCTCCAAGTGTATTTAACTTCACCGTTCCTGCAAATGCACAAAATGGTACAGCTCGTTTGCGTGTTATTCAACAAGAGGCAGGAACTCTGCCAATCAATCCTTGTGGTGCTTTTACTTGGGGATCAGTAATGGATTTTGGGGTCATCATCAATGGTGGTGTAGATTGTAGTTCTTATCTAGGAGACACAAAAGAAACTGCTATTGAAATTGCAAGTGTACCTTATTCGACAACTGGAAACAATTCTTACTGCTATTTCAACCAAAATTTAGTGTATAATTCACCAGATATTTACTACCGATTAATTCCAGGGACGCAATTACTTCAAGCTACTGTTTCATTGTGTGGTTCCAATTTCGATACGTTTCTTTCTGTTATCGATCAGCAAGGAAATGTGATTGCTTACAACGATGATGGAAGTTGTGGTTCTTCTTCTGAATTGACATTTTCAACCGTTGGAATTGATACTGCCTATATCATCGTAGAAGGATGGAGTAATGAAACTGGAGATTTTGATTTGAATATCAATGGTGCATTTTTAGGAATTGATGAAAATAGCTCTCAAAACATTCAATTGTTCCCAAATCCTGCGAAACAATCTTTTCAAGTTATTGGCTTAGAAGAGGAAGCTGCTATTTTCATTCGTGATTCGAAGGGTTCATTGGTTCAATCAATTCCTTCTTATTTTGCGAATACATCCATTCCAATAGAAGCTTATCAAGCGGGAATCTATTTCGTAACTGTAAAAACGAAACAATACGAACACATCACTAAATTGATCATCGACTAATGCGTAAATTACTTATTCTACTAGTCCTTACCATTGTTTATGGTGAAGCTAGTGCACAAGGTTGGTTGACCCGTGCAGATTTTGGTGGTGTTGGTCGACATAGAGCAACTGGAATGTCAATCGGCAACAAAGGATATGCTGGTCTTGGTCACATGAATGGAACAGGAGTTAATATTGTTTACAAAGATTGGTGGCAATTTGATCCTGCTTCGAATAGTTGGACACAAAAAGCAGATTATCCTGCTCCAATGTACGGTGCCATTGTATGGGGAAATTCGACTCATGGATATGTAGGCGGAGGAACAGCTTATTCCTTTGAATATTTCAAATACGATCCCATCACAAATACATGGACGGCTATTGCCAATTGTCCAATAGATGCAACTGATCAAACTGCCTTTTGTGTCGCTGAAAAAGGCTATGTCATGACGGGGAATCAGTTAGTGGAATACAATCCAACAACCAATACTTGGTCAGCAAAATCAAATGTACCTGCAGGACTTGGTGCATGGGGAACTTCTTTTGTGATTGGTTCAAGCGCCTATGTAAAAAATGGCGTCTCCTTGTATGAATACAAACCCGCTCAAGATGAATGGTTGATCCGAGCAAGTTGTCCTGGAATAGCAACAGGAGGTTCATCTTCTTTTTCCATGAATCAAAAAGGATATGTAGTCACTGGATATTCAGGAAGTTTAGCGGTTTTATCAAAAGAAGTATGGGAATACAATCCAGCCACCAATAGCTGGTTACAAAAAGAAGATTTCCCTGGTTCCTCACGTAGATTTTCAGTTGGATTCTCTATTAATGATCGTGGTTACTTTGGTTTAGGAACAAACGGTATCAATTTCAATGATTTCTGGGCCTTCGATAACTTTGCAGATCTCAACAATGACTTGAAAATTGATAGTCAATTATACCCGAACCCAACTACAGATTATCTACAAGTGGAGATCTTGGATTTTAAATCTACAATAGATTATCAACTCATCAATCAACTTGGAGAAATCGTAAGTTCTGGCAAAATCTCGGAAGCGATTACAACCATTGATCTTTCTACATTTCATGTTGGCACTTACTTCATCCGCTTAACTAATATAGATGGTTTGGTGACTACACAACAAATTCAAAAAACAAACTAAGATGAGATTTCTATTATTTATCTGCAGTTGTTTTTTGGTATTCAATTCAATTGCTCAAGTTCCCAATTCATGGTTGAAGAAAGCAGATTTCCTTGGGTCAAAACGCGAACAAGCAGTAGGCTTTTCAATTGGTGATAAAGGTTATATTGCTACTGGTGTTGATACTAGTGAAACCGTCAAAAACGATTTATGGGAATACAATTCCATCACAGACTCATGGACCCAACGAGCAGATTTACCATCCACGGCTAGACGTTCTGCATTTGGTTTTTCATTGAATGGACTAGGTTATGTTGGTGGAGGTGTTAATGCCGATGAAGCTCAATTGGGTAATGTATTGACAGATTTCTGGGAATACAATCCCACAACAAATACTTGGGTAGCGAAAGCTGTATTCCCCGGTGGAAATGGTTTGGGAGTGTATTACGCAACCAGTTTTTCGATTGACAACAAAGGTTATGTCTGTGGTGGAAAAATTGGTCCAAATAGTTATTCCAATCATTTATGGGAATACAAACCTTCCAATAATACATGGACGCAACGCAGTAATTTCCCAGGTGGAGTAAGGTATAACTTGTCCAGTTTAGCAGTTGGAAATGTTGCTTACATTGGTTTAGGTACAAATCAAGACACATATTGCAACGATTGGTGGCAATACAATCCAGGATCCAATCAATGGGAACAAAAAACGAACTTCATTGGCGGACAACGCGGCGGAGCAAGTACATTTGTGATTGGTGAAAACGGTTATGTCTGTTTAGGGACCAACGGTGCTCTGAAAGATGATTTATTTATGTATGATCCTGATAACAATCAATGGTATCCAAGAGCAAATTATGGTGGAAGTGAACGTAAACAAGCCATTTCGTTCAATATTGGAAACCGTGCATTTGTTGGAACAGGTTCAGGTGTCTCTGGAAAAAAAGCCAGTATGTATGAATACATCTCGTTGGATGAATTAGCTCTTGAAGAATGGTCGGCTATTCAACTTTCCGTTTATCCAAATCCCAGCAAAGAAAAAATTACCATTTCTGCTGGTGAGCAATTGATTACTGCTGTTAAAATCTTTAATGAAGCTGGTATGATGGCTATTGATCAATTAGAAAACACCGTTCAATTGGAACTGACTTTAAGCGATCTTCCAGCTGGAAATTACCACTTGTATGTAGAATTTGAGAATGGTCGTAAAATCGCTCACTCATCCTTTCAAATTATTGATTGATTATGAAACAATTATTAGGACATATAGCGATTTTCATGTGCTTTTCTTTAAGTGCACAAGATAGTTGGATCCAAGTTGATTCAATGAATGGCCCTCCGAAATCGGTTACGACTAGCTTTGTTTTGCAAGATACTGGATATGTGATTGGTGGATTTTTAGACAATGAATTTACACGCAAAATGTATTCTTACAATCCTATTCAAGATGATTGGGACGATGAAGTATCATTGAGTGGTGAAACAGGAAGTGGCAATAGTAGAGGATCCGCAGTTAGTTTTGCCATTGAAAACAAAGGATATGTAGGTTTAGGTCAAGGAAATACTGCTGGTTATTACACCGATTTTTGGGAATACGATGCTGCTACTGAAGCTTGGACACAAATTGCTGATTTTGCAGGAACGGGAAGAAGAGGCGCTGTTGCTTTTGCCATCAATGGGATTGGATATGTTGGAACTGGACAAGATGCAACTGGATTGAAAAAAGACTTTTACAAATACGATCCTAGCACCAATTCCTGGACACAATTGAGTGACTTCATTGGAACTGCACGAAAATATGCGGTAGGTTTCACCATGGGTGGACAAGCTTATGTTGGAACAGGTGATGACGGTGTCTATAAAAATGACTTTTACATGTATTTGGCTGAATTTGACACCTGGGTAGTTCGAGCATCCATCCCAGATGTTGGAAGAGCTGGTGCTGTAGGCTGGGGATCATTTCCCACAGCATTTATATGTACAGGAGAAGATCCTGCTGGTAATGTCACATCCGATTTATGGGAATTCAACTACTACTCCAATGCTTGGGCCCAAAAAGCAAATTTTACTGGTCCCGCAAGAAAGCACGCTACTGCTTTTGTGATTGATGGAATTGGTTACGTAGGAACAGGATTTAACAACGGAACATTTTACGACGATTTTTACGCTTACACTCCAATGCTCGGCATGAACGATTGGTCCATCGATGATTTTACCATTTATCCAAACCCAGCATCTAGTTCAATTCAATGGAAAAATGCACAAATTGAATCGCTTATCATCACTGATTTTTCAGGTAAAGTGATGGACACCAATTTTGACCGCAACCAACAAGCTGTTTCCATTGCTCATCTATCGGCTGGTGCGTATTTCATTCAAGCAAATACGATGGACGGTCACGTTTTACAAACATCATTTGTCAAACAATGAGAATTCATCCTGTATTGATAGCCTTTTGCTTGGCAAGTTGTTCAGCATCAACGGAGCAAAGTACACCTTTGGATATGAAAACGGTTGAAACAACTTCGACTTCAAAAAAAGATGTTGAACGTAAAACAACTGCTCAAACGACTCCAGCTAACGAAAGAAAACAATCCAAATTGATTGCGAAACCTATATACGACGCAGCTGCTGGATGGGGCTATGATATTTTTGATGGAGATAAATTAGTAGTGCATCAACCGCATATTCCAGCTATTCAAGGGAATTACGGATTTGAAAATGCCGATGAAGCGTTATTGGTTGCAACGAAAGTCATTGAGAAAATTGATGCTGGTATCATGCCTCCTAGTTTAACGAAAGAAGAACTACTTCAATTAGGTGTTAAACTTCCATAATTCCTTCTTGAAATATCCAACTTGCCTTCTTCTACTTGAAAAAGTGGTAACTTTGCAGCTTCTAATAAGTAGATTATGATAAAGCGAGTTGTAATAACTGGATTGGGAGCACTAACCCCAATTGGAAATGATGTAGATTCATTTTGGAATAATTTAAAAGAAGGAAAAAGTGGTGCTGGACCGATCACCAAATTCGATGCTTCAAAATTCAAAACCAACTTTGCTTGTGAATTGAAAGATTTTGATGCAAAAGCACACTTTGACGTAAAAGAAATCCGAAAATACGATCCGTTTAGTCAGTATGCACTGGTTGCTGTAAGACAAGCCGTAGCGGATGGAAACATTGATTTCAGCACCTTGAATAGAGATCGAATTGGTGTGATTTGGGGTTCAGGAAATGGAGGTATTCAAACGTTTCAAGATCAAATGATCGAGTATTGTGAAGGTGACGGAACACCCCGTTTTACTCCTTTTTTCATCCCGCGTATTTTGGTTGACCTTGCCGCAGGAATTATTTCCATGGAATACGGTTTACGAGGTGTAAACTACTGCCCTGTTTCAGCATGTGCTACATCTAACACTGCATTGATTGATGCGTTCAACTACATTCGTTGGGGAAAAGCAAACATGATCATCTCTGGAGGTTCTGAAGCAGCAATTACACAAGCAGCAATGGGAGGTTTTTCTTCTGCTCAAGCTTTGTCAAAACGCAACGATGATCCAACAACCGCTTCTCGCCCATTTGATGTGAATCGAGATGGATTTGTAATGGGAGAAGGCGCTGGAGCCATTATTTTGGAAGAATACGAACATGCTAAAGCACGCGGTGCTAAAATATACGCTGAAGTTGTAGGAGGTGGAATGGCAGCAGATGCTTACCATTTAACAGGAACTCATCCTGAAGGAGATGGAGCAGTTTTAGGAATGGAAGAAGCAATGCGCGAAGCAGAGATTACTCCTGAGCAAATTGATTACATCAACATGCATGCAACATCAACTCCACAAGGAGATAAAAGTGAATTGATTGCCGCAAAACGTGTGTTTGGCGAACGCAAATCGTTGAGTATTTCTGGAACAAAATCCATGACTGGTCACTTATTGGGAGCAGCTGGAGCTGTGGAAGCAATTGCTTGTATCAAAGCGCTTCAAGACAATATTGTTCCACCAACAATCAATACAGAAGAAATTGATCCAGAATTTGCGGATTTATTTGATTTCCCACTAGCAAAAGGCAAAGCAAAAAACTTGACTTATGCGATGAGTAACACCTTTGGATTTGGTGGACACATTGCCAGCGTTATTTTCAAGAAATACGAATAGAACATTCATCAATAAGAAAACGAGGGGTACATTAAAACGTATCCCTTTTTTAATGCAAAGTCGTTTTAATCCAGCTGCAGAACTTAGCAATGAAAAACTGTAATTCTTCGGAATCTCGCTTTACAGGATGTACCGTGTTTAAAGTGTGTCCAGCTTTAGGAATAGGTAAAAATCCATTCAGGGAATTGTTTTTATAAATCCAAGAAAAGATGCTTCTTCCATGTTCAAAAGGAACTGATTCATCATCTACAGCATGAGCAACAAAAATAGGAAGCTCCAATTGTTCAATGGCATGTTCCAAATTCCACAAGGTATCGCTCAACAACGTTTCATTCAAGAATTCTTCTCCTTGAGGTAAATTTTGATTGGTACGCGGATTCAAACGATAATACACACCGTTTTTCTTCCATTCATCCATGACTTCTTTCGTACGGATGTCTAAGGTTTTTAAGGAGCATAAAAATCCCAATCCACTTAAATGCAAGCCGCTTTCTTCAGCCATTTTGGCTGCAAATCCTGCTGAAAAACCACCCATACTATGACCCAACAAATAGGTCTGTTTTGGTGTTCCGAAAGAGGAATTTTGCTGTATCTGCTGGAGCATAAAGACCAAATCCTCTGCTTCCAAACGGCGACAGTTTTTTGAATAAGCATCCAAATCATTGAAGACATCACCATCATCTGTGATTCCACAATGGGAATAATTAAAAGCAACACTCGAAATTCCTTGTTGGGCAAAACCTTTCTGTAAGGTAGGAAACATGCCATAATGGTAAAAGCCATTGTGACCACACGCCAACAAAACCAAAGGAGCAGATGATGATACGATGATTTTTCTTCCTCTCAAAGTCCCATTTGGGGATGCTATTTCGAATACTTCAGATTCCATTTTAAGTGCTGTTAAAAACGCTACAAACCTACTCAATTCCTACATCATACCCACATAACAAACTCCATTTCTCCAATAAACCGAAGGAAAAGGAATTTTGATTGCATTCAAGGGTTTGAGTACATTTTTCACCCATTTGCGTTTAATGGGAAGTTGCGCCCAATCAATGTCTAAAGATATGGCCCATTCGCGATGAGCGGTATAGTTCATTCCATTAAGTGAATAGGTATTCAAATCACCATTCAACTCTCCATCTATGCTATACCCCACTCCTACTTGAATCCACTTGGGGAAGTTACTATCAGAGAAAAAGCTTCCTGGAGCAACACACAACCAATAACTTTGTGCATTGTAATCTTTGAGTAAACTTTCAGGGAAGTTACTTCCAAGAACTGTGGGTCTTAGATCTGCATAGGGAGATGGATTGTAGCCAAATTTCAATTGAAACCGTTGTTGATCCCAAGCCAATTGCTGACCAATAAACAATCCAGCACCTAGTGTGTTTGCGGTTAAATCAGCCAAAGAAAAGCCCCATTGTGCAGAATATCCATCCATTACTTCGACAGATAATTGATACGTCCAAGCGATTCCACCTGATAACCAAATCGCTTTCTTTCGGGGTAATTTAGCCCAACGCCAAGCGGCGTATTCTGCATTGGAAAGGATGTAAGCGGTGTAAGAATGTCCTACTTTGTCCATTTGCAACCATTCATTGGCATCGTTGAACAAATGAAAATCAGATTTTGGATAATCTTTGTACCAAACCGAATTTAACAAAGCGATACTTCCTCCACCTACTACAACGTTTGTTCCTGTAACTAGCCACGAACGTTTATTCCACGAAGAATCCGATTGAGCTAAAACACAATTTGTAAAGAGCAATAAAAATAGGAACCACTGTTTCACAACCGAAAAGTACAATTTATCGTTGAATACCAAAAGTGAGTAAGATCAAGTTGTCTTTGAATGTATGCAGGAAAGAGAAACAACTAAAAATGGGTGTTTTTCACATTACTCTGTAACAAATCATGGTAAGCAGTATCCGTCAAATGAGATTCAAGAATCTGCAAATGTTCAATGCGATGACAATCACTTCCTGCAATATCAATCAAATTGGCTTTCAATAAACGTAGCGCTTGTTTTTTTACACCGGGACCGTAATGACCCGTAAACGAATTCAAATTCACTTGGATCATACAGCCCAATTCTTTCAAACGCTTAGCCATTTCAATAGAATCATGGTAATACGGGTAGCGTTCAAAATGTGCAATAACTGGTTGGTAACCCGAAGAGCACAACAAGAACACAAAATCTTCCAGCTGTTGTGGTTCATGTCTAAATGACAACTCAAACAACACGTGATTGCCATTGAAAGGAATAAAATCTTTTGATTTGATGCGTTCGAACAAGGTTTCATCTAAAAAATATTCTGCAGAAACCTCTAATTCCATATTGATCCCCAAAGACTGGATGGTTGCCTTTAATTCATCAAAAGCTGTTCGAATAGTTTCAGACGAATTATCATAGACTCCACTCATTACGTGAGGTGTCATGATCAATTTTTGGTAGCCCAATTCTTGAAATTTTCGAATCATCCCAATTGAATGATCCACTGTTGGAGCACCATCGTCGATTCCAGGAATCAAATGACTATGAATATCTACACGCAAATTACCGATTGCAGCAGGCGTGTTGTTTTTACTACTTTTTAGAAAATCAAAAAGACCCATGAGGCAAAGATAATTATTCTAAAAATGGAGTCGTCGATTTTAAAAGAAAACAATTGAGGGGTTAGCACCCTATTTTACTAAATCGATAGAGCATACTTTCGTAGAGTGCAAAAACATCGTGCTATGAAACCGTTATTACTACTTCTTTTTGTTTGTCAATTGGCAAGCACTTTGATGGGTCAAACTTTTAGTTGGAGTGGATATACAACTGGAAGTATGTCTTATACCACAGGTGCAATGTCAGCAACTGTTACTTCTAGTGCACCTGGATTTCAAAACTCCACTCCGAGACATTATGCCGCTGCAACTGTTGGATCTGGACAATGTGGCATTGCAGGTGGTTTGGCATTAGAACATTTTTTTGGGAATATTACTTCTGCACATGCAACATTGACTTTGAATTTCACTTCAGGAGGTACTACTTCTGGTTTGTGTTCGGTAATTACTTTCCCAATCAGAGACATTAATTCGGATGAATCCGTTCAAACATTTGCTGATTGGGTGGAGATATCTGCCATAGATGGTAACAATGCAGCGATCCCAGTTGCTAGTATAACTGCTACAGGCGGAAGCAATAAAGTTGTCACAACTTCTGGAAGCACTCGTATTATTAAAGGTTATAATAGTAGTGCTTACGGTTCACGATCAACAACTGCTTGCGACAATATGAACATCACAGTCACTCCACCAACTGGAGTTGCTGTAAAAAGTATTACCATTAAATATCATCCAGATTACACCGCTTCTCCAAGTAATTATTACAATTTCAGTGGTCCTCTGCGTCCAGCTTACCAATACATTAGTATCGGAAGTGTAACGGCTACACCCACTGGTTCTTGCGTGCCATTACCAGTTGGATTGAGTTCGTTTAGTGCTAAACGCGTTGAACGTGAAGTGGCTTTGAATTGGGTAACAGAAACAGAAGTAAACAACGATTACTTCCTCGTACAACGAACAAATGATGGTGAACACTATGAAGACATTGCAACTATTGATGCAAAAGGCAGTCTTTATGCACCAACACAGTATGCTATTTCAGATGAAAACAGCGCTTTAACAACTAGTTATTACCGTTTGGTCCAAGTTGATAACGACGGAACGCGAACCTATTTTGATTTGGTGAGTGCTAGTCCATTTGAAACATCCGAATTATTACAGGATGTCTATCCGAATCCGACCAAGCAAATCATCACATATCCTTTGATGAGTGAACAACGACAAACAATCAGTATTTATTTATTGGACAATTTAGGTCGAACAATAGAAACGAGAGAACATCAATTAGAGAAAGGAACGTATTTCCCTTACATCGATATGAGTGCTTATAAGGCGGGAACTTATCAACTCATCGCTATCTCTGAAACAGGAGAAAAAATGGTGAAAATGATTCAAAAAATAGATTAACCTACCAAAACAACCACCACAATCAAGTTTAGCAAAAGCAGTTTTAGGTTTAGGTTTAGAAGGCTCCTTTTTGGAGCCTTTCTATTTTATCTGTCTTTGTACATGGTATTGTAGTAAGCTTGATACGAACCCGAGGTAACATCATTGACCCAATCTTGGTGTTCCAGATACCATTGAACGGTTTTGCGTAATCCTTCTTCAAAAGTGATGCTTGGTTTCCATCCCAATTCTTCGTGTAATTTAGTGGCATCAATGGCATATCGCATGTCGTGACCAGCACGATCTTTCACATACGTAATCAACTGAGCACTTTCGCCTGCTTGTCGGTTCAATTGTTCATCCATAATGGAACACAACTCATGCACCAAATCAATGTTGGTCCATTCATTCCATCCACCAATGTTGTAATTACAGCCAATTGCACCTTGATGGAAAATCACATCAATCGCGCGAGCATGATCTTCTACCCACAACCAATCGCGCACATTGGTACCGTTACCATAAACAGGCAGCGATTTGTTGGTTAGAATATTGTTGATCATTAGTGGAATCAATTTCTCAGGATGGTGGTGACTCCCGTAGTTATTCGAACAATTGGAACGTTTTATTGGGAAACCGTATGTATGGTAATAAGCAGAAACAAAATGATCAGAAGCTGCTTTTGATGCAGAATAAGGACTTCTTGGATCGTATGCAGTTGTTTCAGTGAAAAAGCCTTCTTCGCCCAATGAGCCAAAGACCTCATCTGTAGAAACATGGTAAAAGGTATGTCCTTCGTTCGTTTTCCAATAAGCTCTGGCTTGATTCATCAGATTTACTGTTCCTACCACATTCGTATGCACAAATTCCATCGGTCCTTCTATTGAACGATCCACATGAGATTCTGCTGCCAAATGAATGATATCGGTTATTTGATATGCCTCAAGTGCGTTTTTCACTTCTTCTTCCGAACAAATATTCCCTTTTACAAAACGATGATTTGGAGCATCTTTCACATCAGCAAGGTTTGCAAGATTACCTGCATACGTCAAAGCATCAAACGAAACAATGGTGTAATTGGGGTATTTATTCACCAAAAGGCGAACCAAATGTGATCCGATAAATCCAGCAGCACCTGTAACAAGTATGTTCATTTTTGGGTCATTTTAATATGTAAAACCTGAAATTACAAAAAGAAAAAAGACCCTCCAATCGAAGGGTCCTATGTTTAGTTTTTTTACAAACTCCAGTATTCTAAATCGTTGATTTTTCCTTTATAAATACCCTTGATGTCAACAAATACACCTTTACCATCTTTCAATAACGATTTGAAGTACGTTTCATCCAAGGCTTTGTATTCTTTGTGATTGACAGCAACAATAATGGCATCATAATTTGAACCAATACTTGTTAAACCAACACCGTATTCGTGTTCCATTTCAGCTGAAGAAGCATGCGGGTCAACCAAATCAACCGTTACTTGGAATGATTTCAATTCGTTGACTACATCAATCACTTTTGAATTGCGAATATCAGACACATCCTCTTTAAAGGTTGCTCCCATCACCAAAACCTTTGCATCTTGAATGTGTTTTCCTTGTGCAATGATTTTTTTAGTGGTTTGTTTTCCAATATAAAAGCCCATTGAATCATTCACATAACGTCCGCTATTGATGATTTTTGCGTGATATCCAGCTTGTTGCGCTTTGTGCGTCAAATAATAAGGATCCACACCAATACAATGTCCACCTACCAAACCGGGTGAAAATCGCAAGAAATTCCATTTTGTTCCAGCAGCTTCCAACACTTCGTAAGTATTGATACCTAATTTATTGAAGATGATAGAAAGCTCATTGATCAAAGCGATGTTTACATCTCGCTGAGTGTTTTCAATGATTTTAGCAGCTTCAGCAACTTTGATTGATGTTGCTTTATGCACACCAGCTTTTACAACTAGTTCGTATGTTTTTGCAATTTCTTCTAAGGATTCATCACAACACCCAGAAACCACTTTCACGACATTTTGGAGTGTATGTTCTTTATCTCCTGGATTGATGCGTTCTGGTGAATACCCAACTTTGAAATCTTGTTTGAATTTCAATCCAGATAATTCTTCCAAGACTGGAATACAATCTTCTTCAGTACAACCTGGATAAACAGTTGATTCAAAGACCACATAATCACCTTTTTTCAAAACTTTTCCAACAGTACTAGAAGCACCTAACAAAGGCTTTAAATCGGGTAAATTTGCATCGTCGATCGGAGTTGGTACTGCAACTATAAAGAATTCTACTTCTCTTAAATCTTCTAAATCTGCTGTAAAATGGATATCACAACCATCAAAAGCACTTGCCTCCAATTCATTACTTGGATCAATTTTATTGCGCATTAAATCAACACGAGCTTGGTTGATATCAAACCCAACTACTTTAATTGATTTTGCAAATTCAAGGGCAATTGGTAAACCAACATACCCCAATCCGATAACAGCCAATTTGGCTTCTTTTGCTATTAGTTTATTGTAAATTGAGTTGTTCATTTCTTACTTTGTAAATGCGTTCTATAATCTCAACTACTTTCAATCCTTCGAGAGCATTTGTAGTAGCTGAAGTTCTTCCTTTTAATGTGTCGATCACATTATTAATAACGTAATGATGGTTGGCTGCAGAACCTTTGTAAGCTCCGTAATCATTTCCAGGATTTGTTGGAGCCAATTCAGGCATTTCATATCCTTGAATGTTGCACACTTCCACTTCATTCATGTATTGTCCACCAATTTTCACACTTCCATTCTTACCAATGATGGTCATGGAACTTTCTAAATTTTGATCTGCAACTGAAGTTGAATAGTTCAAACAACCCATTCCACCATCTACAAAATCAAAACTCACAAAACCAGAATCTTCAAAGGCAGTCGAATCTTGGTGTGTGAAATCTGCAAACTTTCCTTGAATATTGTCGATATCTCCAAACAACCAATACATGATGTCTATGAAATGTGAAAACTGTGTAAACAATGTTCCACCATCTAAATCTTTTGTGCCTTTCCATCCACCAGGTTTGTAGTAACGAGCATCTCTATTCCAGTAGCAATTCAACTGAACCATAAAAATGTCACCCAATACCTTTTTCTCAATCAAATCCTTGATCCATTCACTAGGAGGAGAATAACGGTTTTGCATAACACAAAACACTTGACGAGCTTGTTGTAAGGATTTAAAAATCACTTTTTCGCATTGGTCTTTCGTCAATCCCATTGGTTTCTCTACAACTACGTGTTTTTTAACCGTCAATGCTTTCAATGCTTGCTCTGCGTGTAAACCATTTGGAGTACAAATATTCACTACATCAAACTCAATATTTGAAGCGATTAACTCTTCCATTGTATGGAAAAAAGGCACATTGAAATCAACTGCAGCACAATCTTCTACAGAACGCACATCCACCATTGCTACCAACTCAGCCTCCTCATTTCGACGCACCATTTCAGCATGGCGTTTTCCAATATGACCAGCCCCAACAATGGCAAATTTTATTTTTTGATTATCTGACATCACAAATCCCTTGTTAATAAACCAACTATTGTGAAAAGTTGAACGGTCAAAGTTAATTAAAAATGGAATTTATAACTCATTTAATGCATTAACTCTATTGAATAATTGCAAAACAAACAGTTTTACACCTAAAAAACATAACCCCTTTATTGATAAGACTTTAGCCTAAGTAATTGTTAACATAAGTTAAAAAAGGTGATTTTCAAACTGACAGAAAAACATTAGTTAATCAGTTTTGTTTAACCTTTTATACATTAAACTTAAACAAAATGAGAAAATTAAACTTACAATTCCCTTTCAAGAAAACGGCAGGAATTACTGCTTTCGGACTTTTATCATTTGTTTCTACTGCTCAAACAAATGTGTTTGACGATGTTATCGCTGTTAGTCCGAACCATACAAGTTTAGAAGCAGCATTGATTGCTGCAGGACTAGACGACGATTTACAAAACCCTGCAGGAACCTTTACGGTTTTTGCACCAGACGATAATGCTTTTGACGATCTTGCTTCAGAACTTGGCTTAACAGTCAACGATTTATTAGCACTTCCAAATTTAGTCGACATTTTAACTTATCATGTATTAGGAACTCAAGTTGGTTCATCTGCTGTAACGAACGGAGCTGTTGTATCTCCTTTGTTCAGCGGGAACACATTGAAATTAACTAAAACTTCAACCAACAGTATTTTTGTTAACCAAGCTCAAGTTAACGCCTCAGACTTAACGACAAACAATGGTGTAGTTCATTCTTTAAATGCAGTTGTGCTTCCTAGAGAAACAGTTATTGATGTGGCAATCGACAATGGATTCACAACACTTTTTGCTGCTGTAGTTCAGGAAGAATTGTTACCAGCATTGACTGATCCTTTTGCAGAACTGACAGTTTTCGCACCAAACAATGCTGCATTTGACGCGTTAGCGACTTCTTTGAATACGAACACAGCCGGATTGTTGGCTTTACCAAACTTGGATGATGTGTTGAAATACCACGTTTTAGGAACAGAAGTACTTGCTGCGGATGTTACTAACGGAGCTGTAGTTAATCCATTGAGTACAACAAACTCTTTGAAATTGACCAAAACTTCTACCAATACTGTTTTTGTTAACCATGCACAAGTTATACTTCAAGATGCTGAAGCAGAAAATGGAGTTGTTCATGTATTAAACAAGGTAGTTCTTCCTGCTAATACGGTTATTGACGTAGCAATTGACAATGGTTTTACTACTTTAACAGCTGCAGTTGTTCAAGAAGAATTGGTACCAGTATTAACAGATCCATTTGCAACTTACACGGTTTTTGCTCCAAATAATGCTGCTTTTGATGCATTAGCAACATCATTAAACACCAATACTGCTGGCTTGTTGGCTTTACCAAATTTGGATGATGTTTTGAAATACCATGTATTAGGAACAGAAGTACCTGCTGCGAATGTTACGAATGGTGCTATTGTAAATCCTTTAAGCACAAGTAACTCACTAAAAATGACTAAAACTTCAGCAAATGATGTGTTTGTCAATCACGCACAAGTGATTCTAGAAGATGTTGATGCTGACAATGGTGTTGTACATGTAATCAACAAAGTTGTTTTACCATCAAACACAGTTATTGACGTAGCAATTGACAATGGTTTTACTACTTTAACTACAGCTGTGATTCAAGAAGAATTGGTTCCAGTATTATCTGATCCAT
Organism: Fluviicola sp.; assembly: GCA_020849495.1. Lineage (GTDB taxonomy): Bacteria > Bacteroidota > Bacteroidia > Flavobacteriales_D > Crocinitomicaceae > Fluviicola. The sequence continues at coordinate 127,527 of JADLGD010000029.1, forward strand.
TCACAGAATACACTGTTTTTGCACCTACAAATACTGCCTTCAACAATCTAGCGACTGCTTTGGGAACAGATTTGAATGGTATTCTTGCTCTTTCAACATTAACAGATGTTTTGACTTATCATGTTGTTCTAGGAAATGTAAATGCAGCTGATTTAGTGAATGGTCCAGTAGCTACAGTAAACGGAGCAAATATTATTGTTGACCTATCAAGTGGTGTTAAAATCAATGATGCAACTGTTACTACAGCAGATGTTGAAGCTGACAACGGCGTGGTTCATGTTATTGATAAAGTGCTACTAGAAAGTTTTTTAGGAATCAATGACAATGAAGCAACAATTGTAGAATTCTACCCGAACCCAGCTTCAGATGTGATTACATTCAAAGGATTTAAAGAGGTAGATTATACCATTTTAAATTTACAAGGACAAACAGTAAAAACAGGAACATTAAATGACGGTCAAATCTCCGTACAAGATTTAACAGAAGGGTCATACTTGATTCAAATCAAAGATTTAAACGCTATTGCAACAGCTCGTTTCATTAAAAAATAAACGACCGTCATTTAATAAGAAAGGTGTTCAGCAAACTGAACACCTTTTTTGTTTTATACCATTTTAGAAACTTTTCCTTCTGACAGCAGATACGTTTGATGACTTTCCGGACAAACTGCTTTTCCATCGCTATCGAACGTTAAACGATGACCGTATTCACTCATCCAACCGATTTGTCGTGCTGGATTTCCGACCACCAACGCAAAAGCAGGAACTTCTTTCGTCACTACGGAACCTGCACCAATGAATGCATATTCTCCAATATCATTTCCACATACAATCGTAGCATTTGCTCCAATAGAAGCCCCTTTACGAACAATTGTTTTGGAATACTGATCTCTTCTATTTACTGCTGAACGCGGATTCATCACGTTTGTAAAAACCATCGATGGACCTAGAAAAACATCGTCTTCACATATAACACCAGTATAAATGGAAACGTTGTTTTGGATTTTCACGTTGTTACCTAGAATCACTTCAGGAGAAACCACCACATTTTGTCCAATATTACAACGCTCACCAATCGTACAGTTCGGCATAATATGCGAAAAATGCCAAATTTTTGTTCCTTCACCGATGTTGCATCCTTCGTCAACTACAGCAGTTTCGTGTGCAAAATATCCCATGTATCAATGAATGTATCGATCAAAGTCGATGTGTTCTTTTTCATTTAATTCATTCGCAGACAAACCTTTGAAATAATCATAGGTCAGTTTTAATCCTTCTGCTCTTCCTACTTTTGGTTCCCAATTCAATAATTGGCGTGCTTTTGTAATATCTGGTTGGCGTTGTTTCGGATCATCTACTGGTAAATCGTGGTAAACCACTTTTTGATTCGTTCCAGTCAACTTAATGATTTCTTCTGCAAAATCTCCAATCGAAATTTCATCAGGATTACCGATATTAACCGGTTGTGCATAATCACTCTGCAATAAACGAACAATTCCTTCCACCAAGTCATCCACATAACAAAAAGAACGTGTTTGAGAACCATCACCAAAAATAGTTAGGTCTTCACCTCGTAATGCTTGACCAATAAAAGCAGGTAAAACACGACCATCATTCAATCGCATGCGCGGACCGTAGGTATTAAAAATGCGAACAATGCGCGTTTCCACACCATGAAACGTATGGTAAGCCATCGTCATTGCTTCTTGAAAACGTTTTGCTTCATCGTACACTCCACGAGGACCAACAGGATTTACATTTCCCCAGTAATCTTCTGTTTGTGGATGCACTGTAGGATCGCCATACACTTCTGAAGTACTTGCAATTAAAACACGTGCTTTTTTTACTCTTGCTAATCCCAAACAATTGTGAATTCCAAGCGAACCTACTTTTAAGGTTTGAATCGGAATTTTTAAATAATCAATTGGACTTGCAGGTGAAGCAAAATGTAAAATGTAATCCAACTTTCCAGGTACATGAATGAATTTACTCACGTCGTGGTTGTAAAATTCAAACTGCTCCAATTTGAACAAGTGTTCGATGTTTTTCAACCGACCAGTGATCAAATTATCCATTGCTATCACATGGTAACCATCCTTGATAAAACGATCACACAGATGTGAACCAAGAAACCCAGCTGCACCAGTAATCAATATACGTTTTCTTTCTGCCATTTTATTTTTCTATGGTTGTTCGACCAATGGAACTGTAATAGAATCCACGTTCATTCATTTCTTCAACGTCGAATAGATTTCGTCCGTCAAAAATCACTTTATCTTTTAGCAATCCTGCCATTTTATCAAAATCTGGATTTCTAAAAATCCCCCATTCTGTACAAATCAACAAGGCATCTGCATCTTTCAACGCTTCGTACTCATCATTTGAATAGTTGATTTTATCCCCAATCAATCCTTTTACATTTTCCATCGCTTCAGGATCGTAAGCTGTAATCACAGCACTTTCATTCGCTAAAGCATCGATCATGTACAAAGCTGGTGCTTCGCGGATATCGTCTGTATCTGGTTTGAACGCCAAGCCCCACAAAGCAATTTTCTTCCCTTTTAAGTCTCCTCTGAAGAAGTTTTTCATTTTTGGAAAAAGTACCGTTTTTTGATCTTCATTGACTGTCATTACAGCTTTTAAAATCTCAAACGTAAAATTGTTTTCATTTCCTGAATTGTACAAAGCTTGCACATCTTTTGGAAAACAAGATCCGCCGTATCCAATACCAGGAAACAAGAAGCGTTTACCGATACGATCATCCGATCCAATTCCGATTCGAACTTTATCAACGTCTGCTCCTACCAATTCACAGAAATTAGCAATCTCATTCATGAAGGTAATCTTCGTCGCTAAAAATGCATTCGCTGCATATTTGGTCAACTCTGCCGATTTTTCATCCATGAACAAAATAGGATTCCCTTGACGAACAAACGGTTTGTACAATTGCTCCATGATTTTTTCTGCACGTTTGGACGAAGTTCCAATCACCACGCGATCTGGTTTCATGAAATCATCCACCGCAAAACCTTCACGTAAAAATTCCGGGTTCGATACCACGTCAAATTCTACCTGAGCATTTTTTGCAATCATGGCATGTACTTTCTCCGCTGTACCAACAGGAACAGTACTTTTATCTACAATGACTTTGTAATCCTTTAATAGCTTTCCAAGATCTTCAGCAACACCGAGAATGTAACGCAAATCAGCCGATCCATCTTCACCTGGAGGCGTTGGCAAGGCTAAAAAGATGATTTCTGCATCTTGAATCCCTTCTGCCAAATTTGTTGTAAAAGTCAAACGATTTGCATTGATATTGCGTTCAAACAATACATCTAAATGCGGTTCGTAAATGGGAATTTCACCGTTACGCATGCGATTGACTTTCTTTTCGTCAATATCCACACAGATGACTTGATTACCAGTTTCAGCGAAGCAAGTTCCTGTTACTAATCCAACATATCCTGTTCCTATAACAGCAATTTTTTTCATTTAATCTCTATTAACAAATTTCAATATATGCTCACAAATAAATGCTTGTTGTGCTTCTTCCATTTCGGTATGAATAGGGAAAGAAATGACATTTTTTGTTAGCTCTTCAGTTACTGGCAAATTCAAATCCCCCAAATTAAACGACGCAAACATGGGTTGTTTATGTGCTGGTTGTGGGTAATAAATCATGGAAGGAATCCCTTGTTCTGCCAAATAAGTTTGTAATCCATCTCTATCAACGCCTTTCAATTGAACGGTATATTGATGAAACACATGTTTTGATTTTGCATCGCGGAAAGGAACCGTTATTTTCGGACTTGCGCCTAAAACACGATCGTAATAATCAGCAACTTTTCTTCTAGCGTCTACGTATTGATCCAAACGAGGTAATTTCACATTTAAAACAGCAGCTTGTACTGCATCCAAACGGGAATTACACCCAACTACTTCATGGAAATATTTCTTTTTCTGACCATGATTTGCAACCATTTTCAGTTTTTCAGCCAAGGCAGTATCATTGGTGTAAATCGCTCCACCATCACCATAACATCCTAAGTTTTTGGAAGGAAAAAAGGAAGTACAGCCAATATGACCAATTGTACCCAATTTTGAAGTTGTTCCAGAATTCGAATAATAATCAGAACCGATTGCTTGTGCATTGTCTTCCACCACAAACAACTGGTGTTTGTTCGCAATTTCCATGATGGCATCCATTTCTGCTGCCTGACCATAGAGATGAACAGGTACAATTGCTTTCGTTTTGGAAGTTATAGCCGCCTCAATTTTGGAAGGATCGATACAAAAAGTGTTTGGATCTACATCAACAAAAACTGGCGTTAACCCTAACAATGCAATCACTTCCGTTGTTGCGATGTACGTAAACGAAGGAGTAATTACCTCATCGCCAGGCTTCAAGCCTAAGGCCATCATCGCAATCTGTAAAGCATCCGTACCATTTGCACAAGGAATAACATGCTTTACTTGCAGGTAAGACTCAAATGCTTGTTGAAAACGGGAAACAACAGGTCCACCAATGTAATAAGCACTACTTAATACTTCTTGGATAGCAGTATCTACTTCAGATTTAATGGATTGATATTGTCCAGCCAAATCCACCATTTCAATTTTCTTCACAGTTTAACTTTTTTCTTCGCTTGAATTTTCGAACAAACGAAGCGCTAAAGATAATAATAATCAGCTAGCAACAAGTTCAAAATAGCTTGGAAAACTTGAAAGAATCGATTAGAATTGAGACATCACATTGAATACTTTTTCCATGCGCTCTACTGTTGCTTCACTGGAGCAGTTGAAATTATTGATTATCAAAGCAAAAGAAAGTGTTTTACCACTTTTTGTTTCCACATAACCAGCATACGATTTGATTCGATTCATGGTACCACTTTTTGCATGGATTTTTCCTTCTCCAGCTTGATTTTTACACACGGATGAAAGCGTTCCTGAAACTCCAGCTACAGGCAATGTCCCATAAAACATCTTGTAATTTTGAGTGCCGTACATGTATTTAAGCAGCTGACAAAAATGTTCCGCAGAAATGGCATTTGATCGTGATAAACCACTGCCATCTTTGATGTACAATCCTCGCGTATTGATCTTTCCTTCCCAATAATTATTCAATTTGGCGATTGAATTGTCTATGCTACCGTTTCCATTCACTCCGTAACCAACCCAACACAAGACTTGTTCGGCAAATAAATTCACTGATTTCATGTTGGTCCACCAAGCAATGGAACCCAGTGTTTTACCTGTATGGGTAAACAATAATTGTTTGGTTGGATACCTCAAACTTGGTGCTTGGTATGCCAAATTTCGCGCAGCCACACAACTGTCTTTTATTTTGAAGCCTTTTTCTCTTAAAACTCTAGCAAATTCAATTGCAAATTGCAATTCTGAATCAGGAATACTTCCTTTAACTGTGAACCGTGAATGTCCAGCCTCAATGGTCCCTGTGCCAAATCGATCCAACGAATAGGGCGCTCCATAGATGTAAGAATTATCGCCATTTCCTCCTGTAGCAATGTAATTGTAGAATGCTAGACCTGGAACTGTTGGAAAAGAGCCTATAAAAGTTGTTTTTGAACCAGCAGATTTTCCTGTTTTGAAATAATAGCGCAACATGTTATCATAAATGGGCAAACCAGAAGCTCCAGCACCATAATAATTCCCCATATCTGCCCAATTCCATCCATCTGGAGCACCTTCGTAACCAAATTCTGATGCATCTGAAATGATGGATCCGTTAATGGTTTTAATTCCTTTTTTTAACAAGGAATCGGCCCATGCTCTTAAAAATTGATCTTCTAAACCTTCTCCATTGTAATAGCGACTTCCGAGGGAAACATCTCCAGCGCCTCGGATCCAAATATTGCCATTCAACACACTGTCTTTGGTGATGGTTCCCTCCATGTAGATGCGTGTTTTGGGCGCGTAATCTTTTCCTAAAACTTGAATAGCAGTTGCAGTAGCGAACAACTTTGTAGTTGAAGCTGGAGGAAGGCATGTCGTAGGATTTTTGGACGCAATAATCTCACCAGTAGCACAATCCATTGCCATAAAACTCACGCTTGCATTGGCAAAGAAATAATCACCAGAAAAGGCATCTATTGCTTGTTGAATGGTGTTTTGCGCCTGAACAACTGGACTTAAAACCATCAAAGACAGTCCAATGAAAAGGGTTTGAAAAAGTTTGCTGCTGCTAATCATACCTCAAAAATCGGTTAAATCACACTTGCAAAAAGTGCCAATGCTAAAACTTTTAAACAATAAACTTTGCAAATAGTCCTTTTACATGAGCATTTCCTTATTCACCGTCTTGCTTTTTCTTTAACTTTGAGCATTCACTTTTAACAATTAGTGGCAAATTAATTAGCAATGCCCAAGGTACTACGTATTATCAATCGATTCAACATTGGAGGCCCAACTTATAATGCGACCTTTTTAACGCGTTACATGTCGGAAGAATTTGAAACCATGTTGGTGGGCGGACTTCCAGAACCAGATGAATCGGATTCTTTGCACATTCCGAGAAGCTATGGTGTTGAGCCTGTTTTGATTGAAGAAATGCGTCGTTTACCCAATTTAAAATCGGATCGCGCAGCTTACAAAAAGCTCAAGCAAATCATCCAAGAATTTCAACCCGACATTGTACACACGCATGCTGCAAAAGCAGGTGCGTTGGGAAGAAAAGCAGCAAAATCTTGTGGCGTCCCAGTGATAGTTCATACTTATCATGGACATGTATTTCATTCTTATTTTGGAAAATACAAAACCAAATTGTATAAATTGATTGAACGTCGTTTGGCTAAAAAATCTGACGGCATCATTGCCATCAGTCCTTTACAAAAGGACGAATTGGTCAAACAACACCGCATTTGCGAAGCCGAAAAAGTCAAAGTGATTCAATTAGGATTTGATTTAGGCCAATTCCAAGAGCAATTGAGCGAAAAAAGAGCTGCTACTCGAACAGCTTATCAATTGGAAGATGAAACTGTAGCGGTTGCAATTGTTGGACGTTTGGCTCCCATTAAAAATCACGGTTTGTTTTTAGCTGCTGTAGAAGAAGTTCTGAAAGCGGGAATCCAAGCGCGATTTTTCATCGTGGGTGACGGCATGGAATACGAAAAAATTGCTTCAACTGTCAGTCGATTGAATGAAACCTACGGGAATTGTATTGAAATGACCAGTTGGATCAAAGATATTGCACAATTCAACGCTGGTATGGACATCATTTGTTTGACATCGGACAATGAAGGCACACCAGTTAGTTTGATTGAAGCGCAAGCTTGTAACATTCCTGTAATTTCAACCGATGTAGGAGGAGTGAAAGACATTGTTTTAGAAGGTGAAACGGGCTTTGTAGTTCCTAAAAATGATGTAAAAGCATTCAGTGAAAAATTGGCTTTTTTAATAAAAAATAAAAAAAATCGCGAAATCATGTCACAAAATGGTTGGAAGTTCGTAGAAGAACAATTCCATTACAAGACCTTGGTTAGAAACATGGAAAATTACTACAAGGAATTGTTGGCAAAGAAGCAATAACATGAATAGACTCACTTATATACTTTTTACATTCCTACTACTTGGATTCAGTTCATGTGGACTCAATTCCAACTTGATGTTTAAGGAAGCAAAAGGAGAAACCGCTCAAACGGATAGTATTCCTCTTCGCCCAGCTGGAGAATATACCATTTCGAAAGATGACAAGTTTTCTTTTCAATTGTACACCAAAAATGGAGAAGCTATCATCAATGGAATGACAGGCATCAA
>JADLGD010000030.1 GCA_020849495.1 Fluviicola sp.
AAGCCATGCGTGTGAATCCACAAAACGAAGGAGCGTTGTATGAATTGGCTTTTTGTTTTGATCAATTAGGCAATTACAAACAAGCAATAAAATCGTACACCAATTTCTTGGACGAGAATCCGTATTCGTTTACAGCTTGGTACAATTTAGGAAATACCTATTCAAAAGCAGAAAATTGGGCGGATGCGGTGACAGCTTACGAATATTGCATTGCGATCAATGACCGTTTTTCTCCAGCTTATTTTAATTTAGGAAATGCTCAGTTGACTCTGGATCAATACGATGCGTCGATTCAATCGTTCTTGCATTGTGTGGAATTGGATGGAGATGATGCGTTGACCTTTTGTTATTTAGGAGAAGCCTATGAACAATTGGAGCAATTGGAAACATCTTGGGATTATTACCAAAAAAGTTTGAGTTTGGCTCCACATTTAGGGGAAGCTTGGCTTGGTTTGGGAATTATCAAGGATTTACAAGGAAAACCGAAGGAAAGTTTACATTACATCGAGCGCGCAATAGAGTTAGAACCAAACATGGATGGGTATTATCACGTCTATGCTGGTGCGCTTGAAAATGCTGAAATGATAGACGAAGCCGAAAAAGCGTATTTGCATTGTTTGGAATTGGAACCAGGGAATGAAGATGCTTTTTTCGATTATGTTGAATTTTTAATGGACAACCGTCCGGGAGAAACACGTACCTTTGTCGAGAATTACATCATGGAACACAATTTATTTTTCTCCATGTTGCCAATCATTTATTTGAACTGGCTTGCGGGAAATAAAGAGGAATCCAAGATTATTTTAGTGGAATGTTTTGCAAAAGACCCACAAAAAACAAAAGAAATTTTTGTTCGTTACCCCGAATTGACGAATGTTGCGGAATTTGTAAATTTGACGCAATAAAACGGATGGTTTCGGAGACGAACAAATAACCAATTTACAAACAGAAATGAATTTTAGTTTACCGTTCATTCCAGAACGTACACAACAGCCAAGAAATCATGGTGTTACCATGATGATGGATAAAGGATTAAGCTTGCGCGAAGCAGAAAATTTCGTAGAAGCAAGTGGTAACATGACCGATATTGTCAAATTCGGTTTTGGAACTGCGATGGTTACCAATAACATTGAAGCAAAATTAAAGATCTACCGTGAAGCAGGTTTACGCCCGTATTTTGGGGGAACATTGTTTGAAGCATTTCATGCACGTGGTAAATTCGAAGATTATTTGCGCTTACTCGATAAATACAACTTGGATCTTGCTGAAATTTCCGACGGTTCCATCATCATTAATCACGATGAAAAGTTGGAATTGATTCACCGTTTGGCGAAAACAAGAACGGTGCTTTCTGAAGTTGGTTCAAAAGATTCAGGGATTTTAATTAGTCCTAATCGTTGGATCAAAATGATGAGTACCGAATTGGAAGCTGGTTCTTGGAAAGTGATTGCAGAAGGTCGTGAAGCTGGAAATGTTGGTGTTTTCCGTCCAAATGGAACAGCACATACCATGTTGATCAATAAAATCATCGCTAAAGTAAAACCGGAAGATCTTTTGTGGGAAGCACCACAGAAAAATCAACAAGTGTGGTTCGTGAAATTGTTTGGTGCGAATGTGAATCTTGGTAACATTGCTCCAAATGAAATCATTCCTTTAGAATGTTTGCGTTTAGGCTTGCGTGGTGATACTTTCTTTGAATTTTTGCCAGCAGATTACGCTGAGCGCTTCAAACAAGTTGATTCGGACGATCCAGAAGAAGATTAAGAAATGTGGAAAGCACAAACAGTTTTCAGAGGACATGGTGCTCCTGTGTACGCTGTTGCTTCTGATGGCGAATGGATTTACAGTGCCGCTGGCGATGCCTTTGTGGTTCGTTGGAATGTCTTAACCGGTACACAAGATGCGTTTACGATTCGTTTGGATAAAGCGGCTTATGCCTTGCATTGTGCACAGCAATTGTTGTTTGTTGGTTCAAGTAATGGAACTCTGATTGCCGTTGATCCTGCTACCAAAAAAATGGTGTGGGAATCCAATCGCTATGGTCACCCGATTTTTGCAATAGCATCTTCTTCCATTCACCAACAAATCATTGTAGGTGATAGCGAAAGTAATCTGACAGTTTTCTCATTAGCTGGTGAAAAAATCGTTTCCTTCAATCTAGGAGCAGGAAAAATACGAGCAATACATATCAGTGAAAATCGTTTGTTCGTTGGTGCAGAAGACGGAAGTGTTCGTGAATTTGATTTAACAACCTTCAACGAAATCAACTGTTTTCCTATACATAAAATGGGAGTAAACAAACTACTTCTTTTAAACAAAAATGAACTGCTATCTGTTGGAAGAGATGGATACTTGATCAATACAGATGTATTAACGGGTCAACAGTTGTTTGCTCTACCAGCTCATTATCAATCAATTTACGGATTGGAAAAAGTGGGGCAAGAGCTCATTACTTGTTCAATGGACAAATCCATCAAAATTTGGAATATTGAAACGTGGAAAGTCATCCAGAAATTGGAAGCGAAATCGGGCGGACATAAACGATCGGTGAATGCTTTGTGTGCTTTCAATGAGCGACAATTTGTAAGCTGTAGTGATGACAAAGAAGTCATCCTGTGGGAAGAAATCCGTGAGCTATAAGCTTGTGTTTGCCGATTTCAAATCGTATATTTGATAACAGTATGGAAGACAATATCAATTCATTTTACCCCCCAAAACCCTTTTTAGAAAAAGAGGAAAAGCAAAAAGGACATCTAGCAGTGACTGTTTTCTCATTGATGTTATTTGCTTTGTCTTTTGTCTTGTTTTTTGGTGAAGATTTTCGTTTTCTGATTGAAATCATTGGTGTTTTAATCGTTCATGAATTGGGACATTTCCTCATGATGAAACGTTTCAAATATGAAAACGTGCGCATGTTGTTTGTGCCTTTCATGGGAGCATTTGTGCATGGCAGTAAAGAGAAATACCGTCAGCGCCAAAGTTTACTGGTGGTTTTAGCGGGTCCACTTCCTGGAATTATGTTTGGAACTGCTGCTTGGTTAGTTGGTATGCACTATGAAATTTCTTGGATGATTGAAGTAGCATTGATTGCTTTTTTCTTAAATGTCATCAATCTGATTCCCTTGCAACCTTTGGATGGTGGTCGGATTTTAAACATCTTGTTTTTTGAAAAAATTGAATTGTTTCAAGTGGTTTTCGCTTTTACTTCATCCTTGGCCTTGATTGGATTGGGTTTCTATTTAGATCTTTATATCATGATGGTCATCGGATTTTTGATGGGTTTCCAAGTACGCAGCATGCACCGCCGATATTTGATTCATAAATCTTTGAAAGAACAAGAAGTTGGATTTCAATCAACCTATGATGATTTGAGCGACAAAGCTTACCATGAAATTAAAAACGAAGTCATGGAACATACACCAGGTTTGAGAAAATTCAGGGATGTTGCAGACGAAGAAGATTTCTCCAAATTAGTGGCAAGCGAAGTGAAGAACATTTTATTGCCTCCAATGCTATTGGATCTTGGAATAGTTTCAAAAATCATTGCGCTCATTATTTGGATCTCGGCTCTTGCTGGTCCAGTTATTATCATGTGGAATTACAACATACTTTCTTTATTCAATGCAGTTTAAGGTTGGACAACGTGTAGCTTATCTCAAAGAAGAAGGCTACGGAAAAATACTAGAAATCAACGGTCAACAAGCGAGAGTGGAAGATGAGATCGGTTTTGACAGATGGATTCCATTAACTGCTTTGGTATATATCCATTCTGAAAAATACAACGAAGACAATATCCTACTTTCAAAGGAAGAAGTAGAGCCAGAGATGTTGTACCGTGAATTTCAAGAGAAAACAGGACAACGAAAACCACAAACCGTTTGGGAAATTGATTTGCACATCGAAGAATTATTGGAAAGCACACAAGGCATGACCAATACGGAGATTTTAATGCGTCAAATGAAAGAGTTTCGAGCGACCTTTAAAAAGGCAAAATCACGCATGATTCATAAATTGGTTGTTATTCATGGAGTAGGTGAAGGAGTATTGAAAAATGAAATCCGTTCCTATTTGGCGCTACAAGATCAAATTGAAGTGTACGATGCTGATTTTTCAGAATATGGAAAAGGTGCAACGGCTATTGAGTTTCACCCCAATTGGTAAGAATAAATAAAACCTTATATTTAAACAAATTCGACACTACTATTTATGAAAAAGTTCTTTATTGGTTTCAGTATTATCGCTTTATTAGGAATTTTAACTGCTTGTCCAGTTTCAAGTAGCTATCCATTGGGTAAGAAAGGAGCAGTTGCTCTCAATCCGAGATTGTTGGGTACATGGGTTTCTGATCAAGAAGATATTGAAGCAAATCAAATTTCCATTACAAAGGGTACCGAAAAGAATACTTACAACTTGCATGTGGATGTGAAAGGAAGCATGTTCATGGGGGATGGTGAAGACTTTTTAGCTTGGGTAGCAGAAATCAAAGAAATGAAGTTTTTGGTTTTACAACAACTCGTTGATGGTCAAGCGACAGAAACCTATTATGTTTATCATTTCAACTTATTGAAAGATAATTCTTTGGTTTCAAATGATATTACACTGAAAGTGCTTGGAACAGATGCGATAACTTCTATTGATGCTTACAGAGAAGAAGTAAGTGCTTCTATGGAAATGGAAGGGTTTTTAGCAAGTGAAATTAATTGGACAAAACAATAGAAAGGATTCTTAATTTATCGGTTTGGTCATTACATAATCATCCATGACAAAACCGTTTCCTATGTCTAAGATGATTTCATGATCCACTTCGAAGCCGTTTTTGAAGTAGAATTGAACAGCAGGATTGGCTTTATTGACATTTAAGTGAAGCAAAGTACTCTTGTGTATTCTTGCTTCATTTTCAATGGCTTCCAGTAAGGTTTTTCCACCGCCTGTTCCTTGTGTACTTGGGAGCACGTATAATTTATGTAAACGCGTAATGGCTTTCCCTTCATACTGATGCTCAATTCCAGCAAATCCAACAATTTCGTCTTCGATTTCTAGCACTAAAAAATCTTGGTTTACCGCTTCTATGGCAGAACTAATGGTTTGTTTATCGTACATCCAATCCAACATGAATTGAATTTGATCCAAAGAAATGATTGAACTATAAGTTACAGGCCAAGTGATTTCAGCTATTTCACGAATGCGATTGACATCTGCTAATGTTGCTATTCTTACATTCATTTTTAAGCGTCTTTTCCAAAAGAATACATATCGTTGTGGTTGAATTCGATGTCGTCTTTGATGGTTTTGATTTGTTTCGCCAATTCAAACAATAAGAAATTGGTTTGACCTTTTAACCAGGCAAAACTTTTCATTTCTCCTTCTATAGCTTGACTCATGTGGTACAAGACTTCAAATCCGTGAACTTGTAACCAGTGAGCAGCACTTTCATTTCCTTCAGAAGCATTTACGAAAGCCATCAAATGTGGGTAGCCGTTTTTCATCAACCAATCTCTTGCTTCTTGCTTTAAGAAAAGAGCTTGTGTGGTGTGGTAAACCTCTTCGTAACCATTGTTCAACAGAAACATTGCCAAATCCTGATTGCCTTCTAAAGCCTTGATCCATGCTAAAATAATCTTAGGAGGATAATTGAATTGCGCAAAAGCAATATTCGCCTTCTGAACAACCACTTTTTTTTCTTGTTCGGTATCTTTTCCAAATATTTTTTTGATCCAAGACATAGCGAATTATTTAAAAAATAAATAGGCAACCAAAATAGCGGCAATCGCTCCAATCAAATCGCAGAACAAACCTGCTGTTGCCGCATAGCGTGACTTTTTAACACCAACAGAACCGAAATAAACAGACAATACATAAAAGGTTGTTTCTGTACTTCCCTGAAATGTTGCAGAAAGATTACTTACAAATGAATCAGGTCCAAATGTTTTCATATTATCAACCATTAATCCTCTTGCAGCAGAACCGGAAAACGGTTTCATCAACATAACTGGTAGCGCATCAATGAATTCTGTTGTCATAACTCCCGCTTGAATCATTATCCATTTAATTCCATTCATTAAATCTGTAAGTGCACCACACGATTTGAATAAACTAACTGCAGCAAGCATAGCAACTAAAAAAGGAAGAATATTCAATGCAACTTGAAAACCACCTTTTGCACCTTCAATGAATGATTCAAAAGCTTGAATTCTAGACTTAATAGCCATGAATATGAAAAAGCTGATAAATGCAAACATGATGGTATAACTCAAAATACGAGAAATTTGATCCACTTGACTCGGATGCGTATTCAAATAATACAAAAGCCAAACAATCAATGCAGTTAAACTTCCAACATAGGCAAGTATTGTTTTATTGAATAAGTTGATTTTTTGACGAATGGCAACGAAAATCAATCCTCCAAGTGTAGCAAAATAGGTTGTTAAAAGAATAGGGATAAAAACCGATGTTGGATCTTGGGAACCAGCTCCAGCTCTTGTTGCTAAAATGGAAACTGGAATAATGGTTAATCCTGAGGCATTCAAGACCAAAAACATGATTTGAGCATTCGAAGCTCTGTCTTTTTCTGGATTTAATTCTTGCAATTGTTGCATGGCTCTTAAACCAGCTGGGGTAGCAGCATTGTCTAAACCCAGCATGTTTGCTGAAAAATTCAACATAATGGATCCCATCGCTGGATGATTTTTTGGAATCTCAGGGAATAATTTTGAAAAAAGCGGATTAACCATGCGTGACATGACATTCACTGCGCCACTATCTTCACCAATTTTCATTAATCCCATCCACAAACACAAAATTCCTATCATGTAGAAAGAAATTTCAAATGCCGTTTTAGCTGAATCGAACAATGCATCCATCATTGTTTTGAGGATAAAAGTGTCTTGCCAAAAGATCAGTTTCGAAAAACCCATCACAATAGCAACGACAAACATTCCTATCCAAACGCGATTTAATACCATACTACGAAAATCGTCAATTAATCGAAAGTAACAGCTTTTTTGTTGTGACAGATATTCACAAAGTTTTCAAGAACAATTGCTCCGTGGTTTCCAGAAACTTCTGGATGAAATTGTACACCGTAAATCGGTCTTGTTTTGTGCATCATTGCTTCGTTCACACAAGCATCGGAAACGCCTACATGGATGAAGTCAGCTGGAATGGAAACGGTTTCACAATGATCTTCCATCAATTCAATTTCATCGGGTAAACGGTCAAATAACGCACATTCAGCAATGATTTCAACGGTTTGCCAATCACGATCATCTCGTTGTCGATTGGCTAGCGCATTGAACGTCAGTCCAATCATTTGATGGCCAAAACAAATTCCTAAAACTGGTGATTCGTTTGTTTTCAACCATTCAAAACGCTCCAAGTAGGGAGTAGGATCAATTTCTGTAATTAAAATGGGAGCTCCAGAGATGATAAAACCGGATGCGTCTGCATGTTCTTCGATCTGAAAATCAAATAAAGGTACCACGCGCGTGTCGTCGTATTCGTAAACTACCGATTCAATCAACGGTGTTTTGCTACTTCCACAATCGATAATGACAATCATTTTATCCTAGAATTCAATTTCTCCAATTCCTTGACGTACAATTTCTGGTGCTCCGCCCGTACAATCCACAATCGTTGAAGCTTCCAAATGTCCCAAACCACCATCAATGATCACCGCAACTTCATCGTCGTAGCGTTCATAAATAGCAGCTGGATCCACGAAATAATCAGTGATTTCATCTTCGTTATCGTGCAAAGACGTTACCGCCAAGGGATTTCCTAATTGTTCCACAATCGCTGTAACGATTTTGTTGTCTGGAATACGAATCCCGATTTCCTTTTTGCTGGCATCAAATAACTTTGAAACCTCATTTGTAGCATCAAGGATAAACGTAAACGGTCCTGGTAAATGATTTTTCATCAAGCGGAAAATCGTTCGGTCGAGTTGTTTGACATAACCTGAAACTTGACTCAAATCATTGCAAATCACCGAAAAATTGGCCTTGTTGATTTTTACACCTTTCCATTTTGCCAATTCTGCAAGCGCTTTTTTGTTCTTTACATCGCATCCAACTGCATAAACGGTATCAGTAGGGAAGATGATGATTTCACCTTTGCGCAATTCATCTACCACTTGCTGAATCAGACGTTTGTCAATGTTATCCGGATTGATCTCTATGAACATGTTTTCGCTTTTTACAAAGGTAGACAATGTTTAGCTAAGAACTTTTAAAATTGCTCTTACAAAATCTTAATCTCCGTTCTGCGGTTTGCTTGATGTTCTTCTTCAGAGCAAGTCACGCCATTTTTGCAACGATTCAACAATTGTGTTTCACCATAACCTTTGGCAACGATACTCGTCTTAGGAACGCCTTTTTTGATCAAATAATCCACACAACTTTGAGCGCGTGCTTGGGATAATTTTTGGTTATACGTATCCGATCCGCGTGCATCTGTATGTGACGAAAGTTCAATTTTCAGCTTGTTCTCTTTGATGAAATCAGCCAATTTATCCAATGAAGCAGTACTTTCTGGACGTAAGGTCGATTTGTTGTAATCGTAGAAAATGTTTTCCAATTTGAATTTATCGCCTTTTTTGATCACCGGTAATTGAAGCAATAATTCAATCACTTTGTCGCCCTCACTATCGGTTTTAAATTTGGTTTCATCATCCACAAATCCGCGTTTAGATGCATGTGCTAAGTATTCCGTAAAACGATCCACTTGTATGGTTACCAAACCTTTGGCATCGGTAATCACAACGGTGTCTTTTTGGGTTAAATAGGAAAGGATGCTTGTTTTAGCATAAGGAATCTCCTTTTTTGTACCGCGTTCCACCACTTTTAAAGTCACCCAAATCGTCAATGGTTCTAAGTACAATTCACCTTTGAATGTTGTATCGCGCACAATTCCTTTGGTTTCAATTGCTAATGGAGCTCGTAGCTTAAAGTATTGCTCTTGTGATTCGAAACGGTAATTGTGATTGACGAATAGTTGCGTAGAAAATTGACCCAAACTATCAGTGTACAGTGTGTCTGTTTGATTATCTGTTTCGTCGGTGAAGGTCACAAAGTGATTCGGTACAACTTCAGCTTCAGTGTAAGCATACAACAATTGTCCTTCAAAAAGAATCGTTGGATCTTTGCGTTCCCATTCGTAGATGCGATCAATGAAATCACCACGATTGGAAGAAATGAATCCTTTGCGCTCATTGGATAAAGCGATGATACCAAAATCGTCATACGAAGTATTCATGGGATAGCCCATGTTGTTGATTTTTCCTTCCAAATTCAAAGCCGTGTAAAAGACATCCAATCCTCCAATTCCAAAATGCCCTTTCGAAGAAAAATACAAGGTGTTTTCAGTTACAAAAGGAAACAATTCATCTTGATCCGTATTGATAGCGCTTCCAAGATTGACTGGTGTTGACCATGAACCGTTGGTATAATCGGTGTAGTACAAATCGGCGCCACCCATTCCTCCAGGCGCTTCGCTTGCAAAGTACAAACGTTTTCCATCTGCTGAAAAGCAAGCGTGACCAACATTGTAAGCTTTGTTATTGTAAGGAAAAGCAGCGCTTTCAACCCATTTTTCTCCCTGTAGTTCGTATAAATAAATGCCTAGTGTTACAACTTCATCTCGGTTGTGTTTTCCAATCAAGTTTTTCGTGATCACCATGTGTTTTCCATCTGGACTAAATGAAACAGGTCCGTCATGCGCACGAGAGAAAAAAGCATCTTTCAATAATTTCCCCGCTTTCATGGTACTGTCTAAATCATAACTGGAATGCAACATGTTGATGAAATAACTATTGTCCCATCCGTATTTCGTGTTTAGGAATCCTGCGTTTTTTGCTTTCGACATGTACAAAATACCATTGTTGTAAAACGTTGGGCAAAAATCTCCCTGATCAGAATTGATCGTCAATGCTTCAATCGAATAAATAGCAGAATCGGCTAATAAAGGAGCAAATTGCTTGTTTTTGTCTTTCAATAATTGCACAAAATTATTGGTCGGATATACTTTGTTCGCATCAATTAGTAAGCGTTCAGCATCATCGTACAACCCAATTGTTCGGAGTAAATCGATGTAATCTACATAATCAAGTTCCGTTAAACGATTTGTTTCGTGTAATTTATTGTAGTAATAACGCGCTTTTCCGTACTGAAACAATTGTTTGTTGGAGATTGCCGCTTTGCGAACATTTTCCCAATTCGAATGCTTTTTACCTTGAATGGCTTTTTTTGCTAATTCACTGTAAATAGGTGCCGCAGCGTAAAATTCTAATTTTTCAAAGTGCTTGTCTGCTGTTTGTTGTTTGGCTTGACCAAAAGTTGTAGTCAAAAACAACACACTAAATGAAAAAACAAGAAGTGATTTTAAATGCTTCATATTAGAAATAGCGAGGAGAGTTGTAAATGGATTTTTTAAAGTTGAAATCGTACGTCAAGATCACTTCGTGCGAACCTTTTTGATAATTCACCAATCGATTGATCGGAAAATCGTAGCTGTAACCAACTTGAAAAGCACTTTTGATTTTAAACATGGCATTGATTCCTACCGATTCATGAAAGCGGTACATGGCACCTAACCACAATTTTTCATACAATAAAAAGGAAGTATTGACATCAATGGTAATCGGGGCTTCAGGCGTGTATTTGATCAAAGTAGAAGGTTTGAATTGAACCACGCTGTTTAATGGAATGATTCCACCAGCAGTAAAAAAGATATGTCGTTTGTTCAAATTTGTAATCAATGTGTTCGCATCATCCAGTTTCGCTTCAAAAAGACGAGGGGCAGAGATGCCAACAAAATGGCGTTCTCCATAATAGTAAATACCAGCACCTAAATTTGGTTTTGTACTATTAAAACGTTGACCATAATAAGGATCGTTGATATCCGTAACATTTAAACTCGTGAAATCAAAACTTAAAAAGTCAGCTCCACCACTCAAGCCTACAGCTAATCGATGGTGCTTTTTATTCAATTGAATGTTCGCACTCAAATCAATGTAACCAGCAGTTCTGTTTCTGCTACCAATATTATCATTGACAAAATGTCCTCCAATTCCCAATCGTTCATTAGCGATAGGTGAGTGGACAGAAAACCATTGAGACATTGGTGCTCCATCAAAACCAACCCATTGAAAACGGCCAAGCGCCACCATGCTGATACTTTGTCTACTACCTGCATAAGCTGGATTATAATGCAAAGGATTTTGCATGTAAAAAGTGGATTGTTCGTCTTGTTGAGCTTGAACAGTAAAGATTGAAAGCCCCGTTAATAAAGTGAATACAATTTTTCTCATGGCTGCTTAGTATTGTAATTCAACATAACCTTTGTATTCATTTTTATCAGGATCATTCAATCGAATGATGTAGAAATAGGTTCCAACTGGAACTTTACCACTTTGACCTTCTAAGGATACGCCTTCGTTGATTTCACCTTCCCAAGGTTTTGAATAAGGTGAGACGCTGTAAACCAAGTTCCCCCAACGATTAAAGATTTCAACTTGAGCTTCTGCAAATTGATCCAATCCGATGATGTCCCAAGTATCGTTGTGTCCGTCAAAATTAGGCGAAACCAATTCAGGAATATTCAAGCAACTTGCTTCAACAACAATAGAAACCAATGTACTCGCTGTATCTACACAGCCATTGGTATCAACCACAATCACTTCATAAACTCCCATTTTTGAAGTGTTCATATTCGGAACAGTAATCGCTTGATTGGAACTTATAAATGTGTTAGGTCCTGTCCAAGAATAAGTTACACCACCTGCTGCGCTTAAATTCAATGTTTGACCAGGACACAAAGAAGTATCTCCTGAAATATTCGCAAAATCACTTTGAGCTGCAACTAAATCAATACTGTCTGAATTGACACAATTATTAGCGTCGGTAACAGTGATGTAGTAAGTTCCTACGTTACTCAAAGCTACTGGTGCAAAATTCAATGTGTCTGAAAAAGATGTGAATCCATTTGGACCTGTCCATTGGAATAAAACACCTCCACTAGCAGTTAATAAAGCTGTTGATCCAAAACAGAAACTACCGTTTTGATTGGCGTTACTTCCCAATTGAATTGTTGGCAATGGATTGACATTGACTTGTATGGTATCCGAATTCACACAACCGTTTAAGGTTCCTGTTACAATGAAAGAGCTATTTGAACTTGGATTGACAGAAATCGAACTGCTTGTTTCATTTGTGTTCCAAACATAGGTTGTTGCACCAGTTGCTACAAGCGTCACCGAATCGTTTCGACAAATGGTTTCATTTGCACCATTTTGGATACTAACAATTGGCAGTGTATTGATGGCAACATTTAAAGAGGCATCACTGGAAGTACAGCCATTAACGGTGATGTTGACAGTATAAGTTCCATTGTTGACTGTTTGTGCATCTGGAAAGAATGGATTTTGACTTGTACTGGAGAATCCGTTTGGTCCAGACCAAGAATAATTGGCATTCGCAACGGTTGAAGCTGTTAAAAAGAGCGTATCGTTTTCACAAACACTTGCATTGTAACCCAAAACAGGTGCTGAAGGATTTTGAATGATGGTCACATTTGTAGTTGCAGTTGCAGCAGGACAAGAACCGTTTGCTGCAATGTCATTTTGTACCGTATAGGTTCCCGGTGCACTTGCCGAAAGGTCAATGATTCCAGTTGCTGGATCGATAACCAATCCACCAGTTGAAGAGAACGTTCCACCACTTGCGCCACCAGCAAATACTGGACTTGGATCACTATCTGTTTGACAATAACTGATTGCAGGGTAACTGAAATTCGCACTTGGAGAATTGGAGATCACAATGGTCATGTTATCACTTGCAGCTGGACAAGGACCAGAAGGATCATTTGTCGTTAAAGTCAATGTGGCTGTTCCGGCAAGTGTTTCAGCAGCACTTGGCGTATAAGAAGTGATGGCTTGATTGCTATTTCCATAGGTTCCGCCACCATTCGTCCATGAAACAGAACTGGCACTTCCGCCAAATGAACCATTCAATGTCACTGCACCACCATTACAAGAAGCTAAATTGGCTCCAGCATTAACACTAACAGGTGCATCTACAGTTACGGTAGTTGTTCCTGCAGCAGATGTACAACCAGCTTGAGTAACAGTCAGTGAATAAGTTCCAGCTTGCAAACTTGTTCCTGCTGCAATACTCGGATTTTGGGAAGTAGATGTAAAACTATTTGGTCCAGACCAATTGTAGGTAGCACCACTCACACTCGTTGCGAGATTGATCGTACTTCCACTACAAATAGGGCTGTTGGATGTTGGAGTAGGAGTGGCAGGAGTTGGAATAACGGTAACAGCTGTTGTCAAGGTTTGTTTGTATCCACAAAGTCCTGTAACTTCAACGGTGTAGGTTTGACTCGTAGCAGGAGTAACAGTAACAGCTTGTGTACTTGCTCCATTGTGTTGCCAATCGTAAGTTGTTGCTCCTGGAGGTGCTGTTAGTACAACACTTTGTCCTGAACAGATTGGTGCTACAGGTGTGATTTGAGGAAATTGCACTCCTGATTGGGCAGTGATGGTGTAATTACAAATATCACCAGCATAACCATCCACCATTAAATAGTAGTCGTTACCAATGGTAAGTCCACTTGCTGTCAATGTAAATGCGGTAGAACTTTCTTGAAATGTAGAAACAGGTGTGAAATTACAACAACCACCAGTTGATGCAAAAACTTGCATTTGGATTCCTCCACTAGGAAAGTTCCCCACCCAACAATCACCAATTGTTACATTTAATGTTGCAGTAGTTGCTGAAGCTGTAAAGCGGATCCATGAGTTGTTTTCAATGGTTACATCGTAAGTTGTACTTCCAAAAATTCCACCTGTATTGGTACCATCTGGTTGATTGACACCAGCACTTGTTTCATTGTTTCCATGCATGTTGCAAGGACGGTCTGGTGTGTAAGCTGCAGAAGTAGAAGCGCTGTAACCATTTAAGTCGCAGATGTACAATGCATTCGCACAGTTGTCATTACTTGTAGTTGTGACACACAAACCAAAGGTTCCTTGTGAAGAACCGAAACCAAAGAAGCGTAAGTAGACTGTTGATCCTGGAGTTAAACCTGTTGCACTTATGAAGGGTAAAAAATCATTAGCAGAACCTGGGAAATTATTGTCGTCCGAACAAACAATTTGCGACAAAGATCCACACGATCCTGAATACAAAGCCATTACTCCGTCAGAAATGCGACCAACTCCCATGTTTGGTTTCGGAGTAATGAATAACGTTCCTGAAGCAGGAACTGTGATAGCAAACCAAACATCTGCTGTGCTTGCAGAATAACCTCCAATTGCAGCGCCAGATCCACCAATACATGAACTTGGAGCACCAGGACTAACAGTTGATGTTGCACCAACATTTGTAAACTCTAAATAATTACATTGAGAAGTTACCGTCGGTAATTGAATGGCATTACAAGGATCGTCATTTGTTGGAGCAGCCGTTGCTGGACCAGTTACACAGATATTGAAATCACCATTGTTACCAGCATAATAATCGTAAACGCGCACAAAATATGTTTGACCTGCAGTTAAACCAACTACTTGACTGGATTCGGTGACAAACATGTTTCCATTATCTACACAAATTTCAGAGTTGAGAGTAGTACAAGTTCCGCTGTAAACCTGAAAAACAGGATCAAATGTTGCTGTGATAGGAGTGACAGTAACCGTTTGTTGTGCATTGGTTGCAACAAATGAAAACCAAACATCATCATCTGCATTACCAGCACAACCAGCAAAACTTTGATTGGCGCCAAAAGTAGTTCCTGCTGTTGCAACACAAGAAGTATTTACAGTTAGTGGAATTGCTGAACCACACACATTGTTGGATGGTGCTGCTGCAGCCGTTGTACAACAAATGGTGAAAGTTGCTGAGCCAGCTCCAACACCGTAATGGTAAACACGAACTCGGTAAACTTGACCAATAGTGAGTCCACTTAAATTAACTACTTCATTGGCACCGGATAAACCAAAATCACGACAAACAAGTGATATCAAAGAGGAACAAGCACCAGAGAACACTTCAACAACGGCATCCATCGTAGCTGAAGGATCAACTGTGATTTGATGATTGGTAGCAGTTGCTGTAAATTGATACCATACATCGTCATCCGCAGTTCCTGAACAACCCGCAATGGATTGTGTTGCACTTGCAGTTGTTCCATTTGTTGGTGTTGCACAATTTGCAGTAACGGGAAGCACGGTAGCTGTTGAACAATCATTGGACTGTCCAAACGAATGACCAACCAGTAAATAACCAGTCAATAGGATTAATAGTAGTTTATTCATGGGATTAATTGCCAAGTTCAATGAAAGTGCTCGGTTCGCACCCTTTGTTGATTAGTTTTTCTTTGATTGCAGTGATAGAAACAGGAGCTTCATTTTCTGAATGATTCGTATTTACTGGAATGTAAAATTGCAATTCACCACCATTCTCTTTCTGAAAACATTTAATGTCAACAAAGTAATTCAATTGTTCAATTTCAGTGATTAATGCCGTTTGTTGTTCAATAGTAAGTTTTCCTTTGTAACTATAAGCGTAATGTTGGCTGTATGATACCAACGAGAATAATAGTAGCATGGAGGTTAAAAGTAGTTTCATTCCAAAGCAGTTTTAGTGAAGCAAATGTAGAAAATTGCTTTGATTTTTAATCAGCTTAATGTGTTAAAAATGAGTTTGTTTTTGCTTTAATCTAACATTCTGACTTGCTAAAACATTTTAGTTTTTGAATCTTGAAAAGGCGAATAAAAAAAGTGTTCAACTTTAACTATTTTTCTGGCGTAAGATTTGTTAACTTCGCAGCTCAAAAATGCCCGTATGTTCAAATTTTTAACTGTCTGCTTTTTAGTTTTATCCTTTTCATCTTTTGCTGCGATTGATCGAAAATCGTTTTATGCGGCAATGTCTGGAGATGATTTAAGTGCAATTACTTCCGTTAAAAAGCAATTGAATGCAGCAGCTGAATCTTCAGATAAAAAGGCTTTGTTGGGTGCTTTATTGATGAAAGAATCGCAATTTGAAAAAACACCTAAGCTGAAACTTGAAAAATTCAATCAAGGTAAAACGGCTTTAGAAGCTGAGATTAAGAAACAATCTTCCAACACCGAATACCGTTTCTTGCGTTTATTGATTCAAGAAAACGCACCCAAAGTATTGAAATACAGCAGTAATATTTCATCTGACGCTAGTTTTATTGTAGCGAATATTTCAAAAACAAGTTCTACTTTAAAAACAACCATTATGGAGTATGCAAAAACTTCAAAATCGTTGCAAGAAGCTGGTTATAAGTTGATTTAATGCAATCAACAGCATTATAAACAGTGTTTCTAATCTATCGAAATATCAAATCGTGGTTCATTGATGATTGCTTCAATGAATTGACAAGTGTTTTTAGCAGAGCTAGGACAGAGTTATTGTTTAACACTGTTTTTCTAGCGATGATTGTTAGTTTGCCATTGATCATAATCATTCTTTTGAATGGAAATTATATCATAGGTTTTCAATCTTTAATTGGTGTTATTAGTGCCTTTCTTTTACTTTTTCTAATCAAAATTTTAAAAGATACCTTTTGGCCTGCTTTTTTGATGATTTTCTTAGTGAATCTGATT
Organism: Fluviicola sp.; assembly: GCA_020849495.1. GTDB lineage: Bacteria > Bacteroidota > Bacteroidia > Flavobacteriales_D > Crocinitomicaceae > Fluviicola. The sequence continues at coordinate 16,634 of JADLGD010000030.1, forward strand.
ATCGCATTCGGTTTAATCTTCAATAAAGAGAACCTTCATATCAAAGAATTACTATGGATGGTGAATATTTTAGTGTTTGCTATTTTTATGTTAGGTATTCGTTGGGGTTTATTCTTTTTTGGAATTTTAATGTTGTGTGTTTACTACTATTTCATGCGAGTAGTTGGGGCCGATTTGCAATTAATTACGACATTTAATCTGAATCAAAAACTGTTTTTAGCGCTTGAAATGGGGGTGATTTTGATTTTCTTCATTTATTTGATTTCGAATTTTGTCATCACGTTTAGAAAATCGGAAAAAGCCTTGGTCAATGTCAATAAAAACCTAGAGGTGCGAAATGCATTGGTAGAAACACAAAACCAAGAAATTACCGTCTTATTGAAAGAAATTCACCATCGTGTAAAAAACAATCTACAAGTGATCAATTCATTGTTGCGTTTGCAAAGTTTTCAAATCAAGGATCTCGAATCAAGACGTGTTTTTGAAGATGCACAAAGTCGGATTCGTGCAATATCAATGATACACGAACGCATGTATAAATCGCCTGATTTATCAAACATAAAAGCGAATGATTATTTCTCCGATTTATTAGATGATTTATTTCGTCAGAATTTGGTGAACAAGCAAGTGCGTTTAAATGTGGAAGTAAACTTAAATGTATTGCCTCAAGATATTGTTGTGCCTCTTGGTTTGTTGTTGAATGAATTGATTTCCAATTCACTAGAACATGCAAAAATGGGAGATAACGGAGTGGTTTCCATTCAAATGGTTCAAGATGAAGCCGTCTTGAAAGTCGATTACAAAGACAATGGTAAAGGCTTTGACACTGAAAGAGAAGCTGGATTTGGATTGGAAATGATTGATACTTTATGTGAACAATTAGGAGCAAGTATTGATTTGCAGACTTTTCCGAATAAAGGGGTGCATTATTCGATTCAATTTCAAATGAATCAATAAATAAATTTCAAAAAGCTTGATAAAAAAGTCTAAATTCTGATACAATTGTTGTATCGGGTCAATTTATATGTAAATTTGTTTAACTAACGAACAAACTGGGGTCGACATTGGATTTGACAGCAGCTGAGATTTCGGTGGGAAGCATGTCGAGCGTTGAATTGAAGCTCGTAAATAACTTGGTTCGAACTATAATTGACAATACGTCATACGCACTTGCTGCTTAATTTACTAGGTAAATTCGGCTTAATCCAGTGGAAGTTTAGTACACGGACAAGTTTCTCCACTTCGGACTTTGATTTTCAGTCTGGGGAATACGGGGAATCATTTTGAAAATCTGGCACCAAACGCGCCTCGAGGGCGGTGTGAGATCTAAGAGGATAAGGTAAATGATTGGGTGTTTTTATCCGGCTTTTACTCGAAAACCAATTAAAAACTAAGCATGTAGAAGACATTGGGGTACGTTGTTTGGACGAGGGTTCGAACCCCTCCGACTCCACGAAAAGAAAAAAGCGAATTACGTAAGTAGTTCGCTTTTTTCTTTTTGTCCCTCAAGACTCGCTCTCAAACTCACTCTTTCTGTGCTTTTTTCTTTTTGCAGTGTGAGAGCAGAGAGTGAGAGAAGAGGATAAATCTCCATTCGAAATACAATTTAACACTCAAAACATCTTCAAAATATTTCTAAACAAAAAAAGGAAACCTCTCAGTTTCCTTTTTAAAGTATCAATTGTTTAATCTTATACTTTATCGTCTAACAAGTCCGTTGATGGATTCATGATACCAGCACCATATTCTTTACGAATATAATCTGCAACTGCATCGCGTACTTTCACTTGTTTTGGTTTCATGGATGAAAGATATACGATGAAAGGAATCAATACTCCAAGAAATACGATTGTTAGTGCAAACAGCATTTGTCCTCCCATCGTTGGAAATCCTTCAAAAATACGAACGTGGCCTTTTTTCTCACCAACAATCTGAGCACCTGCTACTTTTCCTTGTCCAATAATGATCACTTTTGGACCTGTAAAACTGACAGCATATTCAGGGAATTGAGCTTCTAATTTTGTTTTTAATTCCGCTAAAGTATACGGTTGTTCTACGTTCACTTTCATAGTATTCGTTTTTAGTTTAGTGTGCTAAAAATACAATCATTTTTCAATTGTGCTATAAATTGAGATCAATAAGTCTAGCACAAAAAAAAAACGAGCTGAAAGATTCAGCTCGTTTTTACTAATTATAAAAGGTCTTATTTTTTTAGAATCGATGAACGATTGATAAATGCACTGTTGTTATATAATTCAACGGCATACATACCAGCATTCAAATCGGATAAGTTAACCAAGAATGTATTAACACCTTCTTCAGCCATATTTGTTTTCTCTAATACAACTCTTCCAGTCATATCAACAACTCGAACAACCACATTTGTACTTGCTATTTCAAAAGTTGTTTCCAAATTGATCAACCCGTTTGTAGGGTTAGGGAAGATAAGCACTTCTTGATTGAAGTCAGCTGCAATAGCTTCTGATTTTTCAGTAGATGATTGCTCAGCTGTTACCACTGGTCGTGTACCAATTGCAGAAGATCCTGTTGTGAATTGTAAAACAGTACTCCATGCACTTGGTTGTCCATTAGAACAGAAAGATCTTGCTTGGAAATCGTATGTTGATGATGCTGATAAACCGGTTAATACTTTCTTAATTCCAGTACTTGAAAGTGTTCCTGCAGAAATCCAAGTTCCAGATGAAGTTAGTTTATAACGGAATTCATACCAAGCTACTCCAACAACTGCTGGCCAAGAAATGAATGCTGTTGATGCATTTGTACTATCTAATGCAATTACTGGTGGTAATTCACAGCCTGCAGCAGTAATCGTAGTGAAATTTAGCGTCATCCAATTACTTGCTAAACCGTTTGAACAATAAGTTCTAGCTCTAACATTATAATTGGTGTTTCCAGTAAGATTGTTCAAAATTTTAGATGTTGCTGAACTACCCAAAGTTCCAGCATAGATCCATGTTCCTGATGCTGCTGTTTTATACTCAATTTCGTACCAAGCTGCTAAATTTACTGCTGGCCAAGAAATAGTTGCATTTGTAGCATTGATTGTTGATGCAGAAATAGATGGCGGAGTCTGACAATCAACAGGTGAGATTGTTGTGAAGTTTAAAATTGTTCCCCAAGGACTTGCAACTGATCCTGGTCCAAATGTTCTTGCTTGTACTTGATAAGAAACATTTGCAGCTAATCCTGTAAACACTTTTGAAGTTGCTGAACCAGTCATTGTGCCTGCTGAAACCCAAGGTCCAGTTGCAGGTTTAATCTTTAATTCATACCACAAGGCATTTGGAACTGCTGTCCAAGTTACGGTTGCATTGTTTGAGTTTACAGTTGATGCACTCAATGTTGGTGGGTTTACTGTAGTTGTAAACAAAGTTGATGAGCTCCAATTACTATATTGAGAAGTGTTACAAAAAGTACGTGTTTGAATTTCATAATTAGAATATGCAGCTAAACCAGCTTGTGTTTTTGAAGTTCCTGGAGCAGCAATCGTTCCTCCAGAAATCCATGTTCCTGATGAAACTAATTTATAACGGAATTCATACCAACCTGCACCTGCAATCGCTGGCCAAGTAAATGTAGCTGAAGTATTCGTAATAGCACTTTGACTCAATACAGCAGGTAATTCACATGCAAGTGGAGAAGTAGTACTTTGGGTTAAAATCGTAGACCATACACCTGCTGTTCCTCCTGAACACATGCTTCTTCCACGAATATCATAAGATGTACTAGTTAACAAACCTGTAAAAGTTTTTGAAGTTAAACCAGCGCTTAAAGTTCCTGCACTGATCCAAGTACCTGAAGAACTTTGTTTGTATTGGAATTCATACCAAGCAGCTCCAGGTACAGTTGGATATGTTGCTGTAATAGAATTTGTTGTTGCTGTTGGAGTATTCCATACCATCGCAGGAACTAAACATTGTGCAGTTGAATAGTTGTTGGCACTCAAGATCCAGGTTAAACCTAAAAACAAGAATAATAATCTTTTCATAAGCAAGTAGTTAAAAAATAATAGTAAGTTAATCCAACAAATCTACATATTCCTTTTTGAAATACAAATTATTCTTCATGTGAGTACGATAAAATGCAATTCCAAATGTTTAGATTGCGATTTTTGCAACTTCTTTTTGATTTTTTTTTCAGAATGTTGTACTATTCAATTCAACTGAAATGAAAGTTAAACTACAGCTACTAGTAAGTATTTGTTTGTTGTTAAGTGCTTGTGGTACTTTAACGATTGAAAAACGCCTGTATCGTAAAGGACTGCATATTAGTTGGAATAAAAAAGTTCCAGTATCAAGAAACGAGTATGTGTTTAAACAACTTGATAAATCAACTGAAAAGATCCATTCCAAAGCAGTTACTTCAACATCGGAAGAAATACCTTCATTGTTTGAAAAAAAGAATGATTCGACATTGAAACCTGTTTCAACAGAGCAAATTTATCAAGAAGAGGCGAGAAGTACTTATCATACTCAAGCAATAGCTCTCAAACAATCAAAAAGTGTAACAAAAAAGAACAATTTAGTTCAACAGCAAGTTAATGTTCAGCAAAGACAGTTCTTTGATTTTTCCAATTGGTGGCTCTTTTCTATTCTGATTGTTCCTTTTGTTATCTATCGAAAAGCACATCATCAAAAATTAGCAAGATGGGCCCAGAAAAATGTGATCAAAACAAGAATACTTTTGGTGTTCTCTTCTATTCTTGCAGCTGGTTTAAGTTTGTTCATTGGGCATTCGTTGAGTTTTCAATATGCTCCATTGGTAGCAGTTTTTAGTGCTCTAGGTGTTGTATCAGGAATTGCTTTTTATAAAAACTCTTCCCAGGAACGAAATTTTGAACACCAACGAAATAAGCGCTTGTTGGGCTTGAACTTGATCAATGTAAGTGCGTATTTGAGCTTTTTTGGTTTAGGGGGTTCACATGTTTTTACTGATAAATCTGCTTTTCTTTCTTGGAACAAAATGCAATTTTTTATGGATTCAACTCCTTCAGATCGTGTTCATTCAACTGGAGTAACAGTTGCATTGGTGATTGCTGCCATTTTAGTTTTATTGATCATTGCTTTTATTACTGTAGTTTCTGCTTGTTATCTCTCTTGTACAGGATTCAATGTGTTGGCAGTGGTTGTGGGAATTGTTGGATTTTTTCTAGCTACGTATTTAAGCGGATTACTATTTCTTTATGCTTATAAAAAAACAACGGATGAAAAAGGTAAAATAGCTAAACGAGCACTTTGGGTTCCACTTTTTGCACTCGCATTTTCAATTGTTGTTGGAGGATTGATTTACTTTATTTCATGGGTGATTTAAGCTCTTTTTTCTTGCTGAATTTAGGAAGTGGATCTTCCATGTGCTTCAATTCATTGACCACTGCGGAACTGTTCTTTTTCAAAAATTCCTTCATCACTAAATTGTAAAAAGCTTGTTTATCTGCCATGAGGTCTTTCAATTCAAATTCACTGTCATCGCGATTCAAGAGCATGAGATTGACAAAATCTTCTGTCACAGCCAAACGCATCGAAATCAATAAGATATCGTTGTACTTTTCAATCAGTGCTTTGATTTTTTTCTCTTGCGACTTTGTCATGTTGCCTTTTTACGAAAATACAAAATGTAACAATCAATGGATTGAAAACCTTTTATTTAAAGCCAATATAAATTAACCTTTTCATTGAAAGGTTTAAATACTTTTCCCTAAATTAGTCTTTCAGATCAATACTTATGAAAATAACACACCTAGTTTGTTTCCTCCTTACAGGAGCTTTAATATCAAGTTGTTCCATTGAAAAACGACTTTACAACAAAGGTTTTCATATACAAAAACATCATTTGCCCCAACGAAATGATAAAACAGAAGTGCAATCAATGGTTGAAACTTCAGCAGAAAATGAACAAGCGCTCCAACCACAGGATTCCGTTCAGATTGAAGATCCAATAGTATCAAATCCAGGAAATGTGAAAACCGATTGCGACACCATTTATCTCTTGAATGGTAAAAAAGTAGTTGGAAATGTTGTCATTAAAAACAATCGTTGGTTGGTCATAGATGACTGCGATTCAAATTTGGTAGCGAATCCTACCGTTTTCATGAAAGATATTGAAACAATTCATTATGCTTATGGTGAGATTGAACCAATCAATGAATTGACACCTGAAGTTAAAGAGAAAATAGAAAAACAAGAAAGAAAAAAGAAAAGTGAGGTAAAACCATTGTTCTATATTGGGCTTTCATTTTTAACAGCAGCCTTGATTTTATTCTTGATTGCTATAGCAGTTAGTTTTAATTATCAAATTATGATATATGTGGCTTATCTAATTGTTGCTGCATTGGTTTTAAGTATTATTTCTTTGGTTTATCACACGAAAAGAAAAAAGAAATTAGGAATTGGTCTTTCTGCTGGACAACTTGCTGTAGCGATGTTAGGAGCCGTTGCAACATTGTTGTATTTCATCTCTAGTTCTTTTTGATCTATGAAAAGTTCTAAGTTTTTATTCTTGTTTGTTTTGTGTGGAGGAATCATTTCCTTACTTGTTTCTTGTTCGATTGAAAAACGCCTCTACAACAAAGGATTTCACATACAAAAACATACTTTTTATTCTGAAAATAAACTAGATAAAAATCAGAACTTAACAGGACTTGAATTCGAGGAAAAAACATTGGAAAACACTTCATTTGATGATTCTAACGAAGCAGAAAATGAAGGAGTAACAATTAATAAATTATCTGATTGTGATACAATTTTGTTAGTCAACGGTGATACATTGTTTGGATATGCATCCATTCAAAGCAATAAATTGATTGAAGTAGAAGATTGTAATACATCAAAATTAAAAGTCGTTAGTATTCCTGAAAAAGAAGTGCATCAAATTCGATATTCATACGGAGAAGTCAAAACATACAATGCTTTAAAATTACCAAAGTTGGGTATAAATGATGATCCTAAAAACTTAAAGCCATTAGCCATTTTATCATTGGTGTTTTTAGGATTAGCTATTATTTTCTTAATAATGAGTTGGGTGTTTACATCTGGTTTCAACTTTATGTTCATTGCAATTCCATTTACAATTCTTGCTTTTGTTTTTGGTTTGATTTCGATGATTGTCCATTATCAATTTGAAACTGGTTTTCTTCAATCGTTGGTAATATTCATGTTGTCCTGTGTAGGATTGATCATATCGATTATTTATGCACTCGTAAATTATTTTCACTTCCCATAAAAGATCATATGAAGTACTTTACATATTCATTCTTGTTGATATTAATTACGTCTTGTTCTGTCCAAAAACGCCTCTACAACAAAGGTTTTTATGTTCAAAAACACAAGATACATGCTTCTCAAGATGTGCCTGCGGAAAAGGCATTGACTGCAAATCCAATCGAAGAGGAGGAACAATCACAAACAATTATCAACGATTCAATACAAGAACAAGCAGTGGTGGCTTCATCAACTTGTGATACCGTTTTTCTTGCGAATGGTGAAACAGTGATTTGCACCATCGATCACATGGAAAATGAACAACTCTATGTTCAGATATGTGATGAAGAAGTCGTGCCTAAAATGGTTTTCAATAAGAAAGAAGTCATTCGAATTCATTATGGCAATGGAGATGTGGAGGAAATTCGGAAAATGACAAAAGAGGAACAACAAAATTATAAGGAGAAAAAAATAGAAGATAATCAATCGGATGAAACTTCTAAAAATATTCATCCAATGTATTTTGTGTCTCTTGGATTAATGCTCATTGCCATTGTACTTTTTTTCATCGCTTTGGAATTGTCTATTGGTTTTGAACTGTTCTTATTGGCATTGATCTTTAGCATTGGAGCTTTAGTTGTCTCAATTATATCTTTGGCAATTCATAGCAAAAGTAGACCAAGAAAAATGCTTGGATTAGGTTTAACCATTGCTGATGTTATCATTTCAGCTATCAGTGTTGTTGTCACTGTTTTTGCTACGTTTATTGAACTGATTTTTGAATTATGATTGTATCAATGTTGCGTTACCAATTCTATTTAACGCTTGTTTTAATGTTTTTTATTGGTTCATGTACCGTTCAAAAACGCCTCTATAACAAAGGCTTTTATGTGCAGAAACACTCTTTAAAAGCGAATACAAAAAAGAGTGGTGACTTGACAGTCATCGAAATGGATTCAGCCATTCAATCGAACGAAGAGGTCAAAGGAATTCATTCAACGCTGCAAGAAGCAATCACAATAAAAGAAGATGAACATAGACCTGCTTGCGATACGGTTATTCTGATTAACATGGATACAATCATTGGAAAGGTCGCTGTATTGAATGACCGGTAGTTGCTGTTGGACGATTGTGATTCGGTGTTGGTCAATCAACCTTCTTATAATCGAGAACAACTTCATGAAATTCGCTATGCAGACGGAAAAGTAGAAATCATCAATGATTACAGTCCTTACAACCAAAAATTGATTGAAGATCGAAACAGCGATAAAAAAATCCTTCCGATTTATTTCATCGGTTTAGCCTTGTTTTTGTTATTCATGATTTTTATTGGTCTGACGATTGCTGAAATTTTTGCTTTTGAAATTTTGTATGTGACGATAGTTATTGGTGTAGCAACAGTAGTTGTCAATGTTATTTCAACGATCATGCATCATGTGAAGAGAAAACCTGTTGGAAAAGGATTGTCTACTTTTCAACTAATATCTTCAGCTATTGTAACGGGTGTTATGGCTATTTTATCCTTATTCGGATACCTTTTGAGTTAATTAGTAATAGAAATTATGAAAAAGCTGTTTTTTTTCCTCTTCTTGCTTTCTTATCTCACGTCATGTGTTGTAGAAAAAAGGGTCTACAATAAAGGTTTTTACGTTCACAAAAAATCAACCTACAATCTTCAGAAAAAACAAGGTCAATTCGAAGAAGAAAACTTTGTGAATGAAATCAACGCAGTAGCCATTGAGGACACATTGTTAACTAGTACGTCAGATATTGCTGGTAATTTGGAAAATAGTAGTCCCTGTGATACAATTATTTTTGTGAACGGAGACACCTTGTATGGAAATGTGATCATCCTAAATGATAGATGGATTGCAATCGATGATTGTGATTCTATATTAGTCAAAAAACCAAGTTTTAATCGTTCTTCGATTCATGAAATTCATTATGCTTCTGGCGATACCGAACGCATCACAGAACGGACTCCCTATCAACAAGAAGTGGCTCAGAAAAGAGGAGTGAATAAAACTGACGGAAAAGAGTATGTCAGTAAGTATCCTCATTTTACAATGTTTGCGACAGTATTGTTTTTGCTTCTAGCCAGTATTTTTTTAATAGCAGTTGTTTTGGGAAATCCTTCTTCAAGCGTATTTTTAGCGATGTTGCTATTTAGTTTAAATGCTACCGTTTTTGGTACTATTTCGTTGATTTATCACCTACGAAAACGCAAAAAGAAATATGCACTACTTTCAATTATTATTGAGTTCATTGTTCTTGGAGTAACAACCTTAGCTTTTTTACAAATTGATTAGATTCAAATAGTTAATCAGTTTGATGATTGTTGAAAACTATCTTTTCTTAGATTGTTGTTCTTTAACACTTTCTACTAATTTCATTGCTTTAAATTTCACACATGAAGCTACTCCTTATTTTCGCAGCCTTACTTTCATTTGCTGTATCTGCTCAAAGCATCAATATTTCAAACCTGAAAGGATTTCTCTACAAAAAGTCCATAGATGAAGTGAAGGCTTATGTGGAACCGAAAGGTTGGAAGTTTTACAAGAAGAAAACAGAAGAGAGTGGCTTGGAATCAACAACGTGGACCTACAAATACACCGCTAAAACAGATGAAGCAGTAGCATGGCTAACCATTACTTGTGATGGAACAAAACCTGTTCGCACCATGTATGAAATTTTCGATTTTTCCTTGACTATGCCTTTCAGCACAAGTATCTATGAATCGGATTTTCAATTTGAACACATCGAACAATCAGAAACAGAATTTACGAAGCGGTATGCAAATGCAGAGTTGTACATGTGGGAATACCAAAACAAGGATTTTGAAAAAGGCTACCAATACGAATTGATTCGCAAATTTTCAAAGGCCGATTTCAGAAATGGAACAACAAAGAAATACTATCCAAACGGACAGTTGAAAACCCAATACCAAATGAAAGAAGGGAAATTGGATGGGGAAAGTAGATCGTATCATGAAAATGAAAACATCAAGAAAATTGCGCAATGGAAAAACGATAAAGAAGAAGGTTTAGCGCAGTTTTTTGACGAAAATGGAGTCTTGTCTTCGGATGAAACATACCACGATGGACGTTTGGAAGGACCAGCTCGTTTTTATTACGCCAACGGACAAGTAAGAGAACTAGTTAATTACAGTTTCGATAAAGAAAATGGGGATGCGAAACGCTATTCGGAAGATGGTACCTTGGAAAAAGAATGGAAATACATCGGTGGGGTGAAGTTTGGTGCAATGAAAGAATACACCAATGGAAAAGAATCCTTTAGCTGTTTTTATACCAATGGAAAGTTGAATGGGTATTTTACAGAGACGTTTTTCACTGAAGCGGGTGATGCTTATGCAACTGCGACAGGCTTCATGAAAGAAGATTACGTAGATGGAAAATACGTGGCCATGTATGCCAACAAGCGCGATACCATGTTTTCGAAAATGTACAAAGATTTTAAACCGGTTGGTGTATGGCGTTATTTCGATAAAAAAGGCCAACTGGAACAAACTGTTCGTTTCAACAACGGACATGCTGACATCAAAGAAATTTTCATAGATACCAAATTGAGCGAACGTGTTAAAATGATCAAAAGCACTGTTGATTATTGGTACTTCTCCTATGATATTTACGATGGTGAGGTACAAATGCACGTAGAATACCGCATTCCAACAGAAGAATTAGAACCAAATATGAGCGAATTCACCGTATTTTTTAGAGAAACAGGAATCAATGATGGCAATACTTTGTTGGAAGCACCCTTCAAATTTGGACATTACCGCTATGAAAATGAAAATTTGGTGTTTGAAGGTGACTACAATGGCGGTGGATTCAAACAAGGAAAATGGTCCCGTACCTACAAAAAAGCGAAAGTCATTGCTTCGTTGAGTTACGACGATACAGGTGTGTTGACGGAAGAAATTTTCACGAAATCCAATGGGAAAGTTTACAGCGGAACCTTGAAATACACCATCACGGGTGAAACCCAAAACAGTGTAGAAATTAAAAAAGGGCTACGCAATGGTTTAACAATCGAAAAAGACGCTTCAGGAAAAGAAATTTTAAGAGAAAATTACGAGAATGGCATTTATGTGGATTGATGGAATGATAGCTTCTAATTTGAAAAGAAGGTTTGTCATTTTATTTGTTCGATTGATACCGATTTATGTATTTGTTTTACTTCAATCAAGTTGTTCCCAACCCGATAAGAAAAGCGTTCCGCTACCTTATTTTGGTGTAAGTAAATTGAAACAAATTCATTTAATTGAATCCAGTATTTATGCTTTGGAATTTTCTTATTTGTTTTATAATGACACTATTTATATACACCGACCAGAAGGTTCTAAAGATACGTGGTTTTATACTGTCTTGAAACACAAAGATTTCATGAAATTTCGCATGTTGCTTCTTAATCCTAAAGATTATGAATTGCTAGTTGATTCTGTTGAAGTTCTTGATGAATCAACTATAACTTGCGGTGTTCTAGTTCCAATTAATTATACAGTTTGGAAGAAAAAAACGTTTTGTAAGTCTTCACCATTGAACAAGTTTTATCAATTTGAAGCATTTATGAAGAATTATGCAAAAAGTAAAGCCATTGAAGTGAAACAGATTCCGATTGATCTAGTGAAGTGGGAAAAGGAGAACATTGAAAAGTCAATAAAAAGACTCAATTGTGAAAATGAGGGATATTATCTACAAAAAAACATCAATTTTCTTGAGCAAACTATTGAATAAATGATGAAATTCCTACTAGCAATGCTCATCCTTTTAACGTGTATCTCCTGCACCAATCAAACACGTTTTATCCAACCAATTCCTCCAAGAATGATTTGCGAAGTGGGGTTTGAGAATGATTACGATGAAGCAAATAAAAAATACAGAGAGAGTGTTTTTTTCGTTCAAAAGAGTTTTGTTATTACGAATCAGTCTGTATATGTTCATGTCAATATGAAAGATTCAGATCAATGGCACAAAATAGACTTAAGTTCAAAAGCATTTAATCAATTGTACCATTCGGATCATTTTCAAAAAAGCTCATATTCAACAATAAAATTCCGAAAAGAAGAAAGCGAAGGATGTATTCTAGGTCCATTTCCGATAAGTTATAAATTGTACCAGCAACAGACTTTATGGAATATTAGTTTTCCAAACTTAGATGAAGACTTCAACGAACTCTTTCATCAATGTAGCGCAGCAAATGAAATCTCAGAAAATGCGGTGCCACCTTCCGTTTTGCATTGGGAAAAGCGTATCGTTCATTCAACCGAACAAATATTAAACACAACAGAAACAAAAGCATCAAAACGAAAAACACTTATTTTCTCTGAAGCTAATTGATTCATTCTTTCACCAATCGGTGATGCACTGTTTTTCCAGGTAATTGAAGCGTGAAGTAGTAAATCCCATTTGCTTGTTGACTCAAATCCAATATCGTGCTATTGAGTGTACCCGATTGAAGAATCTTCCCATCCAAGTCGCTCAATTCATAGCTCGCATCTTTGGGTAAAAACGACAAATAGAAAACACCCGAACTTGGATTCGGAGAAATACTTGGGAAAGAAGCTGTTCTGTCAACCGAAATACTATTAGAAGTGCGTGTCGTTCCATTTTGATCTACTTGAACCAAGCGGTAGTAACTCACATTCGAAAGCGGTGAATGATCGATGGATTGGTAAGAAATGGTTTGTGCACTTTCGCCAGCTGCAAAGATGGTGTCAATTGTTGTAAACGCTTCACCGTTTTGAGAGCGCTGCAGGATAAAGTAAGCACTGTTTTGTTCACTCAAGGTTTTCCAGTTCAATTCTACAGTTGTTTCAGAAGAAAATGCTTTGAAATCGACCAAAGTGACTGGCAGAGGAATTGCGCAATTGTCAATTTCTGCTTGGGTCACAGTGATGCACACCGCTTTGCCGCAATCGAGGCACTGAGCTAGTGTGTTTGGTGTATTGGCTTTGATTGTGTAATCGCCAGCAAGTGTAATAGGAGTGAGGCCAACCGCAGAACTGTTAATGGTTTCGGTAAATCCTCCCGGACCAGTAATGTCTAAAGTAGCAGGGCCTGTAAATCCTGAAGTTGAACAGAATTCGCTCAAGCCAGTGAAAAACAATTGTGATCCAACACACGTGACATAATTCCCTGCACCAGTTACTGTGTCTGGAACAGCAATGGGTGCGAAATTAGGACCTTTGAAATAATTACTACAGGAAGTTGCGCCATAAAAAGACCAAGAATCTCCAATGGAATTGGTCGCCAATGCATAAAATCCTCTTGCAAATTGAGTTGGTAATGACCCAGAGCGAAACGAATAGCCGTTGCAACCAGCATTCAAATCTCCAGATGAACAATTCACAAAACGCGAACCGCTCATGCGCCATCCTTTTAAAGCCGTTTTACCAACAGCTGTTACTTTCGTTAATCCAAATGATTGAGCAGTAGATCCTTTATAGTATTGAACATTCAAGTTTCCACTTGGAACTTCCCAATCGGTGATGCATTCATACACTACAAAATAGCCATTGTTGTTTGTTTGCCAATCGATGCATTGTTGGTCACCGCCTTCTGCATTGCACAAATCAAAATTGCTGGGTAATG
>JADLGD010000031.1 GCA_020849495.1 Fluviicola sp.
CCATTTTATAAGGTCCTCTGATGTAGGGATCTTCTTTTTTAACTCGGTGTCTGATTTTATTTAAAATCTCAAACGATTGCGCTATCAAAGAACGCTCTACAATACACTTAACAAACCCCAAATCATTGATCAAACCTTCTCGAGTTTGAGACAATTGAACATACTTTTTTGAATACGCTTTGTTCAAGTTGGTAATAGAAGTGAATTGTTCGTAATACTTACAAGTCTTGGATACCGACTCTTTTTCACTCTGCATATTAGAAGAAGCAATGCTCAACGACGCAAAACTGAAAAAAAACAACAATAACACTACCTTTCGGAACAGTAAGTAAACAGAAATCATGAAGTAAATGTAAATGAAAACACGTTTGAAAAAAGTCAAAAAGTAGCACTAAAATTGGATTTGAAACAGTGATAAAAAGAATTCATTTTCAGGAATTGAATCTATTTGGTTTTATTGTTTATTTTCGAGGCAGCCATACATCATGCAACAACTAAAATTTATACTTCGAAAAACAGGAAGATTCTTAGCGGTGAGCTTTGAACTGTTTGTTGCATTGATTTATCTCTACTTACTTTCTTATGTTATTTTATCAAGAATCCCCAGTGATGCTGAAATCGATTCAAGTGAAAAAACACAAGAAGTGTATATCTCTACCAACGGAGTTCATACCGATTTTATAGTACCGATCCACAGTGAACTTTTTGATTGGGAAAAAGAATTGGACATGCATCAAGCATTACAAATCGACACGTTTCAAACCCATTTTGCAATTGGTTGGGGCGATAAGAATTTCTTCTTGAAAACAAAAAACTGGAGTGACTTGACAGCTGGAACAGCCTTTAAAGCCATGTTTGGTTTAGGAGAAGGAGCCATGCATTTGGTTTTATGTTGTCCGAAAGATTTGGATCAAACGACTATTCGAAAAATCACGCTTTCTAAAAAGCAATACCTTGATTTGACCAATTACATCAAGGATTCTTTCGAGGGAAACTTTGGTTCTCATCAACGTATTTTACAGCATCCGTATGGCGATTATCACTTTTATTTTGATTCAAAATACACCTATAGCATGGTCTATACCTGTAATTCTTGGACCAATGATGGATTGAAGGCAGCTGGTCAAAAAGCGTGTTTTTGGACGCCTTTCAAAGATGGGTTTTGGAATCTCTACGATAAGAACTAATTACTTCTTTGCTTTGATAAATTCAATCTTATCTTTTTTCTCAGAAATGATCAAGCGATTGTCTATGATTTGATATTTATACACAATGGTTCGTGTTTTTTCATCTATGGTCAATTCCTTTCTATCCGGATTGATTTTATAGGTCCAACGCGATTCATTCAATTTTTGAGGAATGTTGTTTGAAACAATCAATGTACTGTCTTTCATGAATTCAAAAGTCACTTTCAACATCAATGAAATATCATCTTTCATTGCTTGACGATAGGTAGCTTCCGACATATTCATCAAAGGCAACTTATCTTTCATTTCTTTCACCGCTTTATCGATAATGACTTTTTGTTCTTTTGGATTATCTGAAACCATCGTCACTCCTTTAGATGAAATGCGACTGAATTGCCATTTGCCTACCAATAACTCTGAGTCTGGTTTTGTACATGAAAATCCAACAAATACAAGCGCTAAAAATAATAGGTGTCTCATAAGAAAGTTTTTGCGAAAATACACTTAATAAATGATTAACTAAAATTTAGTAACACCTCATTCACGCATAATGAATTCAACAACAGGACGAAAGCCAATATAGGAAGCTGCTCCAGTAAGTGGAATGTCATTATTTACTGCTGCTTCTTTTGCTGTATGCACATAACTTCCGCCTTTCGCAAAATTGGAGTCATTCGTCATTTCTGCAACATTTCCAAACAACTGTTTATTGCCATTTAAATCCAAGTTCATTTGATTGACTTTTGTTGAACCTTCACCAAATGAAGCTTTGAGATAAGCCGCATAATTTTTACAATTCGGCATGTTTTTATAAATGAACAACATACAACCTTTTACATTCAAACTATCCAAAACATTTCTACTTTTCATCTCATTCGATAATCCTGATAAGGCAATTTCCTCCCACTCTTTCTCCAAAGGCAAACGGAATCGAACCTCCAATCCGTAACCTGTGTAGTCTGTGTAATAAAATGTCTGCTTGTTCAAGAAAGTCGTAACTTGTTCTTTTGTAACTCCTGTTATTGGAAACTCATACAATTCTTTTGGAACGGATTCATCAAAAACTGGAATTGAAAAACGTCCTTTGTAAGCACCCATTTCATGATCAACTGTAAGTGTTGCTCCATACCACTCTTCTTCTTGCATCGCTTTCATAATTGAACGATATGCTGGCAATAACTTCGCTTCAACTTTTGTTGTGTCAGGAAACAATTGCATGCGTTCTTCCAATGTCAAACCCTCCCAACTAACAAAAGCAAACCATTCTTTGATACTTGTTTCGGTAGCTTTCACATGAATTCGCTCCGAATAAGGATTGTAGCCTTCTATTAAATGTTCATTTCTTGATAAATAAGCGTAATAAACACTGTCTGATTTGACCACATAATCAAACCCGTTATCATCATAATAACGAGCACTTTTGTAGTGCAATGGAATGATTATTTTACCATTTTCACCGACAACTCCAGATTTCCCTTCTGCATCAACAACAAGAGCTGACATGGAAGAATAATCAAAATTATAAGTTCCGGGTTCAAGAATGATTGTTCCTGTAGAAGTAATTAAACCATTTACACCTCCTTCTCCATAAGCAGCAACTCCTGTTATCAATTCTTCTCCGGTTTGACTAGGATTGTTCAATAAAATCCTTCCATCTAAAGCGCTAGCAAGAAAAGTAGAATCGCCCTTGTAATAATACATGAACTGACCGCTCACATATACATCATCGTAAATACAAGGTTGAACGAGCTCCTTACCTTTCATGACTCCAACAAAATCACCATTCGACACCAAGGTCAATTGCTTGTTGAGTTTTTTTAATTTGGTCAACTTCTGAGCAAATGTTGTTGCACTTGTTAGCAAAACAACAACCAATAGGGCTAGTTTCATAGTTTAAATTTTGACGAATGTACTAAATACGCTTTAAACCAACACGTTTACGAGCTACATCGATTTCTACAACTCGTACTTCAACGTGTTCATGCAAGGAAATAAATTGTGCTGGATCTTCGACATACACATCCGCTAATTGTGATTTATGTATCAAGCCGTTTTCTTTAATACCAATATTAACGAAGGCTCCAAAATTGGTTACATTGGTCACGATTCCATTTAAAATCATTCCTTCTTTTAAATCATCAATGGTGCGAATGCGGCTGTCAAACTCCAGAATTTTTGCCTTCTTACGTGGATCTCTACTTGGTTTTTTCAATTCCTTTAAGATATCGTCAAACGTAAATCCATCAATCGTAGGAAAATCACTTTTCTGAATGCTTTTCAACAAGGCTTCATTTCCAATCAGTTCCGAAATTTCAACTCCTAATTGTTTGGCCATTTTACCAACTATGGGATAGGTTTCTGGATGGACAGCAGAATTATCCAAAGGATTGGATGAATTGGGTACACGTAAAAATCCTGCAGCTTGTTCAAACGCTTTGTCTCCTAATCGTTTCACTTTTTTCAATTCTTCTCGTGAAGAAATACCTCCATTTTCAGTGCGATAAGCAACAATGTTTTCTGCTAAAGACATACCTAAACCAGAAACATAACTCAAAAGATAAGGCGAAGCGGTATTTAAATCAACACCTACAGCATTTACAGCTGAAACAACCACGTCATCCAAAGCATCTTTCAAATGTGTTTGGTTCACTTCGTGTTGGTACTGCCCCACTCCCACTGATTTCGGATCAATTTTCACTAACTCAGCCAAAGGATCCATCAAGCGTCTTCCAATTGAAACAGCTCCGCGTACCGTTACATCGTAATCAGGAAATTCTTTTCGAGCAATTGGACTAGCAGAATATATAGATGCACCATCTTCTCTCACTACATAAACATCTAAATCACGGTCAAAACGCGTATGCTTTACGAATGCTTCTGTTTCTCTTCCTGCTGTTCCATCACCAATAGCAATGGCTTCAATTTTATAAGCTTGAACCAATTGAGCCAACTTAGCACTTGCTTTGTCGCGCTCATTTTGTGGTGGATGAGGATAAATCGTTGCATTCGTCAATAAATCTCCACTTTCATCCAAACAAACCACTTTACAGCCTGTTCTAAATCCAGGATCCAAAGCCAAAGTACGTTTATTTCCAATTGGTGGAGCCAGCAACAACTGTCTCAAATTCGTTGAAAAAACCTTGATTGCTTCTTTATCCGCTTTTTCTTTTGCTTCAGCTATCAATTCATTTTCCAAGGATGAAGCCATCAATCGGTTATAAGATTCCTTACACGCTCGTGCCACAACATCCCCACATTCATCTTCCGATTTCACAAAAAAACGTTCCAACAATTCGATGGCCTCTTCTTTATCAGGCTGTACTTTCAAAGAGATAAATCCTTCTCGTTCAGCACGAATCAATGCTAAAAATCGGTGGGAAGCAGTTTTGTACAAAGGTTCAGAAAAATCAAAATAGTCGCGGTACTTTGCTCCTTCTTCCGATTTCCCTTTCATGACTTTAGACTGCAAAATGGATTTACGTTGAAACAATTGGCGCATGCGTGAACGAGCACTTGCATTTTCATTGACCCATTCTGCAATGATATCAATCGCACCTTGAATAGCCATTTGCTCATCTTCTACATCCCCTTTCACAAAACGCTCTGCCATTTGCTCTGGATCACCTCCACGTTGAGACATGATCATTTTTGCCAAAGGCTCTAAACCAAGTTTTTTTGCCTTATCGCCTTTTGTTTGACGTTTTTGTTTGTACGGCAAATAAATATCTTCCAAAACTGGGCTATCAAAACAAGTCAAAATTTTAGATTTCAACTCTTCTGTCAATTTCCCTTGTTCTTCAATTGAAGCAAGAATAGTTTGTTGACGAGCAATGAGTTCATCGTATTTTTTTGCTAAATCTCTAATTTGAGCAATCTGCACCTCATCCAAGGCACCAGTCATTTCTTTTCGATAGCGAGCAATAAACGGCACAGTGGCACCAGATTCAAGTAACTCAATCGTATTTTGAATAGCTTTCTCCGTTAAACCAGAAAGCTTGATGACAAATTCATTTTTCTGCATAGTTGCAAAGATATAAAACCACTGAAGTTGAAAAATGGGTAACAAAAAAGATTTTTTTTCCCTTCCCAGACAACCTTTTGAAAAGAATGGGAGTAACTAAAAAAAAGACAACATGAAAAAACTAATTACACTAATTGCTTTGGGAACGTTCGGAATGTTTTCAAATGCCTTCGGACAAGTGACAGGATACTATCCTTATCCCGATTCAATTCCAGGTTGTGGACAAAACACACTTGTTGTTTATGTTCAAGGTGGCGCTAATCCAGAAACAGGTGGTATTTTATCCATCGATTGGGGTGATGGTTCAACTGGAACCGAAAACTTTACAATCCCTTCAACAAATGGTTGGTTGGTTTTAAACGTTGACCACTCATACGCAACTCCTGGTGTTTATACTGTGCAAACATCTGTGTACAGTACAACTGCTGGCGCTGATGTAGATGCGGGTCAAACCAATCAAATGACAGCTGTTGACCCTACTGCTTGTGGCTATTTATACACAGGTGTCTATCAAACTACTCCGAGCTACAACTATTTTAATGCTCCAATTGATTTTACGGATGTAAATGGAATTGTAACAACCATCAATAATAGTCAAGGTGCTGGAAATTCTTACTATCAGGGACTAAACCCTGCAAATGCACCTTATACGGTTAGTGTTAACGATCAATGGCTTGCCACAAATGGATTAACTCAAGTTACTGCTGATGCTACAATTACAAGTTTTGGAGCAAGTGGTTCTGCAAACATCTCTCAATACTATTTTGAAGTAACGTGTGCAGTTGGTGCAGCAAATCCAGATTTCGCTGTTTCGTATGTTTGGCCTTCAAACTTCGTAGCTCCACTAGAAACAGGAACGTTGTATGCATATGTATGTAATTACGCTTGTGCAAATACTTCAGATGCTTCTGTGAGCATTGACATGCCAGCAGGTTTTATTCCTAACACATCTTCTTTATCCAATGCAACTGTAAACGGAACTACTTTAACGTTCGACATCTTGAATCTTACCGATTGTGAATTCCTTCAAATTCCATTTACTTTCCCAGGTACAACACCAGCAGGAACACAGATTTGTTTTGATGTAACTGTTTCGAATCCGAATGATACTGACCCTTCTAATAATAATGAATCAAACTGTTCATTTGTTTTGAATTCTTATGACCCGAACGATAAGCAAGTAAATCAACCTACTCATATTAATCCTGCTGCTCAAGAAACATTGAATTACATGATTCAATTCCAAAATGAAGGAAATTATGCTGCAGTAAATGTAGTTGTAAAAGATACGTTGGATGCTGATTTAGATCTTTCAACTTTCAAAGTTTTGGGTACTAAACACGGTGTTGCTACAACTTTAAATCCAACAACACGTGTGGTAACTTTCACATTTAGCAACATCAATCTTGCTCCAAGTTCACAAGATGTAGAAGCTTCAAAAGGATACATTTTGTATTCCATCGAAGAAAATGCTGGTTTACCAATTGATAGCGAAATTGAAAACACAGCATACATCTACTTCGACTTCAATCCTGCAATTATCACAAACACTACTTTGAATGTGAATTCAACACTTTCTGTGAATGAATTGGACAATGAAACCATTGCAATGTATCCAAATCCTGCACAAAATTCGGTACAGTTTTCAGGTGCAACGATTGAAAGTGTAAGCATCTTCGATTTAAGCGGTAAAGAAGTGTTTGTAAACAATTCAGTTTTGTCAAACAGCATCTCTATTGACCACTTGACAAATGGTTTGTACCAAGCGATTGTTACTACTGCAAAAGGTACTCACAACATGAAATTGGTCGTTAAAAAATAATAATCAATCACTCTATTTTAGCTCGGTTATCTGAAAAGGTAACCGAGTTTTTTTTTGTTAACGATTTGTAAATGTTCCGTTTAATCAAAACCAAGCTCCTATCTTTGGCACCCCAATTCGGAAGATATGAAAGTAATGTTCGGTTTTATCCTATTCCTTGGCTTGTTGAGTTTCACCACAAGTGATTTGTTTCAGCAAACTGGAAACGCTAGTTATTATGCTAATAAGTTTCATGGACGTAAAACTTCTTCCGGAGAAAAATACCACAAAGACAGCCTTGTTTGCGCACATAAAACACTCAAATTTGGTACTGTTTTAAAAGTGACCAATCTCAAAAATGATTCAACCATTATTGTCCGTGTTATTGATCGAATGGGAAAATCATCACCACACATCATCGACTTAAGTATGGCAGGAGCCAAACAATTGAATTTTGTTCGCAACGGCATTGCAAAAGTAAAAATTGAAGAAGTTGTGCCAACAGTAAGCGAATAAGAATGCTTATCTTAGGAGCATGTTTCAAGATTTAAAAGTCATCGATTGCTCTACGGTTTTAGCAGGCCCTTCTGTTGGAACTTTTTTTGCCGAATTAGGAGCTGAAGTCTCAAAATGGGAGAACCCAATCAACCCAGATGTAACCAGAACATGGAAATTGGCATCGGAAAGTTCGACAACAACCGTTTCTGCTTATTTCGCTTCTGTTAACTTCCAAAAGACATACGAATCCATCGATTTGAAAAGCACTTCTGAAACCAAACGTTTACTTGAAGCAATTAAATCAACCGACATTTTCTTGAGTAATTTTAAAAAAGGAGATGCTGAAAAATTTGGCATCGACGATCAAACATTACTCGCAATCAACCCACGTTTGATCATTGGTAAAATTTCAGGATTTGGAATAGAATCAGATCGTGTTGCTTATGATTTGATCTTGCAAGCTGAAACCGGATTTATGTCAATGAATGGAACAGAAACTTCTGGTCCTGTAAAAATGCCTGTAGCTTTAATCGATGTGTTAGCCGCTCATCAATTGAAAGAAGGAATTCTAACGGCATTGTTACAGCGCACTTCAACCAACAAAGGCGGTATTGTCAGTGTTTCATTGTATGATGCAGCAATCTGTTCGTTAGCCAACCAAGCTTCTAATTTTTTAATGCAAAATCACGTTCCGCAACGTATTGGGAGTTTACATCCAAACATTGCTCCTTATGGAGAACTCTTTGAAACCAAAGACGGTGCTTTGATTACTTTTGCAATTGGAAGTGATCGCCATTTCAAAGGATTGTGTGACTATCTTGGATTAGCTGAATTAGCTGATCAAACAGCGTATTCCAACAATGTCAATCGGGTAAAAAACAGAACGGCTTTGCAGCAATTTTTAGCAGATAAAATCAAGGAAAAAACAGCAAAAGAAATTGATACTGCTATGCGAGAACAGTTCATTCCCATGGGAATTGTACACAATTTAAAAGAAGTTTTTTCCAGTGAACAAGCTCAAACACTCATTCGAACTGAAATGATTGATGCGATTGAAACAAAACGCGTTACACAAATAGCTTTCAAGTATGCTAGCAATTGAAACAAGAGCGCCTCAAACTCCTTCTGAATGGGAGTCATATTATGATTTACGGTACCGCGTTTTAAGAGAACCTTTGGGGAAAGAAAGAGGAAGTGAACGCAATGAAGGCGATGCAACAGGGACTCACTTTGCATGTTTTAAAGCAACTAAAATTGTAGGAGTCGCTCGATTAGATAAACTGGATGATACAACTTGTCAGGTAAGATTTGTAGCCATTGAAAGTGAGCTACAAGGTTTAGGTTTGGGTAAAATTATCATGCAAGCGGTAGAAGAAAGCGCCATTCAAAGTGGGTTCAAACAGATGGTGTTACACGCAAGAGATTATGCTCTTCCATTTTATGAAAAACTAGGTTATCAATTGATCGGCCCTTCTTACAAATTATTTGATGTATTGCAACACTTCGAAATGCACAAAGCGTTTTAGTTCAACAGAAAATCCAGTTTTATTGAAGTACCCGCATCTCCATTGATCTCAATAGCAGCATTAATGTGCTCAGCCATTCCTTTGATAATATCCATCCCTTCTCCATCACGTAAAAATCCAGCCGAAATACCAGATCCATTGTCTGAAATTTCAAGTCTCCCTTTGTTTTTATCAACCGAAAAATCAACTCGAATCACACCGTTTTTTTGTTGCTTGAAAGCATGTTTATAGGCATTCGTCACCGTTTCGTTGATGATTAACCCTAGTGTAATCGCCAAATCATTTGAAACTTCGCAAGAATCGAAAGAAGTAATCAATTGAATCTCTTTACTTGGGTCATTCAAGCTTTCTCGTAAACCCTCTGTCAATTGATGACCATAATGATCTAAACTGACTCTGAGGTTTAAATGAGATTTGTCTGCCAATAATTCATGCAATGCAACGATTGAATTCAAACGATTGACAGCAGATTGAATCAAATTACGGTGATAATCATCTTTGCATTTAGATAATTGTAAACGCAATAAACTTAAAGTAATGGATAGATTATTCTTGATACGATGATTGGTTTCTGACATCAAACGTTGTTGCAAACGCAAAGCAGATTCCAATTGTTGCTGTACTAATTTACGCTTGTGGGTTTCAATGGATAACGAAACCATTTGAGCAGCAATGAGACCGAATTTTTGATCTTGCAAACTCCAAAAACGTTTTGAACCAACTTCCTCAAAACAAATCACACCGATGATTTCACCCTCAATTCGCAAAGGAATATCCATCAAAGCTTGGATGTCATTCGGAATTAAATAAGATTCATTTAACTCAGATGTTGCTTCAGTAGCTTGTGCATCATGAGCTGAAATGATTTTCTCCGTTTCAAACAAACTGAAATACTTGGGCTTGTCAACAACTGGAAGTGCATCTTGAGGAACTAATTCATTGACACGCACATCGTAATTTCCGATACATTCGATTCGGGTATTTTCATCATCAAACAACCAAGCATTTACACGTGTTGTAGCTACTGCTTTCGATGACATCTCTAAGATTTCATAAATTGCATCGTGCAGTTTTCCAGTTCTGATTTTATGTGATTTAGAAAGCTGTTCAATCGTTAAGGTTTTACGTAATAAATCGCGTTTTTTTCGCTCGATTGAAGTAGCATCTACCAAAGAAGCCAAAACCACAAATTCACCTTCGGCTATTGACCAAGCGGCCATACGCAAACGAACAGGAAACTTTTTTCCTTTGCGCAACATCGGAATTTGTACATCCTTAAAATGAGCACCACTCAAAGAATTTAAAAAGAGGTGTACATCTTCTACATCGTCTTCTACAAATTCAAAAATGGACCGACCTTCTAAATTATCTTCTTCAAACAACTGACCAATTCCATACGAGGCATAAAGGATTTCACCCAAATTATCAAAAATAACTAAACGCTCATCCATTCCAGAAATGAGACGTTGCAACATTTTTAAAAGATTTTGTTTGGGCATAGTAGGAATCATTTAGTGAATATGATCAACACAAAATAGAATTAATTTTCTGAATATCAAACAGTCCTGTAAATTTTATTTTTTTAAATGAACTGAGAAATAGCTCTTGTTAAACAGATGAATAAAGCTTTAAATAGACTGTATTACCCAAGTATTAACGCCTAATTACTAGAGAGTCGTTGTTTAAAAAAAACAAATAAAAAGTTTATCTTTGAGCACAATAAATCAAATGAAAACACCATCCTTTTTTAAGGATTTTGGTAAGATTTTATACTAAAACAAGTTGTATGCGTTTCATTTTTGCATTTCTCACCATCAGTTTATTATTTTCCTGTTCGAAGAATAAAATAGAAAAAATGAAACCTTGGGGTTTTTATTACGATTCCAATTTCCCCGCACCTGTTTACACTTTCCAAAATAACACGGTTGAATATTCGCGTTTTTTATTGGGTAAAGAATTGTTTTTTGATGAACTTTTATCCAGTGACAGTACTGTTTCGTGTGCTACTTGTCATGAACAAGCCCATGGATTTGCATCACACAACTCAGCTTTCAGTGCAGGTGTAAACAATCAACTTGGGACTAGAAATTCTCCAGCAATATTCAACATGGCTTGGAATCCATCTTTTATGTGGGACGGTGGAATCAATCACATTGAAGTAATGCCAATTGGCCCAATTACCAATCCGGTTGAAATGAATGAAACCATGCAAAATGTGGTTCAAAAACTTCAAAACTCTCAGAAATATCGAAAACTATTTAAGGATGCTTACGGTTCAGAATATGTAACTGAACAAAACATGCTTCGTGCTTTTGCTCAATTTTTAAGCATGATCATCTCTGATAAATCCAAATACGATAAAGTGAAACGCGGTGAAGCAACTTTCACAGCACAAGAACAAAGTGGTTACAATCTATTTCAAGCAAAATGTAGTCAATGTCATACTGAACCCTTATTCACCGACTATCAATACAGAAACAATGGTTTGGATGCAAGCTTCACAGATTTAGGTAGAGGTTTAATCACACAAAACACTGCCGACTATGGCAAATTCAAAGTGCCAACTTTACGCAATGTCGAATTGACGTATCCATATATGCACGATGGACGATTCTTTACTTTGAATCAAGTACTGGATCATTATGCGACTGGTATTGTTCAATCTTCAACGATTGATCCTTTGATTCAAAGTGGAATACCTTTAACAAATACTGAAAAACAACAACTGATTGCGTTTTTAAAAACATTAACGGATTACGAACTGATGTCGAATCCTTGGTTAATGGAACCGCATTATTGATTCTTTGATTCCTTTTTAAATTCAATAAAAAAAATACTATGCAAGCATAGTATTAAAGAATTTTTGATTATCTTTCGGAAAGAAATTTAATCTGAAAATTATGTCACAAGCAATTAAAGGTGGAGAATTTATCATTCGCGATGTGCACCATAGTGAAATTTTCACTCCTGAAGAATGGAATGAAGAACAACAAATGATTGCACAAACTTGCGATGATTTTATACTACAAGAAATCACTCCAATTCTAGATCGTATAGATCACATGGAAGAGGGATTAATGCCAAGTTTATTAGTAAAAGCCGGTGAATTGGGTATGCTCGGCATGTCGGTTCCTGAAGATCTTGGTGGCATGGGTGTAGATTTCAAAACATCTTTACTGGCAACTGAACGCTTAGGCAAAGGTCATTCATTTTCAGTGGCATATGGTGCTCATACTGGCATTGGAACTTTACCCATTTTGTATTACGGAACGGCAGCGCAAAAAGCGAAGTACATTCCAAAATTAGCAACTGGAGAATGGAAGGCTGCCTATTGTTTGACCGAACCAGGTTCAGGATCAGATGCAAATTCAGGAAAAACAAAAGCAACTTTATCAGAAGATGGTTTACATTACATTTTGGATGGACAAAAGATGTGGATCACCAATGGTGGTTTCGCGAATCTATTTACTGTTTTTGCGAAAATTGGAGAAGATAAAAATCTAACAGCATTTATTGTAGAGGCTGATAGTCCAGGAATCAGTTTGAATCCTGAAGAGAAAAAAATGGGAATCAAAGGCTCATCTACTCGTCAAGTGTTTTTCAATGGGGTAAAAGTACCTGTAGAAAACATGCTTTCTGAAAGAGAAAATGGGTTCAAAATCGCTATCAATATTTTAAATATCGGTCGCATCAAGTTAGCTGCTGGTGTTTTAGGTGGTGCAAAACAAACCATTACTGATTCAGTAAAATATGCGAATGAACGCGAACAATTCGGAAGACCAATTTCAAAATATGGTGCCATCCGATTTAAGTTAGCAGAACAAGCTATTCGAACGTATACTGTTGAGTCGGCTATTTACAGAGCTGGTCAAAACATTGACGATGCCATTCAAGCATTGATCGCTGGTGGGATGGAGAAAAGTCAAGCTACTCTAAAAGGAATAGAACAATTTGCAGCTGAGTGTGCGATTTTAAAAGTAGCTGGCTCAGAATGCTTGGACTATGTTGCGGACGAGGCTGTTCAAATTTTTGGAGGAATGGGTTATTCTGCAGAATCACCTGTTGAACGCAGCTACAGAGACTCACGCATCAATCGCATCTTTGAAGGTACAAACGAAATCAATCGCATGTTAACAGTTGATATGATCCTTCGAAGAGCTATGAAAGGTGAATTGGATTTAATGGGTCCAGCAATGAAAGTCGCTTCTGAACTAATGAGTATACCAGAAATGACTGAACTTGGCGTTCATCCTTTGGCAGCAGAAAGACAAGCTTTGGCAGGATTTAAAAAATCAATCTTAATGATTGCAGGAGCAGCCGTTCAAAAATTGATGCAAACGATGGCCAAAGAACAAGAAGTATTGATGAATATTTCTGATATTGCTATTTGGACTTACATAGCTGAATCAAGCTTATTACGTGTAGAAAAGAAAATTGAGCAAAAAGGTCTTGAAAGCGCTGCCGTTGAATTAGCAATTGTTAAAACTTATTTCTACGACATTGCAGACAAAATTGAAAAAGCTGGTAAAGATGCTATTTACAGTTTTGCAGAAGGAGATGAAGCACGTATGATGTTGACTGGATTGAAACGATTTACCAAAACAACTCCAATCAATCCTAAAAACGAACGACAAATCATTGCCAATGCATTGATTGAAAAGAATAGCTATTATCTATAAGTTAGATAAATAATAATAAAAGAAAGCAGTCGTAAAATGACTGCTTTTTTGTTTTTGTAAAAATTGCTTACTAACTTCGCGCAAAAATTAATCACTATATGAAAAAATTATTACGCCTATTTAGTGTCCTATTTCTAGGCACACAAGCATTTTCACAAATCCTTTTTTCTGAAGATTTTGATGGCATCTCTGGACCAACAGCTGGAGGTGCTGGAACTTACACATTCCCTCCAGGATGGTTGTTAAGAAACGTTGACAACTTAACACCAACTACAAACGTAAACTATGTAAATGAGGCATGGGAACGTAGAGAAGACTTTCAAAACAATGTTGCTGACTCTGTAGCTTTCAGTACATCTTGGACGAGCCCAGCAGGAATTGCAAATGATTGGATGTGGACACCTCTTATCAATATTACTCCAAATGCTGTTTTAAAATGGAATGCTAAAGCTTATGACCCTTTGTATCCTGATGGATATGAGGTGCGTATCATGGTTGCTCCAACTACTCCAACTGGTGGTGCTGGTGTCATTGGAAATCAAATTACCAATTCTACACAAGTATTTTCAATTGCAGCTGAAAATTCTTCTTGGACAGCACGTCAAGTATCGTTATCTACTTATACTGGTCAATCTATTTATATCGGATTTAGAAACATTTCAAATGACAAATTTTTGTTAGTAATCGACGATGTGGTTGTAGAAGTACAAACAAACAACGATTTACGTTTAAACAATGGAACTGTTGGACATGGAGAATATACTGCTGCGCCTTCTGACCAATTAACAACAATTCAAAATATCCAATTGAAAGGAACCATTCAAAATATGGGTGTTCTAGCGGCAACAAATGCACGTCTTGCTTGTGATGTCATGTTAAACGGTTCATTTTTGACAACTGTAGAATCAGCAATTACACCATCTTTGGCTGCCAATGCAACAGAAGCTAAAACAATTGATTATTTCCCTACCACTGATGGAACTTATACCTATAAGTTTTATCCAAAAATGACGGAAGTTGATGAAATGACTTCAAACGACACAATTTATGACTCAAACTCACTTGAAGTAATACCAAGTATGATGAGAAGAGATGATGGTACTGTTGTTGGTTCTTTAGGAATTGGTGCAGGAACAATAGCTTATCTGGGACAAACTTTTAATATAGAAACACCAGTATATGTTGAATCAATTTCTGCATATTTCACTAGAGGTTATGTTGGTCGTGACTTAAGAGCTGCTATTTACAACACAGATATTTCAGGAGTTCCAACAACACTTTTGGTTGCAACGGATACTTTACAATACATTGATGATTCAGCACGTGTTTACACCATGCCAATCAATGGGGGTTCTTATTTACTAGCTCCTGGTAAATATGCAGTTTTACAAATTGAAATTGACTCTACTTTAGCATTAGGGAATACATCTACTATTTTTAAAACAAATACGGTATTTGTTCAATGGGCTGCAAATGGCCCTAACTTTTCTCCAGTTGAAAATTTTGGACCAGCATTTGCAAAACCACTTACATTGTGGCCAAACTTTGACCAATGTTTTGGTGAAACTGGAGGCACTTTAGCTTCTCAAACACTAGCTTCATGTGGCGGATCAAATGGTACGGCAACTGTCTCATTAGATGCTGGATATTCCATCACATGGGAAGATGCAACAACAAATGCAACTTGTATAAATTTACCTGTAGGATATGCTACCTATACAATTACAAATGGGACATGTACTTTTGTTGATTCGGTATTGATTGAAAATCCAAACGCACCATCAATGAACATCGATAACATCGTGGATGCATTGTGTAATGGTCAAACAGGTGAAATAAACATCACAATTTCTGGTGGTACTGCACCTTACACTATTTTATGGTCTGATAACAGTACAAACGAAGATTTAGTTGCTTCAGCTGGAACTTATACTGCAGTCATTACAGATGCTGCAAACTGTGTAGCAAATGTTACTTCATCAACGATTACTGAACCAAGTGCTTTAAGCGCAACAATCAATACAACGGACGAAACTTGTGTTGCTTGTAATGATGGAACAGCTGCAGTTGTTGTTTCTGGAGGAACTCCAAATTACACTTACAGTTGGTCAAATGGTGCAACGACAGATTCTATTGGTGGTTTAGCACCGGGAACTTATGATGTAACTGTAACTGATGCAAATGGATGTTCAGTTAACCTAAACTCAACAGTGAATATGTTTGTTGGATTGGATGAGTTAGCAAACTTTGGTTTAGAAGTATATCCAAATCCAGTTGTTGACTTCATTACTGTATCTTCTAAAAAAGACATGATTGTTTCAACTAAAGTAATCGATGCTGCAGGTAAAACAATTGCAATCGGTTCAGTGAATAACTTCGAATCAGTTATTGACTTTAGAAAACTTGCTAAAGGAGCATACACAATCGAAATTCAAACAGCAAAAACACTTATTCGTACAGCTGTTATCAAATAACAATATTGAACATTTAAGTTGGAAAGGAGAGCTTTTGCTCTCCTTTTTTTTATTGGTTATAGTTCTTGGAAACAACGCTCATTTGTTGCTTGAATCTCTTTTCAATCGGATGCAATAATGGATTCAATTTCAAAAGCAAAAAATGCTAAGTATGGAAGTTAGAATAAATGATTGGTGTTTCAATTTTGTATCAGTTTACAACTAGGAGAGACTAGCTTTTTGGATGCGATGGTACAATTAGTAGCTTTTATTTGATGTAAGTGGTGTTTATTAGGCTACAAGTAACAAGATTTTAAACAGAGCTAAGAAAAATCCAAAGAAAACATCTAACAATAGGTGAACACCATTCTTTATTTCCACTTACGTTCTTGTATCAGTTAATCTTAAGGCAAAAAAAAAGCTCCACCAAATTGGTAGAGCTTTTCAAAAATGTTTTTTATTATTTCATGTATGTTGTATACATTTTATCGTAATCCATTTCAGTACCATCCACAAAGAATTTACGAATATCTAATGAAATCATTAAACGGTTCATCACTTTATAATTCATTTCTTCTTTCGCTAATAATTTCACTTTCATGACATGCGTAGATTCAGTAAAATCAACAGTGAAATAACTCACATAGTATTGTTTCACATTGTTTACCTGATCAGCAGAAATATCTGAAGGCAAAACAAAACTATAAACACCAGAAGCTTTACTTGAGGTTAAAGCATCTTTGCTAGTTGTAATTGATTTTTGAGCATAGGTAACCACTGTCAATAAACAAATGATAACAAGGGAAAATAACTTCTTCATAATAATGCTGAATTTATATAATAACGTAAATTCGAACCCAAAGGTTGTTTTACAGTTCGAAATATACAACAAATTTGCCAAAAATTACACATGAGCAATTTACTCCCTTATTATGACGATTCAAAAATCGAAGCTGGCTGCGATGAAGCTGGTAGAGGTTGCCTTGCTGGACCTGTTGTTTGCGCAGCAGTTATTCTCCCAAAAGATTTTTATCATCCCTTGTTAAATGATTCTAAACAAATTTCAGAGCATAAGCGCCAACTGTTACGTCCAATCATTGAAGCTGAAGCGATAGCTTACAATGTTTGTTTCATGACTGAAGCTGAAATTGAAACACTCAATATTTTAAAAGCAAGTTTAACAGGAATGGCAAGAGCTGCACATGCATTAAACGTGAAACCAGAACTAATTCTTGTTGATGGCAACAAAGTGCTACTTGATCAAACAATTCCGTCCATTGCGTTTATCAAAGGCGACGGTAGATTCGCTTCCATTGCTGCGGCTTCAGTTTTAGCCAAAACATACCGTGATGAATACATGGAACAACTTCACGAGCAATTTCCACACTATCATTGGAATGAAAATAAAGGTTATCCAACAAAAGCTCATCGTGAAAGCATTGCTAAATTTGGTCCTACAGAACATCATCGCATGGGTTTTAATCTTTTAGGTGACGGTCAAATGCGTTTATTTGAAGATTAAACACTTTGGTGTTAACTACTTCCTCCGTTTTTCATCAATTGCGTAGAAAGCTTCCCTAATTTTGATGAACATACCGTATTATGTTTAGTCGTACAGTCTTATCAATTTTAGGCATCCTTTCACTTTCGTGGATTGTCTATGTAACTATCAATATTGCAGCTGGTTCTGTTGTTCCTTCACCTGAAAATGTTTTTACAACAACTGACCAATCAATTGTTGTCGTTCACAATACCAAAGAAATCGATTACGATCAGGAAGCATTTCATTTTTTGCAAGAAACACCATTTTACATTCAATTATTAAGTAAACAAGAACGCATTCAACATTTTTACTTTTCGACGTCAAGAGAAATCGTTGTTTTGGAACGAAGTAAGCCTTGGACATTTGACATCATTCAAAAATATTTCACCAAACTGGGAATCGGTTCCAATTTGAAACATTCCAAAGAAGTGAAATTAACCAATGATTGGAAAATTAAATACCATGATCATTTTTTAGTGCTCTTCAAAGGAGAATTCAAACCATCTGAGCAATCCATTCTTGATTGGAAATTTGCAGATAGAAAAGCCTCTGCATCCATCGTAAGCAAAAACAATTCAGCGTATCAAATTGAGAACTGTTATTTCATATCAACGAATAATGTCAAATACATTTCTGTTGGAAACCATCATCGTTTACCTTTAGTAGATGATCAAGATGTTTTTCAAGATATAGTTCCAAGTGACTTCAAACACTATGAGTTTTACGAAACAAATTATCTAAAACTCATTCAAAAAATCAATTCACCTCTCTATGAATGGTTGGATCAAGGATTAATTGTACTTGAAACGAAATTGGGTAAATGCATCATCACAGATTTTAAAGCAGGTCAAAACCCTATAGCTGTAATTGCACCTTTA
Source organism: Fluviicola sp. (assembly GCA_020849495.1). Lineage (GTDB taxonomy): Bacteria > Bacteroidota > Bacteroidia > Flavobacteriales_D > Crocinitomicaceae > Fluviicola. The sequence goes on from JADLGD010000031.1 coordinate 18,587, forward strand.
TTGGACGAAAATGTTGATTTAACAACAGACAAACGTGTCACACTTACCAATTTCACTTTACCATTCCCTCAATTTAAACCAGGGAAATATCACCTTGAAGTATTTAATGGTAGAGCATTCATCTCTTCAAACCCACAAGTGATTAATTCGATCATTGGTAATTATGAAACAGGGAATACATTGGCACAGTCAAGTATCAAACGGTTCCAATTATTTTCTGAAACGCCTAAAAAGTGTAGTTACCGCTTGATAGATTCAAAAGAGCATTTAACCAAAAGTTACCTCGAGAAGTCCATCCATACAGTTATCCAGACATTGGATGCTGAAAGCGAAGAAGTGGAAGAAAATCTCATTTCTCAATTAGCGCCACTAAGACTGGATGGTTCCATTTTACAAATCATTCCGATCCAAGGGAGTCAACAATTATATGTCGTTACAAACACTGGAACAGTTTATTACATTTCCAATGAACGCATTTTATGGAGCAAAGTATTGAATGAAACTTTGATTGGAGAACCGGTCTTAATTCCTGGAAGTAACCAGTTGGCAGTTCAAAGCAGTTCCAATTTGCATTTATTCAATTCAGGAGGTGCAGAAGCAGAAGGATTCCCTATTGCAATGAACCAATTATCAGCTACACCTTACCACTACATTTGGAAAGGAGAAGGTGCTCTTGCGGTGATTAATGGAGCAAATTTGGAGTTGATCACTTTGCGAGGAAAACGCGTTGGTAGTGTTTCAATTGGCAATAATTCTTCAGATAATACACCTGTTTGTATTCAAGCTATTAAGGGTGAATTAATCGCTAATGTGGTGGTGAATGGGAACTGGAACCGTTACAACGTGAAACGCAAGCAAAAATTAAAAAGCATACCTGTCGGTGAAGGTGAATGGTATTTTGTGAAAAACAACAACCAAGTAAGTGCTGTAGGACTTAGCAAAAAACAATTTGTACGTTTTGCTGACAATGGCAAAAAAGGCGTATTAATTGGAAATGTCAGTAAAATTCTTCGCCGAACATCCACAGCAGATCAAGAATTATTTTTCTTGAGCCAACAACAACGAATTTTTGTCGTGAATGGAACGGGAGGTTTGGTTGCACAATTTGAAACGAGGGTCACCAACATCAGTGATGTGTACCTTTCAAAAAATCGTTCAGGCAAAACACTTGTTGGAATTTTGGACGGAATTGCAAATAACAGTTATATTTACACTCTAAATGGAAATGAATTAAGTAAACAACAATTCGAAGGATCCAGTAAATTGGTGTTGCACAAACGAGGTGACAACTCACTGGTGCTGGTCTCAGAATCAAACAATTACTTAGTTCGTTATCCACTGAATTATTAAAAAAACTACTTTATGAAGAAAAGACTACTCAATGTGCTTTTATTCACTTCCACTATGCTGATCGGATTGACATCTTCCGCACAGAATTATTTGGGAGTTGTGCAAAGTAATTATGCTGGTGTGATGGGATTAGACAACCAACCAGCTAGTTTCGTTGATGGCCGTTTTAAAGTTGACATTAACTTGTTTAGTGTAAACGTAGGAGCTTGGCAAAATGCGAAATACTTTGACGCGAATTTAATGCCAAAAGGCTGGAAAAAATCATTCACAACAGATACTACGTGGATGAAACCAGATTCAACTTTTTATGATCGTGCTGTTTTCGATTTTGAAGATTACAATTCTTCTAGTAAAACAAGAGGAGCATATATCAACTATCAAGTTGATGTGTTGAATTTTGCATTTCACATTAAACCAACAATAGCAGTTGGGTTTTCTGCAAAATCACGCATGATCACAAACATCTCCGATCTTGATCCAAAATTATTGAAATTGGCTGAAAACGGTTTGGATTTCGCTGCTTTGTGGAATTTACAATTGAATGACAAATTGGTGGATGTCAACATGATGGCATGGAATGAATACGGGATCAACTACGGTCAAGTTGTTTCTGATAAAGGAGAACACTTCTTCAAAGTTGGTGGACGAGTAAAATTATTACAAGGTCTAGCTTCAGCTTATGCCTATACCGATGAGCTTGACTATGAATTATTGAACAAGGATACCGCAACTACATTAAGAGGAAATTTTAGATACGGATACTCTGATAATTTTGATGATTTCACCAACAATACAAACTTCTTTAAATCGGCTTCAAAACTTGGTTTTGGATTGGATTTAGGTGTTGTGTATGAGTGGAGACCAAAATGGAAAGACTATAAATACGACATGGATGGTCAAACAGACTTGTGGTACAAAAACCAAAATAAATACGAATTACGTGCTGGTTTATCTATCGTTGATATCGGTGGTATGAAATTTACGAAAGGTGGTTTGAGCCGTGACTTTAATGTGAATACAACATCTTTAGACTTGCGTATTTTTGACAAAGCAAATACAATGGCTCAGTTTGATTCAATCATTGATAGCTTGATTACAAATGATGCTGGCTGGACTGAAAACGAAAAAGCTGGTGAGACTTACTACATGAACACTCCAACTGCAATCAGCGCACAAGTTGATTACCATATTTGGAAATGGTTCTATGTAAACGCTACAGGAGTTGTGAATATTTTAGGTGATAAAAACGATGCGAAAGTTCGCGTACCAAGTCAATTCTCTTTCACTCCTAGTTTTGACCATGCGTGGTTTGGTTTAGCTGTTCCTATTTCCGTCAATACCTATTCTGGTTGGAAAGGTGGTATAGCTGCTCGTCTCGGACCATTAACTGTTGGTATGTATGATTTCAATACTATTTTCTCAAGAGGAAAAGTTCGTTGAGTAGAATTCTTTGCTGGTTTACGCGTTCCGATTTTATACATGGCTCCAGAAGATATGGACATGGATAAAGTTTCAGACAAAGTGGATGAGTGTAAAGAAATTGCTGGTGTTTGGTCTTTCAAAGGTTGTCCTGATACAGACGGTGATGGCATTAAAGACTCAGAAGATTCTTGTCCTACTGAAGCTGGTTTAGCTGAATTCCAAGGTTGTCCTGATAAAGACGGTGATAAAATTCCAGATAGAAATGACGAATGTCCTGATTTAGCTGGTATTGCAGCATTCAGAGGTTGTCCTGATACAGATGGTGATAGCATCATCGATCCGAAAGATGATTGTCCTAATGAAGCTGGTTTACAAGCTTTCAATGGTTGTCCTGACAAAGATGGTGATGGTATCAAAGATTCTGAAGATGCTTGTCCAGATGCAGCAGGTCCATTGGCAAACCAAGGATGTCCTGATTCTGATAATGATGGAATCTTTGATTTCGTTGATAACTGTCCTACAGAATTTGGTCCGAAAGAAAACAATGGTTGTCCTTGGCCAGATACAGATAAAGATGGCTTGATCGACAAAGATGATGAATGTCCATACTTGGCTGGTCCATTGAAAAACAAAGGATGTCCATTCCAAGATACAGATGGTGACGGAATCTTAGACAAAGATGATGACTGTCCTACTGTTAAAGGAGTTATTGAAAACAAAGGTTGTCCGAAAATCGAGCAAGAAGCTCAAGAGATTTTGAATACAGCATTTGAAAACTTAGAGTTCAACACTGGAAATGCAATCATCAAAGAAGTATCTTATTCTTCATTGAATGACTTAGCTGCATTGTTAGTGAAGAAATCAGAATGGAACTTGCAAATTGCTGGTCACACTGATAACGTAGGTGATGCTCAGAAAAACTTAGTATTGTCTAAACAACGCGCTGAGGCAGTTAAAACATACCTTGTAAGTAAAGGTGTTGATGCGAAACGTTTGAACACATTGTTCTTCGGAGAAACTCAACCAATTGCAACAAATGATACTGCAGAAGGTCGTCAGAAAAACCGTCGTGTTGAAATGACAGTGATCTTCAAGTAAGATTCAAGATAATTTCACAAAAGGCTGTTCATCATTGATGAGCAGCCTTTTTCATTTTAAATAGATTCTTATTGTATTTTTGTTTCATGATTAAACGTCTTGAATCTTCTCGTTTGCTTAGATGGCTGTTTGCTGTTTTAGCTGGCTGTCTAATGGTAGTATCTTTCCCCGAAACAGGAAGCATGGTACCATTGACGTTTATTTCTTGGGTTCCATTGTTATTATTGGACTATGTTTATCACGAAGGAAAGAAATCTTGGGGCTTGTTTTTTCAAGCTTACTTAACTTTCTTTATTTACAACATCGGAACCACTTGGTGGATTTATAATGCAAGTCCAGGTGGTGCATACATGGCATTCTTTGCAAACAGTTTATTGATGGCCATCGCTTTCATCATCTTTCATAAATTAAAACGCAAACTGGGCAAAAAATGGTTGTTAATGGTGTTTCTAACAACATGGATTTCTTTTGAATTCATTCACTTTCACTGGGAACTTTCTTGGCCATGGCTCACTTTTGGAAATGTATTCGCTTCCACTCCAGCTCTAGTACAATGGTATTCTGTTACAGGAGTTTTAGGCGGTTCTATTTGGATCCTAACAGTGAATGCGCTCATTGCGATGATCCTCATCAAAGGTTTGCACAAGTCTATTTGGAAATCAAAACGTGTACGATTTGTTGGATTGCTCTTGCTTCTTCCTATGTTGTTTTCATTCATTCTGTATTTTACGAAGTCTACAACTGGTAAGCCGTATGAAGTAGTTATCGTACAGCCAAACATTGACCCGTACAATACCAAATTCAGCACATCAAACGAAGTGCAATTGGAAGAAATCATGCAGCTTGCAGACCAAAAAGTGACCAAGAAAACACAATTGGTTATCGCTCCAGAAACTGCATTGTACCCCAATCCTACTACTTACTCTGACTTGGTTGTTGAAGATGAATTGGTTCAAAAAGTTTTCTACCATAAAATCATGGAACGCAAAGCAAGATGGCATGGTGCTTCTTTTTTAATTGGCGCCTCCACTTACCGTTTTTTCAACGAAAAAAAC
>JADLGD010000032.1 GCA_020849495.1 Fluviicola sp.
CAAATGGAATTGGTGCTCTTGAGTAAATTTGCTTGGTGGCGAACTATGGGGATCCTTTCCCGTTTTTTCATGAAAAAAATTGAAGGTTCAAAGTTTATTCGAATCGTTCCCTTTACAAAAGCAAGAATCATTCTGGAAGAACCTTTGGCGCATTATGATGGTGAACCATTTGTAGTAAGAAAAGAAATCAATGTTGAAATTGTTCCGAAAAGCTTATTTGTTCTAGGAGGTGTCAACTACCTGAAATAATTTAAAAATCAAGGCATGTTTATAGAAACAGAATTAGAAACGATATTGAACTATTTGAACAGATTAACTCCTGATCAACAACCACAGTGGGGAACAATGTCTGCTCAACGAATGGTGGAACATCTTACCGATACTCTTCGCATTGCTACAGGAAAAAATCCACAAGGTTTATTAGTTCCAGAAGAAAAATTAGATAAAATGTTAGCCTTCTTGGAAAGCGATAAACCGATGGCGATAAACATCGAAGTTCCATTTGCAACGCCAGAAATGAAATTGCGCAACGAAGAAATTGAATTAGCCATTGACGAATTGGTAGATGAATGGTTGCAATTTGAAGAATTGTATGAAAACGAACCCAATCATACAGAAGTGCACCCGTATTATGGGCCTTTAAATGGCGAACAATGGAAACGTTTAAATGCCAAACATTTGACACATCATTTCAAGCAATTTGGTTTGATTGAAGCATAAAAAAAGGTTGGGATTTTCTCCCAACCTTTTTATTTTGTCTCTAATCGTTTCGCAGGTACCGCATTTATTTTTTGCTTTGCGTGAATTGCTTTCTTATCAGAATAGGAAACTTTCTTTTTTGTAGGTGTTTTTTCACTTGAATGATTCCCTCTTTCAGTTTTAACAACTACTTTTTTTGTATTTAAAGGTTCTTGTGCAACAGCATTAAAAGAACCATATAAACAAACGACTAAACCGATGATAACTGTTTTCATGACTTTAAATTTTTCCGAGTAATATCAATACTTATGCCAAAAGCAATATTGCTTGTATAGTTTTTTTATCTTTGAACGAACAATCCATTTTCTTTTTCAATGAAGGCGATTCAATTGCATATAGAAAGTATCAAAACAACTTTTGAAACACTATCAAAAGGAAAATTCCTATACTACTTTATTCCAGGTGCAGTCATTGGAATGATCTATATGTATTTTTATTTTCAAGCAAAAGCTGTTACCTCTGTTTTAACAGATGGTGCTGAAGAAATCCCTTTGATTGGAGGAGCAATTTCCTATGTTTTTAATGGAATTGGAAGTATTATTTCATTCATGGCCCATGAATTTTACAAGTTTTTAATCCTTGTTTGTTTATCACCCGTCAATTGCATCCTTTCCGAAAAATACGACAACTACCTTACGGGAAATAAATTTGTTGGTGGGTTCATTCGAATACTGAACGATATCATTCGTGCAATCATCATTGTCATCCTTGTATTATTAATGGAATATACCTTTCTAGGTCTTTGGTGGTTTCTTTCTTTTATCTTTCCCTTTGGCGATACTTTAACTCCGATTATTCAATTCATCATCACTTCCTTTTTTGTTGGTTTTGCTTTTTATGATTATAGTTTGGAACGTTATGGCAAAGGTACTTTCTCTTCCATCGGTTTTGCCTTTTCTAAAATATTCACCTTGTTTTTAACGGGATCTATTTTTACTATTATCTACTACATTCCAGGTATTGGAATTATAGTAGCTCCTGTTGTGGTTACCATGATTGCAACAGTTGTATACATTCGAATGAACAAAACACCCGAAACAAAAAAAGAACTTCTGGAAGATTAACCCATTTTCGTATGAATGATTTATTTACATCTTTTGCTACAACAACCAAAGAAGAATGGGTTGCCTTGTTGCAGAAAGAGTTAAAGGGAGAACCCCTTGACAAATTACAGAAAATCAACAAGGTAGAGGAAATTGCCTTCCCAAGTTATTTTCACAAAGAAGATGCGAGCAATCCTCAATCGGATCCAGGACAATTGCCTTACACGCGTGGAATACAATCCCAATCCAACGAATGGCACATTGCTACTCCTTTTTGGATTGAAAACGAAGCAAACACCAACAAACAAGTTTTAACAGCATTAATGAGCGGAACAACCGCTATCGTTTTACATGCTAGAAATGCGGATGCAATTGATTTCAATACCCTTTTAAAGGCTATTGGAATGGAATACATTCATACCACACTTCACGCTAAAACCATTCAACAAGTTCGAGAGTTCATTGCATTTGCGGGGAAACATCCCATTACTATTGCTTTCGATGATTCATCTGCATTGAGTGATTTGGCTGTATCTGGAATTTCGTCATCGTGCAAATTGTTTACTGTTGATGCGTCAAAAGCGCAAGCTGCTGGTGGTACAACTTGGCAAGAAGTTGCAATAGCTTTAGCTGAAGGACATGAAATCTTGGTGGAATTAATGGATAAAGGTCTGTCTATCGACAATGCCGCTGCTATGATTCAATTCAATTTTGGTATTGGAAACAAGTACTTTTTTGAATTGTGTAAGTTCAAAGCTTTTAGAACAGCTTGGTCGCGCATTATTGAAACCTATTCACCACAACATGCTTGTTCACACGCTGCAACAATCAGTGCACAAACAACATTTATTCATACCAGTTTGAAAGATCCCTATACCAACTTACTTCGTCAAACAACAGAAGCAATGTCGGCAGTAGTTGGTGGAGTGAATAGCTTGTCTATTTATCCTTATGATTGGTATGCGACAACTCAAAATACCATGTTTACGAATCGTATGGCGACCAACATTTCATTGCTTCTAAAAGAAGAATCATATTTGAATGTGGTCATTGATCCAGCTGGAGGTTCTTATGCTTTGGATAATTTAACTGAAACCATAGCTGAACGTGCTTGGTCAAGTTTTCAATGGATTGAACGAAATGGTGGGATCAAGACTGAATCGGTTAGAACACAACTTTCTACTGAGATTTTGGAAAAAGCAAACATGCGTGTTCAAGCAGTAAGTGATAAAACAGAAAAATTAATTGGAATCAATGTGTTTCCAAATCCTGAAGTCATCAATAATCAATGGCAAACACTTCCTTCTGCTTGGAACGGTTTACCTTCACTTGTAATCGAACAAACGGTATGAGCACACGTAAATCCTTTGAAAACGTTGAGTTAAAATCAACTTATACAGCAGGAAAAGCACAAAAAGAAGTGTTCAGTACAGCTGAAAAAATACAACTTGCTAGTTATTACAATGCAAACGATATTGCCGATGCATCGCAATTGGGATTCGTAAGTGGCAAAGCGCCTTTCTTACGCGGACCGTACGGATCCATGTATGCCATCAGACCTTGGACCATTCGCCAATATGCTGGATTTTCTACGGCAGAAGAATCCAATGCTTTTTACAGAAGAAATCTTGCTGCTGGACAAAAAGGATTATCTGTTGCATTTGATTTGGCTACGCATCGTGGATACGATTCCGATCATGAACGCGTGGTTGGTGATGTTGGAAAAGCCGGTGTAGCAATTGATTCAATTCTAGACATGAAGATCTTGTTTGATCAAATTCCACTGGATGAAATGTCGGTTTCTATGACCATGAAAGGTGCTGTTATTCCAATCATGGCCTTTTACATTGTTGCTGCTGAAGAACAAGGAGTAAAACAAGAACAACTTTCAGGCACCATCCAAAACGATATCTTGAAAGAATTCATGGTTCGAAATACCTACATTTATCCGCCAGCACCTTCAATGAAAATCATTGCGGATATTTTTGCCTATACTTCTGAAAACATGCCGCGCTTCAACTCGATTTCCATTTCGGGTTATCACATGCAAGAAGCAGGAGCAACAGCAAGTATTGAATTAGCATACACCCTTGCGGATGGTTTGGAATATTTGCGCGCTGGAATCGCGGCTGGAATGGATGTGGATAGTTTTGCTCCTCGTTTAAGCTTCTTCTGGGCGATTGGGATGAATCACTTCATGGAAATTGCTAAAATGCGTGCAGGACGTTTATTGTGGTCGAAATTGGTAGCCCAATTCAATCCGAAAAATGAAAAATCCTTGGCTTTGCGAACCCATTGTCAAACTTCTGGATGGAGTTTAACAGAGCAAGATCCATTTAACAATGTAGCTAGAACTTGTATTGAAGCCATGGCTGCAGGTTTTGGAGGAACACAATCATTGCATACCAACGCTTTGGATGAGGCCATTGCATTACCAACAGACTTTTCAGCACGCATTGCACGTAACACTCAAATCTATTTGCAACAAGAAACGGGCATGACTGATTTGATAGATCCTTGGGGTGGAAGTTATTATGTGGAAAAATTGACCCAAGAATTGGTGGATGAAGCCTGGAAGTTGATTCAAGAAGTAGAGGAATTGGGCGGAATGGCAAAAGCCATCGAGACTGGAATTCCTAAAATGCGAATTGAAGAAGCGGCTGCTCGCAAACAAGCGCGAATTGATGCTGGAAAAGACATCATTGTTGGTGTCAATCGCTATCAATTGGAAAAAGAAGATGCTATTGATATCCTAGAAGTGGACAATACGAAAGTTAGAGAATCTCAATTAACAAGATTAGCTTCGTTGAAAGCAAACCGCGACCAAAATAAAGTGGATGCACTATTGGCTAAATTAGAAAGCGCTGCTCGAACAGGAGAAGGCAATTTATTAGCAATCGCAATTGAATGTGCTAGAGAAAGAGCTTCTTTGGGTGAAATTTCTTTCGCCATGGAAAAAGTCTTTGGACGTCATCAAGCTACTATTCGTTCTATTAGTGGTGTATATTCTGCAGAAAGTATGAATGATCAAGATTTTGAAACAGCAAAAACAATGGTGGAGCGTTTTGCAACATTGGAAGGTAGAAGACCTCGTATCATGATTGCTAAAATGGGACAAGATGGACACGATAGAGGAGCAAAAGTAATTGCAACTTCCTTCGCTGATATTGGTTTTGATGTGGATATTGGACCTTTGTTTCAAACACCAAGAGAAGCCGCAAAACAAGCAGTTGAAAACGATGTGCACGTGTTAGGTGTTTCTTCATTAGCAGCAGGACATAAAACCTTGGTTCCGCAAGTCATTGAAGAATTAAAGCAATTAGGACGTCCAGATATCATGGTAGTTGCTGGAGGAGTAATTCCGGCGCAAGATTATGATTTCCTTTACAAAGCAGGTGTATTTGGCGTTTTTGGACCTGGAACAAAGATTTCCAAAGCAGCTCAAAACATTTTGCAATTATTGATTGAAAGCGTTGAATAAATCACAATATTGGTATAAATAAGCTTGGATTAAATAGCTCAACGAAACTATTATTTAAAGTTTTCGTACATTCGGCATAGAAATTGGTCTTGCGACTTAAAACTCAAAAACACGAATCATGAAGAAACTGGTTTTATTCTTGACACTACTATTTGCAAACTTAGTGAATGCACAACCTCCTAATTACGATGATCTTCGCATTTTATATGCTGATGGTACGTATGAGAAATTAGTAAAATCTGCAGATAAGTATTGCAACAACGACAAAACGAAAGGTGATCCAAACGCTCATCTTTGGTTAGCAAAAGGCTTGTACAAAATTTCTATTACAGGATCACAAGATGAAGCCTTTAAAAATGCTTACAAAGATGCAATTGGTGCGGTTGGTAAATGCATCAAATTGGATAAAAGCGGATCTGTTCAGGCTGAAAACGCTGAATTTTTTGATGAGTTCAGAAATTCAATGGTTGAAATTATCAGCAACGAACTTGCAAATCCTAAAAAAGCTTCGTCTTGGGTATTGAAGTACTACAAAATTTCACCCAATTCAATTGGTGCAAAATACTTGGAAGGTGCTTGTAAATACATGGATGCTGATAAAGGAGGAGCAAACACTGCATGGAAAGATGCTGATGCTAAACTGAGCAAAGTAACAGATTTTGAATCTTGGTCGCAAGCTGAAAAAGATTTATTGCGCATGGGTGTCATGATGACTGCTGATTGCTTCGTAAAAGGCCGTCAGGTTGAAAAAGCTAAAACACTGTTGGGTAAAGTGGCTCAATGGTTTGAAGGAAACGAAGAATTCAAAGCAAAATACGACGAGATTGTCAATTAATCGCTTTCGAAAAAATAGACAAAGCCGTTCTTTTAAGAGCGGCTTTTTTTTGGCTATGAACATTTGTTCGCTCATATCTTTTAAGGGTCATTTTTAATTGACTAACCTACTACGATTAACTTTGTACTATGAAGAAATACCTCATCATTTTTAAAAACAAATACGTCATTGCACTCACGGTGTTTTTGATTTACAATTTGTTCTTGGATGATATTGATATCTTCACCATCGTCAATCAAAACAAACGCCTTTCTCGTTTGCGCAGTTCGCAATCTGAAGTCGCATTGAAATTAAGAGAAACGAAATACACTTTGCAACAACTGAAGCACGATTATGCTTTGGAAAAATATGCAAGGGAAGAAAAATTATTCAAACGCGACAACGAGGACGTGTTCATCATCACTTACGAATAGGATCATTCAAATCCAATGGATTTTATCTGTTGATTGAAGAATTGGTATTCTTGAAAATTCACGACTTTAACACCAGGGAAATAATACAAGGCAATTTGTAGGTAACTATATTTGTATTTCGCCATTTTCATTGCTCCTTCCTGACACAATCCAACACCATGTCCATAGCCTCGGCCTCTTAAAACCACCTCTTCACCTTCCGGATAACAATTAAAAAATGTTGATTTTAATTTGAACTGATCACGAATATCGCGCAAAGGAATTCCCAACCATGGATATTGATAAAAGGCATAACGATCCGGTTGATTGAACGTGTAAATCATTGGACCTAACACACTGTCTTCAATTGGGTAATGGTATTTGCTGACTAAAAATTCCCTCCAATCAGACTGCGGAATGCGTTTTTCCCAATTGGCTTGTTTGGTATAAATACAGAAGGTGTCTTTAAACGTACTCAAGTAGGGAATTTTATTGTTCCAGACATAATCTGGTTCAGAAGTTTGTCCGCCACAGTTTGCATGAAAATACGCATCAACCAATTGGAAATTCTTATCCACCATGACCATTCCGGGTGTTTGTCGCACTGCTGAATCGATCAAGGGAGTAAAACGCAATTGATAGTGATAAGCTTGGCAATGTGTTCGATCACACAAATCAAAACCTTCTTTTTCATGTCTCCCTTTGTACTTCAACGCATAAGTTCTACTCATTAACGCTTGTACTTTATAGTACTCAATGTCTTTTCCTCCACCGCCTTCCGATTCCACAACTCCTCCTAGGTAATTGTTCATGTCTACTAAATTGACAATGGTTAGACCTTTTTCGCCAACAGTTATTTCTACATCATCTCGGTATTTGCGTTCCTTTACTTCTGGTGATTTACAGGAATAGACCAATGAATTATTCATTTTGGTAGCTATCAATTGCACTTTTGATGCAACAGCAACTTCAGTCACACCAATTTTCAACGAAATCTTTCGCTCGGGAGTCAGTGATACTTCTACAAATTCAGAAGCGAGGATGGTACCGTATTCATTGGTATCCGCGAAGATGTTGTAGCTGCCTTCGTTATAGGCGAAAACAATGCGCTTCACTTCATAATCGCGAAGAACTCCAATACGCATTTGTTGAGCCACAAGTGCCATTGGTAGTAAAAAGCATAAAAAAGCGCATATCCGAGCCACAGTACAAAATTAAAAGCGACCTAGACGCAATCAGAGGCTTGGTCAAATAGTTTTCAACAAGTATTGTGCAACTTTTTGTGAAGCACCTCCTAAACCTAACATTCCATGAATATCTTTATACGCATTCAACATCATTTCACGCTTAGATCCACCTTTAATGATCAACGAAAGTTCTTGTTTCAAACGTTGAGGATTGCAATCATTTTGAATCAATTCGGTTAACAGTTCACGATCCAAAATCAGATTCGGTAGGGAAATGTATTTCACATTCACAATACGTTTTGCAATTTGAAAGGAAAGGGCATTTCCAATGTAACAAACCACTTGTGGAATTCCAAATAAGGCCGTTTCAAGAGTTGCTGTACCAGAAGTAACTACAGCCGCCTCAGATTGTTGAAGCAATTGATACGTTTGTCCAAAAACCACAGAAACGCTGCGATTTCCAATCAATTCTTTGTAAAGTCCTTCATCCATATTGGGCGCCCCAGCAATCACGAAATGATAATTCGGGAATGCTTCCACCAAGGTTAGCATAATAGGCAATTTGGTTTTCAACTCTTGCACTCTACTTCCAGGTAAAACAGCGATTATTGGTCGAGTATCAGATGCATCAAGTGCTAATTTTGTTGGAACTTGTTGTCTGTAATGATCAATTTCATCTAACAATGGGTGACCAACGTATTCAACATCGTAATGGTGCTTAGCATAAAATGGTTTTTCGAAAGGAAGGATCACAAACAGTTTGTACACATCTCGTCTGATTTTCTCAACGCGTTTTTCTTTCCACGCCCAAACAGTTGGAGAAATGTAATAATACACTTTGATGCCTTTTTTCTTAGCCCATTCAGCAATACGCATATTGAACCCAGGATAGTCAATCAATAAGATAGCATCTGGTTGAAAAGCTTCAATATCTTGTTTGCAGAAACGGATGTTTTTTAAGATTTTTCGAATGTTTCTTAACACTTCAACAAAACCCATATAGGCTAATTCCCGAATGTGCATTGCCATGGTTCCACCAACAGCGGCCATTTTATCACCACCCCAAAAACGAATAGCTAAATCAGGTTGTTCTTTGTACAACTCTTTCATTACATTGGAACCGTGCAAATCGCCTGAAGCTTCTCCAGATATGATGTATAATTTTTTTGCGTTCATTAACGAATCAAGTTGATGTAAACGATGTAAGGCAAGAACAATGCAGAACCTATTATAATTCCACGCGCAATGTCATAACGTTCTCGGTTTAAGAACATGTAAAACCAGAGCAAATTTGGAATAATGGACAACGATATAAATTTACTTTGTACCATGATATCGTTTTGAAACTTTGTCCAGAGGGTAGAAAACATATAGTTTTGAGACCAAGCAATTAATCCGATTGTTAATGGTATGAACAAAAAGGGAGAAATCACTCCGATGATCGTCCCAACGGTCATACGGGCATTCCACTTGATTTTTCTTGTCATGACAAAATGGTTTTTAAATGTTGAATGCTCTGGTGAGCAGTTAAATCAAATTGTGTAGGAACAACAGTTGCATAACCTTGATCCAAATAATGTAAATCGGTATCCGTTGCTTCTTCACGAGAATCAAACGTACCTGTCAACCAATAATAAGGTTTCCCAAATTGATCCAAGCGTTTATCAAAACGATCTTCCCAAAAAGCATAAGCTTGTCTGCACACTTCAATTCCTTTCAATTCTTCAATCTTACATTTTGGAATATTGACATTCAAACAAACCCCCAGTGGCAATCCTTCTTTCAATACTTTTGGAATCAATTGACTCGCCACCCATTGTGCTGCAGTAAAATCAGCTTCTGCATCGTAATCACAATAGGAAAAACCAATACTTGGTATGTGTTCCATGGCACCTTCAACAGCTGCAGACATGGTTCCGGAATACAACACATTTGTGGATGAATTTGCTCCATGATTGATACCAGAAAGCACCAAATCTGGTTTTCGATGCAAGACTTCATACACCCCTAATTTCACACAATCTACCGGTGTACCTGAACAAGCATACGCTTCGATATCATGAAAAATAGTGGCTTTTTGTAAGCGCAAAGGATGATTAATGGTTATTGCATGACCCATTCCAGACTGTGGTTTATCAGGTGCTATCACAACGATTTCACCAAATGGACGAGCAGCCTCTACCAATGCCGCAATGCCTTTAGCATGCAAGCTATCATCATTGGTAATAAAAATGAGCGGACGGTTCATGTAATAACAATTTTGGCAAAGATACAATTTAGAGAAAGAGCACGGGTCTTAAATGCAAGAAGATTGATTAGTAACGAAACGAACAATGGATACTATTTAATCAAAAAACTATAGATTTTATTTCCTCTAGCTCCAAGAATGATGCGATTGTTCCAAGCTACCGGAGAAGATTCCCACACTTTATCCGTTTTCTTTTTTTCAATGATTTCACCCGTGAGACCATCAATGAGGTAAATGTATCCAAAGACATCCGTGAAAAACAAGTAGCAATTTCCTTTTTTATCGTAGATATCAATGGGAGAAGCCCAACTGTAATGATCCATTGGAATCGAAAAGCGGACTTTCCCCGTTTTCTTGTCCAGAGCTACCAACTCCCCTTTCATCGAATTATTCACACGAGAATAGATTCCATAAACCAAATGTGCCGCTTTTTTCTTGCCCGGTAAAACAGAAGCCAATACACCACCTGAATTGATTTTTCCATTCACACTTGAGCCTGCACAGGTACGTGAGCAACGCCATAGTTCTTTTCCTGTTTTAGCATCAATCTTTCGAATGTAAGCTTTACCGGTTGGTCCTTGTTTGTCCACTTCATTTCCTAGATACAAATAAGGTTTCCCGTTTTCTTGGATATCGATTACCATTGATGCATCTGTATCGTCGTAATTGTTGAGGATCCAAACAGGTTTCATGGTGGTCAAATTCAAACAGAACACATTTCCTGCATTGTCACCGAAGTAGCCCAAATTGTTCCATGCACCAAAACTGGATTCAATTCCAAAATCCTTTTGGCCTTTTACTTTGTATCTAAATTTTTCAGGTTGGTGAATGCGTTGATTTTCTTCCACTTTTGTTTTGTAAATCATCCCGTTTTCAGCAGGATGGATCCAATAACCAGTTTTAGGATCGATGAGTGAATTGCTATCAAATGCACCCCATTGTCTGTGTGCATCACTTTCTAAACCATTTCTAAACAGCACTTCAGAACCACTGAACATGTTGAAGACATACGAACCGAAACGACCACCATTCGGGATTCCTTGTCCAACATAGAGCAAACCATTCATGCGTGGATCCACAGAAACAGTTCCTTTGATCGGATTGTGAATACTCACGTGTTTTCTGGTTGGCAATCCCGTTTCAAAATCTAAAAAATAAATATCCCCACACAAGGAGCCCACAATGACTTCTTTTCCTTTCTTTTTCTTGATGAATTCAGGATCAATACCGTACATTTTTTGCTTCGCTTCTTTGGGCCATTGAACTATCAAAGGCTGACCTGTCCATCCAGATCCTCCGCCCCAGATACCAAATTTAGAAACGCGATTATCTTCATCTGTTTCAAATTCCCAATCAACTTCAAATGTGGTAGGCCTTTCGGCAATAGTTCCTCTTGTGGGTGCATTTCGTTGAGCGTTTCCACGGAAACAAAAAATGCCTAACTCAGAATTATAATCATTTGTGAAAACAATAGGTGTAGAATCTTTACCTTGTGAATGGAGTAATTCGTAGCTTAAATTCTCAAATGTTTGTTCTTGTGTTGATTGTTCTTTCCAATATTCACCTCCCAACATTTCCTCCATAAATTGTGGAAGAATATGGACTTCCGGCTTAAAAATACGTATCAACAACCCCAGTCCAACATAACCAATGATGAACAAAGACAAGAAATAAAAAACTTTTAAAAAGGTACGTTTCAAGCTAAAAAATTATGCTCTTGGTAGTACGAAAGGATAGTGATTAAGTTTCAAAGCTAGGAGCAAAAACTTCTCAAGGAAATTCACTAAACTTGTAAGTTCCAATTTAAAATGATTATGCTTACTCCTCCAGCAGAAAAAAAACTGTTCTTACTAGATGCCTTTGCTTTAATTTACAGAGCTTACTTTGCTTTTGCTAAAAATCCGCGTGTCAATTCAAAAGGTCAAAACACATCTGCCGCTTTTGGTTTTACCAATGTGTTGATTGACATATTGAACAAAGAAAAACCTACTCACATAGCAGTTGTTTTCGATCCTCCTGGAGGAGCAACTAACCGTAATGTGGATTTTGCAGCATACAAAGCGCATCGAGAAGAAATGCCTGAGGACATTCGCAATATGATTGAACCCATCAAAAAAATCATTGCAGCAATCAATATTCCGATGTATGTAGTAGATGGATACGAAGCAGATGATTTGATCGGAACCTTGGCTAAGAAAGCTGAACAAGAAGGTTTCATCACCTATATGATGACTCCAGATAAAGATTTTGGTCAGTTGGTCAGTGAAAATATCTTCATATACAAACCTGGTCGTGGTGGTGATCCTGCTTCCATTATGGGAGTAAAAGAAGTTTGCGAGAAATTTGAAGTAGAACATCCATTACAAGTCATCGATATTTTGGGTTTATGGGGAGATGCTGCTGATAACATCCCTGGAATTCCTGGAGTTGGTGAAAAAACGGCTAAAAAATTAATCGCCGATTTCGGTTCCATGGAAGGTGTTTTTGAAAATGTAGAATCACTGAAAGGGAAGATGAAAGAGAATGTCATCAACTTTAAAGAACAAGGTGAAATATCAAAGTTGTTAGCTACGATAATCCTTGATTCTCCCGTTGAATTTGAGCCTGAAGAATTAGTTTATCAAGAACCAAATAAGGAAGCTATTGTTGAAATTTTTACCGATTTAGAATTCAGAAACCTAGCAAAGCGCGTTACAGGTGAAGAAATCGTTGTTACTGTTGCATCCAACAATGAAAATGGACAGTTGGACCTGTTTGGAACTCAAAGTTTGGTTGAAGTACAACAAGCAACTGAAACCAGTGGTGTAAAAACCATTGCAACCGAAAAACCTAGTTATCATTTGGTAACACTGGAAGAAGAACGTAAGCTTTTACTATCTAAATTAATGGCTGAAAAATCGGTGTGTTTTGATACCGAAACAACCAATATCAATGCCTTGCATGCTGATTTAGTGGGAATGTCTTTTTCCTTCAAAGAACGTGAAGCTTATTATGTAGCAGTGCCTCTAAACAAAGCAGAAGCACAAGCCATTGTTGACACCTTCAAACCCTTTTTCGAAAGTGAAAACATTGAAAAAATTGCTCACAATTTGAAATACGACCTTCAAGTATTGAAACGCTATGGAGTAGAACTAAACGGACCGTTGTTTGATACCATGGTCGCGCATTACCTCATCCAACCGGAAGCAAAACAAGGAATGGATTTTCTAGCGCAATACTACTTGAATTACCAACCAATTAGCATCGAAACCTTGATTGGTAAAAAAGGAAAAAATCAAGGAAACATGGGAGACTTACCTCCAGAAGCTATTTCTGATTATGCGTGTGAAGATGCAGATATCACTTTCCAATTGAAACAATTGTTTGCACCACAAATTGAAAAAGACCATTTGAAAGACTTGTTCTGGAACATGGAAATGCCTTTGGTTAAAGTGTTGGCAGCAATGGAAGCAGAAGGTGTTGCGATTGATATTCCACATTTGGAAGCATACAGCAAACAATTGGAAACAGAAACGATTGCATTGGAAGCTCAAATCAAGGAATTGGCTGGAATGGATTTCAATGTCGATTCACCAAAACAATTGGGCGACGTGCTATTCGACCATTTAAAAATTTCTTCAAAAGCAAAAAAGACGAAAACAGGTCAATACGCTACTTCCGAAGATATTTTGCAACAACACAAAAACGATCATCCCATCATCGCGCACATTTTGGATTACCGCCAAATGAAGAAGCTGAAATCGACTTATGTGGATCCACTTCCAACATTGAAAGACCCGGTTGATGGTCGTGTGCACACCAGTTACATGCAAACCGTCACAGCAACAGGACGTTTGAGTTCGAATAATCCCAACCTGCAAAACATTCCAATTCGCTCAGAAAGAGGAAAAGAGATACGAAAAGCTTTCATCGCTCGCTCAGCCGATTATCAATTAATGGCTGCCGATTATTCCCAAATCGAATTGCGCATTATTGCTGCATTGGCAAAAGATGAAAACATGATTAAAGCATTCCAAGATCGTTTGGACATTCACAAAGCAACTGCAGCAAAAGTATTCCATGTTGCCTTAGAAGATGTCACAAAAGACCAGCGTAGTGCTGCAAAAGCAGTCAATTTCGGAATCATTTACGGACAAAGTGCTTTTGGTTTATCTCAGAATTTGGGCATTAGTAGAAGCGAAGCGAAATCGATCATTGATGCTTATTTTGCTCAATATGGCACCATTAAATCGTACATGGAAACGGCAGTTAAAAATGCACGTGAAGAGGGTTACGTAGAAACCATCATGAAACGACGCAGGTATTTGCCAGACATCAATTCCGGAAATGCTGTAGTAAGAGGTTTTGCAGAACGAAATGCGGTCAATGCGCCCATTCAAGGATCAGCAGCTGACATTGTGAAATTAGCGATGGTTGCCGTTGACAAAGCCATGCAAGAAGCAAAGGTTCAATCCAAAATGATCTTACAAGTACACGATGAGTTGGTATTTGATGTTCACAAAGACGAAGTGGAATTGATGAAAAACTTGGTGAAAAAAGCCATGGAAGAAGCCATCCACTTAGAAGTACCGATGGAAGTTGAAATGCAACTAGCAGATAACTGGTTGGATGCTCATTGATATGAAAAATTAAAAATCAGTAAACAGTCGGGGCG
>JADLGD010000033.1 GCA_020849495.1 Fluviicola sp.
GAACAACCAGTTGGTACAGTGACTTAGGGATGACAAATTTACTTGGAACAGGATCCAACTTATTGCCAACAAATACATTGGGTACAACGACTTATTATGTGAGTGAAAACTTGCAAGGTTGTCAAAGTCCAATAGATAGTGTGGTGGTAACGGTGAAAGATTGCTATGAGTTTACAGCACCTTCAGCCTTCACCCCTGATGGCGATGGTGTAAACGACTTGTGGTTGATTTCAGAGTTGAGCACACGTTATCCAAACAACAACGTAACAATATTCAACCGTTGGGGTCAGGTGTTGTATAATTCTGATGGTTATTTGATACCATGGGATGGAAGATTTGACAACAAAGATTTGCCAGTAGGATCTTATTACTACATCATCGACTTCAATGATGCCTTGGATACACCAAATGCAACAGGAATCGTAACAATCATCAGAAATTAATCTTTTTGATTATGAATAAAAAATTAATTACCGCAGTTTTAGCCATGGTATCATTTTATGGTATCTCGCAACAAATGCCACAGTATAGCCAATACCTTCGCAACCAGTTTATGGTAAATCCAGCTGCAGCGGGAGTGTATGATTTCACAGACATTACGGTGAGTGGAAGATGGCAATGGATCGGTTTTGACAATACACCAAAAACAGCTTATGCTTCTATGAGCACCGTTTTGGGACAAAGAAAGCGCGATACTTATAATCCAGGGATTAGAACGAGTGTTGTTGGCGACGAAAGTCCTGAGGTGAATACTGGAAGACTCAAACACGCTTTGGGTGGGCAAGTAATTGCAGACCAATATGGAGCCTTCCAGAAAATCAATTTGTCGGGAACGTATGCCATTCACTTGCCTATTTCTACAAAATTCAACTTGGCATTTGGAGCCAAAGTAGGGATGACCAACAATACTTTCTTGCAAGATAGAGCGGTTACATTGACACCAGGTTCTGATGCTACATACCAAACCTTTGTTGCCAATCAAAGCAATAAATTTAATTTGGATATCGGTGCAGGATTTTACCTTTATTCTCAGAAAGTATTTGTGGGTGTTTCAGCCGATCAGTTGACGGGCGACATGGTAGAATTTGGGTCAGGAACAGCGTTTTTTGACAGACAAATCCACATGATGCTTACGGGTGGATTAAAAATCCCGATGGGAACAAACTTTGAACTTACGCCAGCGGTTTTGGTGAAATTCATGAATCCTGCGCCACTTGCCATTGAGGGAAGTTTGCAATTAGAATACAAACAACGCTATTGGTTTGGTGCATCATACCGTCACCAAGATGCAGTTGTGGGCATGGTGGGAATGAACATCAGCACAAGGTTTAAGTTTGGTTATTCATTTGATTTTTCAATCAACCGATACAATACTTATAAATCAGGTGGACATGAATTGGTACTCGGAATCATGCTCGGAAGAAATCGTCCGGGAGCAAATCCTCCAGAGTAGGAAATAATCAAATAAAGATTACTTCAAAAACCAAGCAAAACATTAGCAAAAAGCATCAAAATGAAACAAGGATATACATTAGTACTATTTTTTCTAGTCTCAACAGTTTACAGCGCCCAAGCCCAGTTTTGGGATTTCAGTCCAGCGAGTAAATTGAGTGAAACCATCAACTCGAATGCAGAGGAAAGTATGCCGATGTTTTCGAAAGATAGTTCGACTTTGTTTTTTGTGAGAACCTTTGATGCCAAAAACTCAGGCGGAGCAATCGACCAAGATATTTGGTACAGCAGCAAAAATGAGAAAGGCTTTTATGGCAAAAGTGAGAAATTGACAGCACTTAACAACAAACTCAACAATGCAGTTTGTGGAATGAATGCAGATGGAACTTCCATTTACTTAATAAACTGCTATGAAGGTAAACATCCAAAAGAAAGTGGCATTGCAATTTCTCAAAAGAAAGGCGGCAGTTGGGGCAAACCCAAAAGTTTGAAAATCCCTGCATTGAAAATCAAGGGAGATTTCATTAATTTCTTTGTGAGTCAAGGTGAAGATGTGATTATTTTGAGCTACGCAGGAATGGATAGCAAAGGGATGGAAGACTTGTATTTGATCAAAAAGCAGGTCGATGGTTCATGGTCTAATCCATTGAATTTAGGAACATCGATCAACAGTTCAGGATTTGAGATTTCCCCATTTTTGTCACAAGGACTCGACACATTGTACTTTTCGACCAACGGTCGCGGAGGAATGGGTGATGCAGACATTTTTTACTCCATCCGCCAAGACGATTCATGGACGAACTGGAGCGAACCAGAAAACATGGGTGACAAAATCAATTCCTCGAAATTTGATGCATACTTGATCGCTTCGGGCAATCAATTTTACTGGTCAAGCAACCGCGAGGGAGACAAAAGTGACATTTATTTCACTACCAGACTTTATCCACCAGCAATCACACTTTCCGTTTTGCCAATCATTTCAACGGTTCCAAAGAAAGGCCATGCGATCGATTTGACAGTGAATGGTGGCGGAAAACGTTTGAAATACAGCTGGAGCAATAACGATACGGTTCAAGACCCACAAGATTTGCAACCAGGAATCTACAAAGTGCGTGTTTCAGACGAATATGGTCAGGAAGCATTTGCAGAGGTGAAGATCGATGCGCCGGTTTTTGCCAATGAGGATGAGATGGAAAGAAACAAGGAAGACATGCTCAACAAGGCACTTTCCAACAATACCATTTATTACGATGAAAATTCATCTTACTTAAACAAAGAAAACAAAGCGACATTGGATCAAATTATTCCCATTTTAAACTCCAAACCAGAACTAAAAGTCTTCATTCAATCCTATTGTGACAAAAACGGAACCAACCACTATAATTACTGGTTATCAGAACGCAGAATGAAACGCGTGATTGGATATTTGGAACAAAATGGCATCGAAAAGGGAAGATTATCAGGAGATTACAAAGGAGAATCTTCACCGCTAATCAACTGCACTAATTGCAACGAAGAGCAATTGAAAATGAACCGTAGGACGGTGATTAAGTTTAAGAATTAAGTGTTAAAGTAATCTTCAAAAGATAGAATTTCAATCTTTAGAAATGCTAAATGAAAAATTCAATAGATATTTCATTATTTTTACATCGCAAAAACAAGTCAATCCAATATAGGATTAAAAAACCAAATCGAAAAAAATGAAAAAAATTAAAATTTTTGTTTTGCTTGGGGTACTCTCAATGAGTATTTTAGCAAAAGCAGACGAAGGAATGTGGCTTCCTTTCATGTTAGGAAGAAACTATTAAGACATGAAAAAACATGGCTTAAAATTAACCCCAGAGCAACTTTACTCTATCAACAAATCATCTTTAAAAGATGCCGTTATTTCTTTTGGAGGATTTTGTACAGGTGAAATTATCTCTAAAAAAGGAATGGTTTTGACAAATCATCACTGTGGTTATGATGCCATTGCAGATGCTTCAACTCCAGAAAAAAACTATTTGGATAATGGATTTTGGGCAAAAAATTTGTCAGAAGAAATTCCAGTACCAGGATTGACAGCGACTTTCATTATTCGAATGGAAGATGTTACCAAAACAATTACGAAAGAACTAACTGAATCAATGACGCCAGAGCAAAGAGCTGCAAAGATTGCTGAACTTTCTA
>JADLGD010000034.1 GCA_020849495.1 Fluviicola sp.
ATGCTGGGTCATAGCCATAAACTGGATCAGCGATTTTAGAAGGACGAATCGTACAAGCAATTGGTCCATCAATGTCACACGAAACATCAGCTACCACTTCAATTTTATTGGAAGCTTGTTTGAAATCTTCTCTGGTTATGATAAAAGGTGATTTATTACTCCAAAAATGGCAAGCAATGTACATCTGCGCTTTTTCAGCGTAACGGAAAAACGATGATTTGTATTGATCTGGATGCGCATAGAAATCTCCTTTATCAAATGGTGCTCCATCTTTTCTTGCATAATAATCTTCAACTTCCAGATGTGTGAATACCGGTTGATCAAACGTATCGTTTAGAAATTCTTCAGGAGTCACTTCTGTAATTGGCAATAAATCCATGATTTCACGAGCGCCATAACCTACTCTTCCAAAACCTGTCAAAACAATTTTCGTGTCTTTTGGAAGCACCACTTTGCTCAATTCAGATTCCATGTCTGCACGATCAGCACACAAATTTGCTGGTTTCAACTCGTAAGTGCCTTTTTTCATTCCAAACGTCAAGAAACCATTGTAAGCACCAACAATTCCCGCATAGCGACCAAAACCAATGATGCGTTTATTTTGACGGTTTTTCAATACCTCATAATCAATCAATTGGATTTTTTTCTCCATGATTGCACGCAACAAATTTCGGTTATACGGTTGTTTCTTGATGGTATGTGAAAAGAACATGAATTTCTTTCCGGGGATTAAATCCTCAATGTTCACTTCTTTTACTCCCAGAATCACGTCACAATCGGCGATACTTTCCACAACTTCTATTCCTTCCGCTAAATAATCTTCATCTTTAAATGAACGAATAGGACTTGTTTGAACCTTCACTTTTACATTTGGGAATTTTGCTTCCACCAATTTACATTGCTTTGGAGTCAGTGGTACACGCTTATCTGGCGGTACTTTTCCTTCACGTAGAATGCCTAATTTAATTTGATTCATATACTACTCTTTAGAAATTATCTATTGGAGATTCCAACAAATAATTATCGATTAATTCTCTTACTACACCTTCGCCACCTTTCTTACTCAACACCACATCACATGCGTGTTTCACCAAAGGGACTGCATCAGCTGGGCAGGCTGAAAAACCAACGTTTTTAATCAACGATAGATCATTGATATCATCTCCAATTATCGCCACTTCTTCTAAACTGATCCCCATATTGGAACACCAACCATTCAAGACATCGATTTTTTGGTCGCGTCCTACATAAACATGGTCAATTTTCAAGGTTTCAGCTCTATTCTTTACCATTTTATCTACAAAGGCTGAAGAAATAATTCCAAAGGAAATCCCTTTTTCTTTTGCTTTTAAAATAGCCATACCGTCTTTGGTATTGTATTTCTTCATTTGGTCGCCTTGTTCGCTGTAATACATTCCTCCATCAGTCATTACACCATCAACATCCAAAATCAACAATTTAATTTTTTCAATCTTCGGACGCAAATGATCCAAGATGAACAAAGGTTTGAACAAAAGCGAATAAAAATCCACTTCGTATTCTTCAGCAATAGCCTCTAAATCCAAAATAGACAATTCTGTTACATTGTCCACGTCAAAGTCTTTCAGTAATTGATAAAAATCAACCCCAAATCTTCCACACAGACCTTTGATATTTTGATCTAAAAACAGCATTTATACGATTTGATAACCAACACTAGATGCAATTGGCTGAATGGTTTTTAATAATTGTTCAAACTCAGCATGATTCAATTGTTGAGATGCATCTGATTTTGCCACTTTCGGGTTTGGATGCACTTCAATCAACAAACCATCAACTCCTAAAGCAACACAAGCTCTTGTCAAACCAGCAACACCATAAGCATAACCCATTGCATGACTTGGATCTAAAACTACTGGCAAATTCGTATGGTGTTTCAACCATTCTACGCCACACAAATCCAAGGTAAAACGCGTTCCTGTTTCAAAGGTACGAATCCCTCTTTCACACAATAAAACGTTTTCATTTCCACCAGCCAACACAAATTCAGCAGCTTGTACAAATTCTTGTAATGTTGTTCCGAAACCGCGTTTGATCAAAACTGTTTTTTGCGTTTTCGCACAAGCACGTAAAATTCCTTGGTCGTACATGGCTTTTGCACCTACTTGAATCACATCGGCGTGTTCTATGATTTCATCAATGTGTGTTGCGTCACGTGCTTCAGTAACAACTGTAAAACCAAATTCTTCGCGCATTTTGGCTAACAATTTCAAACCATCCAAGCCCATTCCTTGAAAACTGTAAGGACTCGTTCTCGGTTTGTAACAACCACCACGAAGGGAAGTCAAACCATTTGCCTTCAGCAAAGCTGCAGACTCACGAATTTGTTCTTCGGATTCAACGGAACAAGGTCCAGAAATGATAATTGTGTTTCCTGTATTTCCACCAACAGTTACATTTCCTATTCTCACTTCGCGTGTTTCGGAACGGTATGATCTTGCAGAAAGCTGCATGTCGTTTGGAAAAACCCAACTTTGATCAGTGAATGCATCCAAACCAGCTGGAACTTCTTTTACTCCTGAACCAGTAATTAAAACCTGCGTATTGTTTGAAATAACATGAAATGCTTTGTGTTCTACAGCCAATTTTGCTGCTTGTTCTGCTGTTACAGATTGTTTTAAATGTAATATCATATTTCTCCTTTAATAAGGTTAAGAAAGGTAACAATTCCTACTGCTTTACCATTTTCAACAACTGGTAAATACATCAATGGAAAAGTATATTTCTTTATTTGTTGCAATAAATCATTCACGGTTGCATGAGATTGAATGACCAATGGATTAGCATTCATGATGGATGCAATTGACATCGAAGCGATCGTTCCTTCATTTTTAATCAATGCTTTGCGAATATCTGCATTGGAAATAATTCCCAATAATTCGTTGTCTTCACCTAAAACCATTGTAAAACCTAAATCGCCCACTTCAATCGATTTCAACACATCCAAACTCGTTGTACCATTCAAAAGAACAGTTGGCGATTCTTCTACTGGAATCATGAAATCTTTGACCATGAATTGTGATTGTACATCGCGTTTAGTCAAATCCATCAAGGCATGACCAATACTTGGTGCATTGAATAAATACGAACCAGAAACTGAGGTATGCACACCCATGTTGCGCAAAATGAACGATACTTCACCGTTTACTCCACCATCAACATGGACAGATTTAGACGGATATTTCTTTTGAAAATCACGAATTTTCTTAAAATTCACCGCATCAAACACTCCTCCACTTTGACCTGGAATTGTTGCCATGATCAAAATAAAATCGTAATTGGAATACTGATCAAACGCACTAACAGGAGTTGGAGTAATGATCGCTAATCCTTTTTTCCCTGGAATATCTGAAGGTAAATCCAACGATTCTGTCGCATCTTCTAATTGAAAGGTCACATATTCCACCGGATTTTCACGCAATAAATCAAAGTATTTAGCAGGTGAATTCGTGATGATATGTAAGTCTATAGGAATCTTACACCATTCACGTACACGCTTAATATCATCAAAAACGGATAGATCATCATTGCAGTCAACATGCAATAAATCCACATGATGCGCTGACAAATCTGCAATCGTATCTTTTAAATCACGTTTTTTATCAGAATAAATGGAGGCCGAAATTCTCATTCAACAAAGATAGTTAAAGATTCAGCTAAGCGAATTGTGGTTTTAAAATGATATTAACAGGTTTAAGGTGTAAAACTGTTCGAAATTTTAACAATCCGTTGTATTTCTACCAAAGATTTAAATTTCAATGAATATTACCAGTTAATTCAAAAAACGTGCTTTTTGATCAGCTGTTGGTAACACACAAAACCCTTTTGACAATTGGTGACGTCTTTTTGCAACAAAACGATACAAGGCATCACGAATAAAACGAGGTACAAGCCATCCCACTTGAATTAAATTGAAGGGAAAACGAAAGTGTTCACCAACGATTAAAGCTGCTGTTGATTGCTTGTGCATTTTTCCTTCACTCCAAAAATAAAACGTACTCATATCTGGCACAGGCAATCCATGTTGTTGAAAAAAATCACGTGCAAAATCTGATTGCAAGGCACTAAAATAAATTTCAGAGCGATTTTCATACTTTAAAACAAACTGAACTGATTTATTGCAAAATCCACAATCTCCGTCATAAAATAAAATCTTACTGGTTGTATTCCTCGACATGCCTATTTACTTTATGTTGCAAAGAACAATAATAGGTATTCTTAAAGTATTTCACATACAAATCAATTTAGAATCTATCTTTGCTTTGACCTTAGAACTAAAAACAAGAAACAATGAAATTTGGAATTTTACTTTCTGGCTGTGGAGTTTATGATGGTGCTGAAATTCAAGAAGCAGTTTTAGCGATGTTGGCCGTTAAAGAAATGGGAGATGAATATGTTTGTATTGGAGTTAATGCCAATCAACATCACGTCGTCAACCATACTACGGGTGAAGAAATGCCAGAAACAAGAAACATGTTAGTTGAAGCGGCTCGAATAGCTCGTGGATCCATTTCAAACATCAACGACATTACTCCTGCCGACATTGATGGATTGATTATTCCCGGAGGATTTGGAAGCGCTAAAAACTTCACCAACTGGGCATTTTCTGGTCCGGAAGGAAGCATTTTACCTGAAGTAAAATTATTGATTGTCAACATGGTGAATGTTGGAAAACCGATTGCAGCCTTGTGTGTTAGTCCGATTGTAATTGCGAAAGCTTTAGAAGGTTCTTCATCTCATGCAAGTCTTACTTTAGGAACCGATCAAGCTGCTTCACCTTATGATATCAATGCTTTCAACGAAGGACTTAAAGCAACTGGTGCAGAAGCAATTATGAAATCAATTACTGAAATTCAAATTGATACAACCAATAAAATCATCAGTGCCCCTTGTTACATGATGGAGACCGATATTTTGGAAGTTAGAAACAACATCAAAACAGCAATTGAAGCACTTAAATCATTAGCAAATTAATGCGCATTTCAATATACAAGCAACGTTTTAATACGTTTCATGAAGAAGCAACGCAATTAAAAAAACAAATTGCATCCGTAGGCTGGTTGCGTCTGCTGTTTTTAGTTCTTGCTGGTGTTGGTTATTATTTCAGTTACAAGCATTCACAAAATTTTATCATTCCTATAGCTGCAACAATTGCACTTGGTCTTTTTTTATTTCTCGTTTACAAACATTTTCAATTAAAAGCCAAACACACTTTTGCTACGACGTTGATGTCGATCAATAGTAGAGAAATCACCTTCTTGGAAACGGGCAATTATCCTTTTTACAACGGAAGCGATTTCAAAGTAGATGACCATGCCTATTTAACTGATTTAGATATTCTTGGAGAACATTCCATCTACCAACACTTAAACAGAACTGCTACCGTTACAGGAAAACGAAAATTAGCTGAATCCTTATTGATTCCAAAAGACAAAGAAAGCATTCAACAACGCCAAGAAGCGATTACTGAACTAGCAGAATTATTAGAATGGCGTCAAACGTACAATGCGCATGCTGAAATTGGTGCAGATACACCTGAAAACTTACACCACCTCGGTGAATGGCAAGCATTGGAAAAACTCTCCATTTTTCATCAAATCAGCATTTGGTTATTTCCAATTTTAGGCTTATCCAGTATGATTGCTCTTGCAGTGACCGGTGATGGCAAATGGTTTACAGTCGGTATTTTATTGTTCATTTTCAATCTGATTATTTTTGGTTCTGTTGCAAAGAAAATTCTTGCAGAATTAGGGAAATTAGAACGCTTAGATAAAACCTTTGATGGTTATGGTAAATTGCTTTCATTGATCGAAACCCACCCATGGAAAAGTAGTTTGTTACAACAGATGAGTGATTCCATTCGTTCAAACAAGATTCCAGCAAGTGAGAAATTAAAGCAATTAGGCAAGATCTTTCGTTCGTTGGAAAGTGTTCGAAATGGTTTTGCGATGATCCATTTCAACGGAACGGTTTTCTATCACATCCATGCCTACAAACGTTTGATCAAATGGCGAAAACAATACAGCAACGAAATCATGCAATGGATCGAAGTGATTGGTGATTTTGAAGAGTTAAATGCTTTTTCCAACTTTAAATACAATAACCCAAACTATTGTTTTCCAGCACTAAACAACGAATACAATATTCAATTCACAGCATTGGGTCATCCGCTTTTAAATAGTCAGAAACGCATCAACAATGACATTGATTTCAGTGGAAATCCATTTGTGATTTTAACTGGATCCAACATGTCGGGGAAAAGTACTTTCTTGCGAACCATTGGGATTGGAATTGTTTTAGGAAATGCTGGATCCGTTGTAGCTGCAAAATCAGCACAGCTCCACCCCATTCCTTTGGTAGCTTCCATGCGACTAAGTGATTCCTTAAGTGATAGTGAATCCTACTTTTTTGCTGAAGTGAAGCGCTTGCAATTCATCATGGAAACATTGAACCAAAAACGTTGCTTTGTTTTATTGGATGAAATTTTACGAGGAACCAATTCAGATGACAAACGCAACGGTACGATTGAAGTCGTCAAAAAAATAGTCACTAAAAAAGGAATTGGAATCATCGCTACACATGATTTGGAAGTCTGTGATACCACTCAACTTTATCCAGATTACTTAAGTAACAACTGTTTCGAAGTAGAAATAAAAGACAACGACTTTTATTTTGATTACACTTTGAGGAATGGTATTTGTAAAAACAAGAGCGCAACATTCATCATGAAGAAACTCAATGTGATATGAAAATCAGTTTAACACTACTACTAATCGGCATTACTCTTTTAAGCAATGCTCAATTTATTGAACTTCCGACAACGGATCCAAATCCAGGACATTTAAAAGCAAAAATCCACCTTTCAAGCAAAAAAACATCTGAAGCACTTCCTTTAGTTGTAGTTCTTCATGGTTGTTATCAAGACCCTGAGAAAATTGCACACGATGCCGATTGGAACCGACTTTCAGATAGTTTAGGATTTCATGTCTTGTATCCCGAACAATTACTGCGTAACAATTTATCCACTTGCTACAATTGGTTCATCGAAAAAGACATTAAAAAGAACAGTGGTGAAGTTTACAGCATTCATTTAATGATTGAACAAGTTCAAAAATCGTATTCTATTGATAAAAACAAGATCTTTGTATACGGCGTTTCAGCTGGTGGTGCAATGGCAAGTGCCTTATTAGTCGATTATCCTGAAACATTTAATGCAGGAGCTGTTTTAGCAGGAGCACCTTTTGGAATAGCTACAAACGCAGGACAAGGCATGAGTGCGATGATCAATCCCAAAGATTTAAAACCATCTGAATGGGCAACTATTGCTAGAGAACAAAATCCTGGTTATAAAGGAGCTTATCCTAGAATTGTGGTGATGCATGGAACCGGTGATGATATTGTGAGTGTAAAAGCCGGATTTGAATTGGTCGAACAATTTTTAGCATTGAATGATTGCGCTGTTCAACCGACCACAACTACAAAAGCATTTCAGGAAAATGAAGCCATCACCAAATTGACTTATTCTAACAAAGCAAACGAAGAACGCGTTGTTTTTTATGAATTCAATAAATGGGGACATTTTGTGCCAGTAGATCCAGGAACAGGTCCTTTACAAGGTGGACAATTGGGAATGTTTGCCAAAGATGTTGACTTCTTTAGTACTATTTGGATTTTAAAAGATTGGGGATTAATTACACCTTAACTGTGTGTTAAAAAAATAGTTTTCAACCGTTTTTACACTCCAACTCTTTCGTTAACTGTAAAATACAGCGAATGATTGTTTGTTTTTCTGTACAAACTGTTAATATTTAACACAAAAAATCTTCTTCAATTCATTCAATCCGTGTACTTTTGCGACAAATAAAGTTGGTCGCTTGTACCAATGATAAATCAATTTTATGAACGAATTTGGTAAACGAGGAAAAAATGCTGATTTGAAATTAATTGGCTTAGACAATCTCGAAAACGTTTTCTGGAATTTAACTCCTGCAGAATTAGTAGAAGATACTATCATCAACGGACAAGGAGTATTGACTGACACTGGTGCAATTGCAATTGAAACTGGTGAGTTCACAGGTCGTTCTCCAAAAGATCGTTTCGTTGTGCGCGACGAGAAAACTGAAAACAGTGTTTGGTGGGGGGATGTTAACATTGGTTTAACTCCTGAGCAGTTTGACGGTATTTACAACCGAATGAAAGCGTATTTAATTGGAAAAGATGTGTATGTACGTGACGCTTATGCATGTGCAGACGATAATTTCCGCATGAATATCCGTGTTACAGCTGAGTTCCCTTGGTCGAATATGTTTGCTTACAACATGTTCTTACGTCCAACAGACGCTGAAATTGAAAATTTTGAAGCTGAATGGAACATCGTTTGTGCTCCAGGTTTCAAAGCGATTCCTGAAATTGATGGAACGCGTCAAGCGAACTTCGCAATTTTGAACTTCACGAAAAAAATGATCATCATTGGTGGTACAGGATATACAGGTGAAATTAAAAAAGGTATTTTCTCTGTTTTGAATTACGTATTGCCACATGAGAAAAATGTATTGTCAATGCACTGTTCAGCTAACGTTGGAAAAGATGGTGACACTGCTATTTTCTTCGGTTTATCTGGAACAGGAAAAACAACCCTTTCTTCTGATCCAAATCGCCGTTTGATTGGTGATGATGAGCACGGTTGGTCAAATGACACCGTTTTCAATTTCGAAGGTGGATGTTATGCAAAAACAATCGATTTATCTCAAGAGAAAGAGCCACAAATTTATGATGCAATCAAATTTGGAGCAATCTTAGAAAACATTGGTTTCCACGAAGGAACTTCTACTCCAGATTACACAGACGGTTCAATTACTGAAAACACACGTGTATCTTACCCGATTCATTACATCGATAACATCATGACTCCGTCAATTGGTGGAGCTCCAAAAAATATTTTCTTCTTAACTGCTGATGCATTTGGTGTATTGCCTCCAATCTCTCGTTTGACAACAGAACAAGCAATGTATCATTTCATGTCTGGTTACACAGCGAAAGTAGCAGGAACAGAAGTTGGTATTACTGAACCTACAACAACTTTCTCTGCATGTTTTGGTAAAGCTTTCTTGCCTTTACACCCAGCAAAATATGCGAAATTGTTAGGAGACAAATTGAACGGAACAGACATCAAAGTTTGGTTGATCAACACAGGATGGTCTGGTGGTTCTTACGGAGTTGGAAGCCGCATGAAATTATCGTACACACGTGC
>JADLGD010000035.1 GCA_020849495.1 Fluviicola sp.
AAGTTTGTAGTGAAAGGAATTGAGAATCACGCCTTGCCATCGAATGATGTGTTGGCATTGGAAACCTTCCGCAAAAATGTCAGTGAGGTTCACCGAAAAGTAAGTGGTGGTTCCAAATTGTTGACTGAAACAAAAGAGAAATTGGATGTGATGAAATACGCCATTCAAACCTATCCAGGAGTGGATTTGAAGTTGTTGGAAGAAGCAAGAGAATTACGTTTATTGCTAGACGAATGCTCGATGATGATTTACGGCGATCGATTAAAAGCGAGCAAAGAAGTGGAAACACCACCAAGTTTTGCAAGCAGATTGGATTACATCTCTTACCAATTGTATGAAAGCACTTCTGGTGTATCTTCTACACAGAAAACCAATTTGGCCATTGTAGAAGAGGAATACAACACATTTAGAGTGAAGTTGGACGAATTGGTAAAACGCTGCAACAAACTCTCTGAGCGTTTGGATGAAGCCGGAATTCCTTATACTTTGGATAAAGATCAAAAGTGGAAAGAAGATTAAAAGGAATTGATATTCAAAGAAAGGTTGGCTTTGTGTCAACCTTTTTTGTTTTGTAAACAATCGAAGGTGCCATCTGTTATACTAAAAACAGCAAATCATGTATCAAATCAAGCGCACACAATTCGTCAAAACAGATTTAGCAACGTGTTGGGATTTCTTCTCTTCGCCAAACAATCTTCAAGTGATTACACCGGATTACATGGGCTTTAAAGTCTTGACGGATGTTCCCGATAAAATGTACGAGGGGTTAATGATTGCTTACAAAGTTTCTCCCTTGATGAAAATTCCGCTGAACTGGGTGACAGAAATCAAATACGTGCACGATGCGCAGTTTTTTGTGGACGAGCAACGAACAGGCCCTTACAAAATGTGGCACCACGAACACCATTTCAAAGCCGTTGAAGGAGGAGTTGAAATGACAGATATCGTGAGTTACGAATTACCACTTGGATTCTTAGGAAGATTTGCTCACTGGTTATTTGTGCGCAAACAACTCGAAGGCATCTTTGAATATCGCTTCAAAAAAGTAGATGAATTGTTTCAATAAAAACAATTTAAATCTCCGACTTCGATATCGTTTTATGAATTTCTGCCGTTTTAATCAATGCCGCAGAACCGTACCATTCGTGTAATTCCATGACCAATCTTCCCGCTTTAATAGCAGGATCGGTTTTAGTCAATTCTCTGGCTTCCTCTACTGTTTCGACATCGAAAATGTAGATGCCACGTAGATCGGTATCGTCCATAAAAGGTCCTGCCACAACCAATTTGCGTTCTTTTGCCAAGCGACCAATATTGTCCAAGTGTGCTCGTTGTAAGCGTTGAATTTCCAAGCTGTCTTGTCCTTGATTGGGACCGCGTTTCAGAAAAGCAATCACGTAGCGTTTCATACCGTATTCATCGGCGCCCAATTCTTGTGCTAATGCAGCATTGAAAGTATTGGAACTATCCGCAGGACCGAATTCATCTTCTTTTTGAACAGCAGTTGTGTTGTCTTCCGAATCCGAACAAGCTGTTAAGTTAAGTAAACCAAAGAAGAGGGGTGTGGCAAAAAGAAACGTTTTCATAGAGCTATTTTTGAGCAGCAAAGATCAAAAAAAAATCCGATCCCCATGTGAAAGGATCGGATTTCGTGAACGTTATTGGTTTGGTATTGAATTGGGGCTTTATTGTTTGATGAAGCGAGTGGTTGCTATTGTTCCATCTATTGACGTCAATTGTAGCAAGTAAACACCCGACTCTAGATTTGAAAGGTCAATGCTTGTTTGGTTCAAACGATCGCTCTGCATTGTTTTTCCATCCAACGTAATAATGCTGTAGTTCTCAATTGAATTCAAGTCAATAGCTTGAATGTTTAAGGTGTGTTGAACAGGATTTGGGTAAATAGCAATGGTGTTGTTGGTTATTTCTGAAACACCAACGCCATTACTTGAAGTGTATCGCGCACTGGTATATCTACATGAACCACCACATTGATTTCCAACGATGACTACCTTTCCATCTGCTTGGATTTCAAGATCTAAAAAGTTGTCTTCCTCAGTTGGTCTTATAGATGTAATGGTTACACCATTTGTACCAAATGTGTTGTCCATGGTGCCATCAGCATTTACACGAGCGATATAACCATCTGTAGTTGATGAATTGATGTATCCTGAACCTGTAATGACCATTTTTCCATTTGCAAGAGCTTTCATCGCATTCGGATAATCGTTTCCAGCAACATTAAAGGAACCAACACCGCTTGTTGCATAACTGTTATCTAAAACGCCAGCACTTGTAAGTTTCATGTAACTTACTGTTGTACTAGCACTAGAACCAAATGCAGATAGAATTTGTCCATCAGGAGTTAGATCAACAAATGCTTTAAGGCCTCCAAACAACATGGTGCTATTGGTGTATTTACCGTTTACTCCAAACGTATTATCGCTACTTCCATTGGCATTTAAACGAATGATAGCGGCATTGAAAGTTGAAGCTCCGCTAGCTAAAATTTTACCATCGCTTTGGATTGCTAAACTTTGAATAGTACTTAGTGTGGATGTTGTATAAATACCATCCGTATCAAATGCAGTATCTAGATTTCCACTTGCATCCAATTGAATGATTACTGAAGTGCTGTATCCATCTGTTGTTCCTGCAAGAAGAATTTTTTCAGAAGGTAATAGTTTCATCGAGCTGATGTCTAAGTTCGTTGCGCTTGGAATAGCGCGCACAACTTTTCCCGATGTTCCAAAAGTATTATCTATTGTACCGTCTGCATTTAGTCGAGCAAGTCCCAATTTTCTAGTTGTACCTTCAACGATGATTCCTGCAACCATTATTTTCCCGTTTGAAAGGACTTCTATGCCTTTGATTTCATCACTAGCGGAAAAAAAGTCAAAAGAAGTGGTGCCGTTTGTGCCGAATGTCATGTCAACAGAACCATCCGAATTGTGTCTAAAAATTCCAAAGTTCACACCAATTGCTGCGTCCCATTTGGACCCTACAAAAATGATTTTTCCATCCGTTTGAATAGCAATGGCGTAAGCAGTGTGGTTTTCTGTTGTTTCAACAATTCCAGCTGTTCCGTAAGTTGCATCTAAAACGCCTTCTTGTGCAAACGAAACACTGAATGAGCATGCAATGATAGATGAGAATAAAAATTGTTTCATGATTTTTTATTTTAAAAAATTAGCGTTGAAATACGATGATTAAATCTGTAGAAGTACCAGCAACAACATTCTTGAAGTGACCGATACCTTTTTTACCTTCTGCAGTTTGGAACATGAAATGCCCACCATTGACTACAGGGATGGATTCACTTGTTCCTGTGATTGTTAGATCATTACTCAAATTGGCAAAAGTCAAGGTGTTTTCACTAAAGATTGAAATGACGCTAGAGAAATCAATTGGACCAGTATAA
This sequence comes from Fluviicola sp., assembly GCA_020849495.1. Classification (GTDB taxonomy): domain Bacteria; phylum Bacteroidota; class Bacteroidia; order Flavobacteriales_D; family Crocinitomicaceae; genus Fluviicola. The sequence continues at coordinate 3,422 of JADLGD010000035.1, forward strand.
GCTTGGAAAATGGTTCTTCTATAATTACAGCTGTAAGCACTGTATTCCGTTAACATGCTCAAGGTTTCGAATTGAGTTGGAGAGGTTAAAAACAAGTTGTTATTCGCATCTTTTGTAAGCGCAAAGTCGATGTGACGAAGATTGACGTTTTTAGTCAACACGTTCACCGTACCGTTCAAATCGTAAATGTTATCTGTCACATTATCAGAATAGCTAGTAGAGAAAAAACGTTTGTAGGTATCGCTGTATGCGTTCAAATTTTCCTGAAATGTCAAGACTTGTTGGTCATTTGCAACATTCACAACGAACGGACCTTGAGTAGCAACCTCACCACTAGCAGATGTTAGTTTGAACGTGTAGGTCGTGTTTTCGAAAATGGGTTCGCTTAAACCTGAATAATTGACATTGTCTTTGTCGGAAAACAAACAAGTAGTCGTTCCGCTTGCAGTTGTTCTTGTAACTTCTAGAGAAGCGAGTTCAATGCCTTCACCTGTTCCTTCTTCACCTCCAAATGAAGTGTTGACATAAACAGTTGTTCCACTTGCAACGGTCATTGAAGCACCGGAATAGTTAAGAACAGTTGATGGATCATCGAACCAATTTTTGAAAGTAAGTTCTACTTTGAATTTGTCACTAAAAGGTTCTTCGTCTTTTTTCTTACAACTAATCGTTAGTGCAATTAAAAGGATGCTTGTAAATTGAATGAAATGTTTCATGTGCTTCAGTTATTAATGTTTACTAAAGCAAATGTAGGCGGAGTAGGAAGGGTGTAAGTACGTAATTTTACGTAAAATGCAAATTTAGCTGAGTGGAATTTTAATGGTAAAACTGGAACCTTGATCTGGCTCGCTTTCAATATTGAGTTCACCATTGATTAATAGGACTCTGGATTGAATACTGAATAATCCGAAGCCTGCTGATTTTTGATTACGAATAAACCCTTTTCCGTTATCTTCAAAAATAAAAAGCAAGTTGTTGTTCCTCTCACTTATGATGACATTCACCTCTGAAGCCTCACTGTATTTGATGGTGTTGTTGATGAGTTCCTGACAAATTCGGTATAAATTGGTTTGAATCGTTTGAGAAAGTTCTTTGTTGACCTGATTAACAGTAAAATCTATTTGAATATTTGTGTTTTTAAACGCTTTGTCAACCAAATCTTTTAAAGCGGAAACCAACCCTTGTTTTTGCAATGAAACCGGCATGAGTTCATGAGCAAGATCTCTCACTTCTCTTGTTGTAGTGGTGAGTTGTTGTTCGAGTTCTATTTTCATTGCTTTTCTTTCTTCTTCATTGAGTTGTTCAAATTGATTCAATTGATGTTTGAAAGCCACTAATTCTTGCACAACGCCATCGTGTAATTCTCTTGCAAGGCGGTTCTTTTCTTTTTCTTCACCTTCAATAATAGCTTGCAATCTTTCAAGCTGCATTTTTGCTAGTAGTTTTTGTCGTTTACGCTGATTACGCAAGTAAAACAATAAAAAGATGACAAATGCTACACTCAGAATTCCAAAAGCGATTGCTAGGTAGAGTTGATTCTTTTTTTTAAGGATGAGGTTCTCTTTTGATTTTAGTTCGGCTTTCTTTTTGATTTCACGTGTTTTGAACTTTGCCTCCAATTGGTTCATCTGGTATTGAGACTCTTTACGGTAAATCTCCCTTGATAGATCTAAGTATTTTAACGAATAATTGTAAGCTTCTTCGTGTTTTCCTGCTCTATTCAAATTTGAGGCGTGAAACATGTAATTGGCAATCAAACTGTGTTTGTCTCCTTGTAATTCCATCAATCGCATTGCTTCCGTTGATAGTTCAAATGCTTCTTGATGCTTTCCGTCTAGACTTTTTAAAGCAGACTTGAACACTAGTGCTGAAGACCATAGATTAGTGTCATTATTTTGAATGGCAAATTTTAAGACATCGTCATACAATGCGTATGCTTTTGGGTATTGTTTTGTTCGTCCATACAATGAGGCGAGTACACGTTTGCTCAAAAAATAGATGTGGTTATCAGTTTGATGCGCTTTTTCCAGTACAGCTAATGATTTCAATAAATAACGTTCTCCGTTTTTATTGTCATAGAAGTCAATGTATGCTCCTCCAATATTGTTGTAGTTAGCGGCTAAAATTTGTGCCAATTCGGGTTTATTTTCAACGATTTTAGCGCTTTTTTTAAAATGATGAATGGCTTTAAAAAATTCACCATGATAATAATGTGGATAGCCCAATTGTTTTTGAAAAAATGCATGCATGGAATCTTTGTGGTGCTTTTTGGCCAATTCGATGCCTTCGTAACATTGTTTGTTGAGTAAATCGTATCGCTGTAAATTCAAACTACGGTTAACCAATTCTTGTTTGAGCCTCAATTGAATGTCAATGGGGTGTTTTCTTCGAGTTAAACAAGAGTCCAACATTCTGTAAGCAATTTTATCATCTTTAATTGCCTTAGTTTGATTGATGAATTGGACAGTGCTTTTTTGAGCATTCGAAAAAAGTGAAAAAAGTAGGAAAAGTGCGACTAACGATTTCCCCATTGTTCTAAACGAGTTTGTGCTTCAACGCAATGGAAATCAATTTGCCAACTGTAAAAACTCCCACTTTCTGCATGATATTGTTTTTGTGGGTTTCCACTGTTCGAGGACTTAGAAACAATTTATCAGCAATTTCTTTTGGACTCATCCCATCACAAAAGAGGGTAAGGATTTCCAATTCTCTCTCTGAAAGGGGTTCGCTTAGTTGAAAAGTGCTCAATGTCTTGTTGGATTGACCATCAAGTGCTTTTTGTGCTTCAGTAGATAAGTAGGATTGTCCATTTTGAATGGCTTCAATGGCTTCTTTCAATTCAACAGGCGTGCAATCTTTGTTGAGATAACCTTTTGCACCTTGATCTAAGCAGTTTTTAATGACGCTTTTTTCGTGCACCATTGAAAGCATGAGACAAGGTAGGGATGGAAAAGCTTTCAATAATTCTTGCAAGGTTTGCAAACCGTTCCATTCAGGCATTTCGTAATCCAAAAATACCAGTGTGGGTTTTTCTGCAAGACAAGCTTTCAGTAATTGTTTCCCGGAATGAAAGGTTTTGATTTGTGCTTCAGGATAAGCTGCTTGAATAAGAGCTGCAATACCATTGACAACCAGTTCGTGATCATCTGCAAGGTAAATATGTAAAGCGTGATTCACCAATAACTATTTGAACCAAAAATAAACAAAAAAAAGCTGTTTATCAGAGATAAACAGCTTTAAATTTATGGTGTATTGAAGAAATTTATTCTCCGATCACTTCAAATTTGAATACTGGTTTTACACCTTTGTGTAAGTTCGCTTCAGCTTCGTACGTTCCAACTTCTTTGATTGGTTCGTCTTTAATTTTCAACGATTTACGATCGATGTCGAATCCAGCTTTTTTCAATGCTTCAGACAATTGAACAGTGTTCACTGAACCGAAGATTTTACCGTTCTCACCAACTTTCGTTCCGATAGTAACAGTTACTTCGCTCAATTTAGCTGCGATTGCTTCAGCTTCAGCAACGATTTTAGTCTCTTTGTGAGCGCGTTGCTTCATCATATCTTCGTGCGCTTTTTTCGCAGAAGGAGTAGCCAACGTAGCGTATCCTTGAGGGATCAAGAAGTTACGTCCGTATCCTGGCTTTACAGTTACAACTTCGTCTTTGTAACCTAATTTATCGATATTTTTCTTAAGAATTACTTCCATGATTTCTTGTAATTTAAATTCAACTACCTACTATTTCAACATATCGCCAACGTAAGGCAAGATAGCCAAGTGACGAGCACGTTTGATAGCTTTGTTAACGCGTTTTTGGTATTTCGCAGAAGTACCAGTAATACGACGAGGTAAGATTTTACCTTGTTCGTTCACCAAACGCAACAAAAAGTTAGCGTCTTTGAAATCGATGAATTTAATTCCGCTCTTTTTGAAACGGCAGTATTTGTCTTTTTTGATCTCGATGTTAATCGGCGTCAAATAGCGAATATCGTTTTGTGACATGTTTTTAAAATTTTAAACGTGAATAAATTGAGCCTGCGCTGAAGCTTCAGCGTAAGCATTAAGCCTCTACAGGAGCACCACTCATTTTCTTACGACGTTTTTCAGCGTAAGCAACATGATCCTTGTCCATTTTCACTGTCAAGAAACGCATGATACGCTCGTCACGTTTCATTGCTAATTCTAATTCAGCGATTACTGAACCTTCAGCATCAAATTGAAATAAGAAATAGAAACCAGTAGATTTCTTTTGGATTGGGTAAGCCAATTTTTTTAGGCCCCAGCTCTCAGAATGCGTTAATTTACCACCCATGGCAGCCAAATCGCTTTCGTACTTTTGCACTGCTTCCTTTGCCTGATCTTCAGACAAAACGGGAGTAAGAATGAAAACAGTTTCGTAAGAATTCATAATTAAACTAATTTGTTATTTATACTAATTTTCCACCTAGATACACTAAGCGGGGGGCAAAGATAGAAATAAAATCTTAAAAATGAAGTGGATTGGTTGATTTTTGATTTCCTTTTACAAGATTAACCAAAATATATTGATTAAGAACACGCTCTTTTTATAGGCTTCTTATTTTTATGGTGTAATTATTGTCAAGCAGCCCACATGAAAAATGTCATCCTCTTATTCGTTTGTAGTTTGTTTTTGCAAATCAGCTTTGCTCAATTAAACTGTAAAACAACGACTGATGCTGCTAACGGTACAGTTAAAAAATGCCTCCACGCCAATAAAAAAGTTTCCACCGAAGAAATCTGGGATGAAGACAAGCGCTTTGGAACCTTGAAACTATTCAACAATCAAGGTGCTGAATTGGCTGTTTACCATTTACGCGAAGTTGGCGGACATGCATCTGCACATCTTTCTTATCATTCCAACGGACAAGTAGCCAAAGTGGAATTCAGCGATGCATCGGATGGAGGCATCCAGTTCTTTGAATCTACCAGAAAGTTTGATGAAAATGGAAAACAAGTGGAATACAACGAAATGAAATATCCGTATGAATTGGAAACAACCTTCATTCAAATTGAACCACAAGAACAACCGCAACAACCAGTGGTAACACCTAAAAAAGAAACAGTCATTGCTTGTGCAGTCATTCACCAAACGTTTTATGAATTGCAAAATACCACCAATTCAAAAATCGTTTTGACCATTCAACCTATCAAGAACAATTCAGTGAATGTAACGGAAAAGGAAATCACCATAAAACCAAATGAATCCGTAGTTTTTGACACCATCTTGATGGCGGATCAATTCATTACGGCAAAAGTGTATCAACCTTCGATCAAACAAGTGCTAACGAAAAAGCGCAACGAAAAGAAGATCAAAATCATTGAGCCTGGACCTATTGATGCAGGTACTTCCCGAACTTATTACTGGTTTATTGTGGAGTGATTTCAGCAATCAAATCAGAAGCTGCTAGTTGTTTTTTCTTGCTTCTGGCAATTGGAATTAATTTCTCTGAATACTTTAATTCGATGCTCAAGTTTCCTAAATCAACTGAACGAATGGCAGCTTTATTAACAATGTAACAACGATGAGTTTGAAAACAGCTACTCTTTTTTAATGTAGCTTCTAATTTTGTTAAGGTAGAAGTGCAAACAATTCGCTGGCCATTTAGTAGAAAGACATCACAGTAAATATTGTTCGATTGAATGTACTGAATTTCTGATGAGTCGATGAATACGATTTTTCGACCAACCTTTAACTGAATTTTCATCTTGTGTTTATTACAAAAAAAAGGAGTGAAAGCCTACTTTGCTTAAAAAAACTTGCCGTTTGTTTCTAAAAGCTAGTGAACAGTCTTATTTTTAGCTTCCGAAAGCACATTTTGCCATTAACTTTACCATCTGATAAAGCCTTTAGCATTTGAAGATTGAAACAAAGGATTTCGATGCGAATGGTGTCTTTTGAATTGTGAGATGAAACTGGGTAAAAGTAAATGCTGTTAACTAAAACATATTTTCGGTCATTGTTGGTATTCCTGTTATCATGGAGTGCATTTGAAAGTTTTTCACAAGAACCCTACTACCAAAATTTCTCCTTTTACGAAGGGTATTCTTTTCGTTCCGTTTATTCCATTTTAGAGGATCATTCAGGTTTCATTTGGTTTACGAGCGATGAAGGCTTGTTTCGATACAACGGTACCACGTTTAAAAATTACAAAAACGCTCAACAAACTTCTTTTTCAGGTACATATTTAAAAGAAGATAAATATGGTAGAATTTGGTATCAAACCTTTGATGGTTTGTTGTATTACTTTGAACAGAATAAATTGAAGCAATTTCAAACAGTTAGTACACCCTATTTTTTTTCTTTTCAAATATCAGATAAATACATCTTTACATTAGAGGAAAAGTTCTTTGCAGTCTACGACATTCGAACATTAAAGTTGGTGAAAAAGATTACCAAAAAAGCTTATTTTATTCAAACTTCCACATTGTTTAAAGGTGAAATGTTTTACATGTTTGATCAGCAATTGCGCAAAATAAACAGTGATTTGCATGATGAATTGGTAATTAACACTTCCAATTATAATTTACACAATACCTTAATGTGCATATCAAATGATGCAATCTATCTGACTGAAAAAAGCAATAACAACAATTCTATTTATAAGATTAGTAATAAAAAGTTGGTCCGCATATGTGGAATTGAAAAAGATGTATTTGTTCAAAACATACAATTTCTCAATGGTAAAATTCACCTTACAACAACTGATGGGTTGCATATCATTGATCCTAGAAAATCAAAAAGAACAGAAGTTTACTTAAAGAAGAAAAATTTTTCGGCAGCATTATACGATCAAAAAAACAACCTGTGGCTTTCGTCTCCAAATGATGGAATTTACTTGCTTTCGAATATCAAGCTGACAAGGGAAAACACTTTTGGAAAAGCACCTATTCGATTGACGATGATAGGAAATGAATTGGGTTTTACAACTAAAAACTCAGAGATTAACTTGTTAAATGTTAAAAACAAAACGCTTCAGTCCACTAAAATGTGTAATATAAACGCTGAAGGTTATTATTTGTTTTACAATCCCAAGGATCAATTTCTTGTTTCTGGATTTAGTGACGGTTACACTTACTTTAAAGATGTAAAGCATCCTCAAAAAAGAACACACATTCTAAAGATCTCTTTGAAAAAAGTGCTTCCATTAGATCATAAGTACTATGCTATAATAGGAACTGGTTTTGCAGGTTTTATGTGCTTGACAGGAAAAGAAAAAGAGACTTCGAAGTTCGATAAATACATTTTAAAATTAACCAAGAAAGAGCAAGACGGGATTTCAATTTACAGGATTGAAAACCCTGCTTTTTATCAACGAGGGAAATCACTGGCTTTTGACAAAAAAAACGAAACACTTTATTTCGCAACTGCAAATGGTTTGTATAAATGGCGAAAAGGTCTTATCCAAGAACTGTTTGTGAATCACTCACCTGTAGTTTTAAAGTCGATTTTTTGTTTCGATGGGAAAGTGATAGGATTGAAAGGGAGCAAAAACTTGATAAAAATAAGTGCTTTCAAAGATCAAGAAACAAAGAAATTTGAAGAGTTGTTTAAACATTCAGATATTACAGCTATTAAAGTTTTTGATGATTGTTTAGTAATTCAAACGCAACATTACCTACGGATTTTCAGGAAAAACAAAATAAATCGCTTAGTTGAGTTCCATAAATTAGATATTTCAAACATAGAAGTATTTGATTTTCACATCGATAAGCAAGTTGTTTGGATCAGTTCAGAAGAAGGACTATTTAAATGGTATTTCCATACCACTGATTCTAAAAGAAAAATCGGTGTGTTTCAAGTAAATCAACTGTTTGCAAATGATGTTTCTATCCCATTAAAAGGACATGTTTTAGATCACGATCAAAATAATATTTCATTGCAGTATTCAATTCTAGATTTTGGAAATAAAACCATTGAACGGACTTACTTTAAGTTGAATAATGGAAAATGGCAAAAGATGGAACCCAATTCTCAATCTTTGAATTTTTCAGCATTGTCTCCTAATAAGTACACTGTTTATTTCAAAGGAATTGTCTATGGTAAGCCTGTGTTTTTTGAAACCATCAATTTTACAGTTGCTCCGCCATTCTGGTCCACTTGGTGGTTTATTAGCTTGGTCATTGTCTGCGTGGCAATAATCTTGTTGGTGATTTATAAGTATCAAATCAATAAAATCATCTTAAAAAACAAATTGATCAATGAAAAAATCACGCTTGAAAACAACTTGAATAAATCGATGCTGACTGCTTTGAAATCACAAATGAATCCACATTTCTTCTACAATGTATTGAATTCCATTCAGGGTTATGTATTGACAGGTGATCAGCAAAAAGCAAGTGAATCAATTGGTTTGTTTAGCGACTTGAGTAGAGCCGTTTTGGAGAGCTCAAGGATGAATGAAATTTCGTTGCACGATGAATTGGAATTGTTGGAAACGTATTTGAAATTGGAATGTATGCGCATGCCTAAGATAAACTATCAAATAGATATTCAGAATGATTTGCGTTTACACGATTTGTTCTTACCACCAATGATTCTGCAACCGTTTGTTGAAAATGCAGTGAAACACGGTTTAGCCAATAAAAATGGTGGTGGACATGTTTACTTGAGTTTTTCTATCAACAATGAAAAGCTAGTTGTCCTCATTGAAGACGATGGAATTGGAAGGGCTGCGGCATCCACTATTGCCTCTATGAAAACCAGAAAAGGAACTTCCTTTAGTACGGAAGCCAATCGAAACAGAATTGAATTATTGAACACCAATTTCAAATCTAAAATCGTTTATGAAATCACTGATTTAGTTGATGAAAACGAGGTGGCTTGTGGAACTAGAGTGAAGTTGGTCATCCCTCAGAACAAAGAGTTATCTTAATCCACTTGAGTTTCTTTTAAACGATTAATCTGATTCAAAAAATAGTTCAATCCCCAAAAACTTGTGAATCGCACGATAAAACTTGTTAACGGTTTTATTTAGCTTGTGAGCTGTCATATTTTTACACCCTTGTAAAACTAAAACTGTCTGAGTGACTAAAGTTTCTTTTGTTGCTTTAAAAAATATGAGCTTAAATGAAGTGCTTTTTATTGATAATCTTTTCGTTTTTAGGATCTGTGACTTTTGCTCAAGATAAAGCACTACAAAATATTGCAGATAAATTTGACGAGCATGGAAATCCACAAGGTACATTGGTAATCATTCAAGTTCTTCATTAAATAGAAACAAATTTCAGATAATGTTGAGAAAAATAGTAGTGCTTTTTATACTTTCTTTGAGTAGTCATTTGGGGTATTCCCAAACGCAAACTCAACTACTTGAAAAAATTTCAATATACTCGAAGAACGATACAGTAAAATGCAATTTAATCTTGCATTATTTAGATGTTGATCGGAGTTATGATTCCATTTTTTTAGAGTTAACCGATGAATTAAAACAGATTTCTAAAAACCGAAGATCTAACCCTGATTATAATGTTTATTTTGCTAAAGCAATTTATCATTCAGCAGTAAGTGCTTACTACAATCAAAGCAAACCTGCTGATGAAATTATTCATCAATTCAAGCAAAGTTTGCGCATTTTTCAGAAGCACAAAGATCATCGAATGATTGCTGAAAGTTACAATTTCATTGGATTGTGTTTCAGTTTGCAAGGGAATACATCACAAACCCTGAAAAATTATCAAACAGCAATTGATTATTTTAATAAATGCAATTATTTACCAGGCAAAGCAATGGTTTATTCTAATATGAATGATACCTTTTTCACTTTGGGTAATTATCAAATGACAGCTTTGTATATGTTCAAAGAATTA
>JADLGD010000036.1 GCA_020849495.1 Fluviicola sp.
CTTTTGAACACTTGTAACTCTGTAATGGCCATTTTCAATAACAAAATATCCATTTTCGCAATACGATCCAATTCCCAGTTATCCGTCAATTCATCGATCAACTTCAAATTTTCAGAATCCATGGAAACTGTTTTACGCAACAAAGTTTTGATAAACTCTTGTTCATCATCTTTGTCTTTGTACAAGGAAAGAATTTCAATTTTCTCGTCAGCCTGTGCAGCTTTCAAGGTTTTGATCACCATTTGACAAGCCAAATCGATGTCATCCATCCAATGAATACTTTTTTCTTCGAAGAAATTGTAAATCAATGGCGAATTCGCTATGTCGTTTTTAAACAAGGTAATGGCAAACTGAATATCTTCATCAAAACCACTCACTTCATTGTTCATGAAAGTAAAATACGTTTCACCTTCACGAATAGCAGCAAACACTTTTTTAAACATTTCTTGGTGTTCGTCACCAATCCAGTTCACTGTTCTGTCTTCGGCAGCATTGCGTAACTCATAACTATCAATGAGTTGTTGAATCACTGCATTGTCAACAAACTTGCGGTTTGGGTTCAGCTCTTCTTCCGTTGGACGAATTTTCTTACGTCCTTCTTCCATGCGGCTTTCCGCAACCACTTTTAGTTCATTGAATGTTAGTAGCAAGTAGAGGTATAAATCGTAAATGCGTTCCACAGCGGTAAACATTTCTGTTTCTGTACGCTTTAAATTATCTTCTTCTGAATGATAATAGGCATACAGCGCTTGTAAAACCTTGATACGCAAATGTCTTCTATTCAACATCTTATCCTCTGTTTATTTAAAGTGGTAATTTAACTTTACCAATTGACTGAATACGTTCTTCAGCCATTTTGTTAGCAATTTGATATGTTGGAATTCCTTCCGATTGTGAGCGAGCAACAATGTTTCCAATCGTTGTGTAAATCTCTTCCGCTTTGCCCATCGCCCATTCAGCCGATAAACCTTTCACTTCCGAGTAGCAATTGATCACACCACCAGCATTCAAAGCAAAGTCAGGAGCATAAATGATTCCTTTATCGACTACAGATTGACCGTGGATTTTTTCATTCGCCAATTGGTTGTTTGCAGCTCCAGCAATGATTGAACATTTTAAACGCGATAAAGTATCATCGTTTACAGTAGCACCAAGCGCACAAGGAGCATAAATATCCATGTCGATGTCGTAAATCTCATTCAAACCAACCACTTTCACTCCGTAAGTAGAAGCGATGCGTTTCAAAGTATCTTCGTGAATATCAGTGATACTTACATCAGCTCCTTCAGCAGCTAAATGTTTTACTAAGTATTCACCAACATGTCCTACACCTTGTACTGCAACTTTTTTACCAGCCAACGAATCTGAACCAAACTGAGCTTTTGCTGCAGCTTTCATTCCCATGTAAACACCATAAGCTGTTACAGGAGAAGGATCACCACTTTTACCAGGCAAACCAACCACGTGATTTGTTTCCATGCTCACCCAGTTCATATCGTTTGTAGAAATACCCACATCTTCAGCAGTAATGTATTTTCCCGCTAAAGAGTTGACAAACTTTCCAAAACGACGCATCAACGCTTCTGATTTCATTGAACGAGAATCGCCAATGATAACCGCTTTTCCTCCTCCTAAATTCAATCCTGAGATGGAATTTTTGTAAGTCATACCACGCGACAAACGAAGCACATCGTTCAAGGCCTCCATTTCATTGTTGTACATCCACATACGTGTTCCACCCAAAGCTGGTCCAAGAACAGTATTATGAACAGCGATAATTGCTTTTAAACCAGTTGCATTGTCATTGCAAAACAACAATTGCTCGTGATCATAGATTCCCATTTGAGCAATGACTGGATTTTCTGCAAGATTGATATCCTTGCTATCTTTTACTTCAAACATAAGCGTGTTTTAATCGTCAATTCAAAGTGAATGGCTACTTTTGTACAGAGCAAAATTAGCTTCTTTCACGGGGCAAAAATAGGAAATTAATCGGATGAAGTCTCTAAGCTATTTAAACAAATATTTCTTCAAATACCGTTGGCGTTTACTGCTAGGAGTGTTGTTCATCGTGATTAACAACTATTTCGGGGCAAAAATACCTGTTATTATGGGTGATACAACGGATATATTAACAGGAAAAAAAGATGTTAATTTATCCAAAGACGCTTTTTTCTGGCTAGCAATTTCAGCAGCAGGTACAATTGTACTCTTCAATGCAATCAAAGGATTCTTCTTGTTTTTAACCCGACAAACCATCATCATCATGTCGCGTTTGATTGAATACGATTTAAAAAACGAGATTTACCACAAATACCAAGAACTCGATTATACCTTTTACAAAAGCCAATCCACAGGCGATTTAATGAATCGTATTTCGGAAGACGTGGCACAAGTGCGCCAATACTTGGGACCAGGAATCATGTACACACTAAACCTGTTTTTCCTTTTTCCTTTTGTGAGTTATCAAATGTATATTATCAATCCAGAATTGACTTTATACAGCTTGATTCCGCTTCCAATCATGGCTGTTTTGATCTATTTTGTCTCCAGTCGCATGTCGAGATTGGGAAAAAGAGTTCAACAAGAGCAATCCAGTCTAAGCACCATCAGTCAAGAATCCTTTTCTGGTATCCGCGTCATCAAAGCTTACATCCAAGAACGCCATGCGAATA
>JADLGD010000037.1 GCA_020849495.1 Fluviicola sp.
CTTTGTAATTTGCGTAAATAATCTTCTTTTGAATAATAGCCAGCTCTCACCATCAATAATTCGTCGTAATAAGAAGTAAATCCTTCCATGACCCAAAGTAAAGAAGTGTAATTTTCTTCATCGTAATTAAACGGACCTAATTCAATGGGACGAATGCGTTTCACATTCCACAAATGGAAATATTCGTGAGCTACCAATGAAATAAAATCGTTGTATTGAGCTGCATAGGTCCAACGGTTGACACTTAACACACATGAATTCGCATGTTCCAAACCACCTTGACCATTGATGACATTGTGAATGATGAATGTGTAGTTTTTATTCGGATTCACGCCACCAAAGACATCGTTTGCTGCAGCCACAATTTTTTCCATGTCCACTTTCAACTCCTCCATATCGTAGTTACCCATCCCATAAATAGCTACTTCGTGATTCGTTCCTCCGACGTTGAAATAAAACACTTCTTGGTTACCAATTTCCAAAGGAGAATCTATGAATTCATCGTAATTAGCAAACTCAAATGTTGTTGCATTATCTGTTTGCAATCCTTCTGCTGCTATTTTCAAAGGAGTTGAAATCGTCGAAAAAGATTTATAAGGATAAACAGTCAATTTACCAGGCAATTGTTTGAAACCATCTACATAACAGAACACACCACTTCCTGAAACAAAACCATGTGAAAGGTCTAAGAAACTGGTACGAACAGATAATTCAAAAGCATACACTTCGTAGTTTACTTTTACTTTTTTCGCCTTACCTTTTGTGATTTTCCAAGCGTTTTTCGATGTTTTTGCAACTATCAATGCTTTTCCATTTTCATCAACTGCTTTAACCATGTTGACATTTTTAGAAAACTCTCGCACCAAGTAAGAACCTGGGGCCCAAACGGGCATTTTGATCGTTACTTCAGATTGCTTAAAATCCTGTAACTCCATTTCCACCTCAAAATAATGGTTCTGAGGTTTACTCATTCTTAACGCATAATTCACTTTTTGAGAATATGCAATGGTGCTGATTAAAAACGCTAAAACGATTAGTACTTTCATTTCCTGTTATTTGTCGTCAAATATACCTAATTCAACACGATTTTGTTTGATTCATCAATGAAACTAAAGAATTAACTACTTCTTCATTTAGGTTTCAAGTGCAATCAACACCAAGTTTCGACCTTTGCCTTGACTAGATAGATATGAAAAAAACACTGTTATTGGTTTTTGCAGCTTGCATTTGTTTACTTACAAGTTTTGCCCTATTGAATGGATGGTACACCAATCAATTGCATCAAAAACAAGCGCAATTATTGCAAATTGATCGGATAGCATTGGAAGTACAACAACACAAGGATGTACTCTTTGATTTAGCAAAACCGGGTAGTTATTTTGATGAAATGGCTCAAAATGAACTTTACCATCAAAACAACAGTTCTGCATTTTATTCTCATTTGTACCAATCATCTCTAGTTGTTTTACCAGATTCAGTTCATTCTAACATCAAAAAAGTCAAACAATCCGAAAAGAGTTTACTACAAAAAGCAGCACAACTAGGCTTTAAGGAATATGGATTGATTGGAAACATGCGCAGAGTCATTCATCGAATTGAAAACGATTACCCAATTCAAAACGCTCGAATTCTTTCCCTTCGAAGAGATGAAAAAGACTATTTGATGCGATTGGATGATCATTATGCATTGGCATTAAACGAACGAATGAATCAGTGGTTAAATGAGCGAACTGCACCTTTGGATTTACCAATTTACAAGCGTTTATTCAATGAAGCGCATCATACCATTCAAGAAATTTACTTTACAACGAATGCTGTTTATCCAAAATGGATCAATCAAATTGAACATTTACAAGCGAATATTCGATCCAATCGAACGCATGTACTTTCAGAAAGTTATGCTATTTCAAAAGAGGCATTTATGGTGCAATTGAGTATTTCCATTTGTTCGATTGTCTTGTTCTTTTTCATCGGTTTTTTCGTTGTTCGAAAAATCACTTCTCAAGTGAATCATGTGCAACGTGCAATGGATAATTTCATTCGTTCCAATTACGAAGCAAAACAATTGTTCAACAAAGCGCTTCCTAGAAATGAAATCGGATTGATTGCGCTTCATTTCAAACAATTGGCACATAAAATTCATACGGAAGTACAGCATCTTGAAAGCAGAGTTGAACGAAGAACCAATGCCTTGAATGAAAAAAATGCTTTGCTAGAATTGCAACACAAAGAGATTGTTCAAAGTTTGACGTATGCTAGAAACTTACAGCATTCATTGTTGGTTTCGCCTCAAAAGATCAACGAGCAATTTCCGTCATCTACGGTTTATTATTCTCCAAAAGACATTGTTGGTGGTGATTTTTATTGGATGAAGCAGTTCAAAAGAGGAAAAACAGAAATGGTTTTATTTGCTTTGGCCGATTGTACAGGTCATGGTGTTCCTGGAGCATTGATCAGTGTAATGGGAATGAATATCTTGGATCAATTGTATGCAAAAAGCATTACGAACCCTAGTCAATTACTCAATGAACTGAGTTTTAGGATCCGTCAGCAATTCAAAACAGAAAACGGTCAACGAATGGACGGGATGGATATTGGGATATTTCTTTGGAACAAAACCACGAACAAAATTACCTTCTCGGGAGCACAAATGCCGCTTTGGGTGATTCAAAAAGAAGGATTGATCGAATTGAAAGGTCAACGCATACCTATTGGTTATTTTCACAACGAACATCCACAATTTGAAAATCAAAGCATTCAACTAACAGAAGGCGATCAATTACTCTTGTTTTCAGATGGAATGGTGGATCAATTTGGAGAATTGACCAACAAGAAACTAGGTAAAAAAGCGCTCCGCATGTACGTTGAAAAAGGCATCATACAACAAAAACCGTTTCATTTAAAAGCATTCATCGATTTTTTCAATGCATGGAAAGGAGAAAACGAGCAAACGGATGATTGTACGTGTATTTTGTTTGAAATACCTGTTAAAACTTTAGAATTTTCAGAATTTCAGACTACCACGCGATGCAATCGCGCGGTAGCAAC
>JADLGD010000038.1 GCA_020849495.1 Fluviicola sp.
AATTTGTTTTGGTGGATCCTAAAAAAGTGGAGTTGACCTTGTTCAACAAAATCGAACGCCACTTCTTAGCAAAACTTCCGGATAGTGCTGAGGCAATCATCACGGATACAAAAAAAGTAATTCATACACTTAATTCTTTGTGTATTGAAATGGATCAACGTTACGATTTGCTCAAAGAAGCTCAAGTACGTAATTTGAAAGAATACAATACAAAGTTCATCGCACGAAAATTAAATCCGAACAACGGACATAAGTTCTTGCCTTACATTGTATTGGTGGTGGATGAGTTTGCTGATTTGATTATGACGGCAGGAAAAGAAGTAGAAACACCGATTGCCCGTTTGGCTCAGTTGGCCCGCGCTATTGGTATTCACTTGATCATTGCTACGCAACGTCCTTCAGTAAACATCATCACCGGAACTATCAAAGCCAATTTCCCTGCTCGTATTGCTTTCCGTGTTACCTCAAAAATCGATTCCCGCACCATTTTAGATTCAGGCGGAGCAGATCAATTAATTGGTAGAGGTGATATGTTGCTTTCTACCGGTAACGACCTGATTCGCTTGCAATGTGCGTTTGTGGATACCCCTGAAGTAGACAAAATCTGTGATTTTATTGGCAGTCAGCGGAGCTACCCTACGGCTTTCTTATTGCCCGAATATGTGGATGAAAATGGAGAAGGAAGCGGAAAAATGGATGATCCATCCGAACGGGATTCTTTATTCAACCAGGCAGCCGAAATTGTGGTGTCGACACAACAAGGTTCCGCGTCATTGTTGCAACGTAGACTCAAGCTCGGCTATAACCGAGCAGGGCGTATCGTTGATCAGTTGGAGTCCGCTGGAATCATTGGCCCGTTTGAAGGTTCGAAAGCCAGAGAAGTACTTATAAAAGATATGTTATCTTTGGAACAGTTTTTGAATAAGACGGATAACAACTAATACTCTATTTATTATGTTTACTAAAAAATTAACCATTATTGCCCTTTTAGCGATTGGAAGTTTCAATGCAATTGCACAAGACCAAGATCCGAAAGCAAAGAAAGTACTGGACGAATTAAGTGCTAAAACGAAAGCATATACTACCATCAAAGCAGAATTTACCTGGGTAATCGAGAAAAAAGATAAATCCAAAGATTCACAAAGCGGTAAAATTCAAACAAAAGGTTCTAAATACAAATTAGAGATCCCCGGACACGAAATTTATTGTGATGGTAAAACCGTTTGGGATTATATAAAAGATGCCAACGAAGTACAAATTAAAGATATGGAAGTAGGAGGAGACGATGCTGTGAATCCTTCCAATATTTTTACCATTTATGAAAAAGGGTTCAAATACAAATTTGAAAGCGAGGATGCGACAACACAAATTATTAGTTTGTTTCCAACGAACCCTGACAAGAAAAAATTTCATACGATTAAACTATACATTGATAAAAACAAAAAACAGATTACCAGTGTAAAAATGTTTATGAAAGATGGAACCACACAAACGTATACCATCAAAACATTTGCAGGTAGCACTCCAATCGTGGATACCGAGTTTGTGTTTGATACCAAAGCACATAAAGGAATCTCGATAGAAGATTTAAGATAAAAGTTTACAGAGATTTTCAAAACGCCTCATCAAATCGATGGGGCGTTTTTTATTACAACTTTTTGCTGACGAAACGTACTTGAATTTATTGATTCCCTTAATCAAATTACACACGATTACTTATATTTGTTTAACTGCACTTAAATTATCATAAATCTAAAAGGTAGATTAAACTTTTACAATTCCGCTTCGTCAAAGCGGGTATCACATAAACAGGCATTATGAATAGAAAACTACTTCTCTCCTTTTTTAGTTTAACAATAATATCCTTTTCAGTATTCGGTCAGATTGTAAACACACAGTTTGGTCAAATACAAGGGGCACTCAATGGCTCGACTTATCAATTTTTAGGTATTCCATTTGCAAAACCTCCCATTGATACATTGCGATGGAGAGCGCCTTTAAATCCGGATAACTGGGCAGGTGTGCTGACCACCACGAATTTTGCTCCTGTTTGTCCACAGAAAAACTTTGAAACCGGTGGCACTGGCGATACCATCATTGGAAATGAAGATTGTTTGTATTTAAATGTATGGACTCCCCAACTTGTTACCGGTAATTTACCGGTGATGGTGTTTATTCATGGTGGAGGAAATCAACAAGGAAGTGCGAGTGAAGTGAATGGAGGAACAGAAATGTTTTTCGGTAAAAATTTAGCAGAACGTGGAAATGCTGTGGTGGTAACACTTCAATACCGACTCGGCCCATTGGGCTTTTTAGTTCATCCAGGTTTGGAGCCAGAAAACCCAAACGGTGTATCTGGAAATTATGCCATTTTGGATCAGATTTTAGCATTGACCTGGGTGAAAAATAATATTTCCAATTTTGGCGGTGATAGCACAAAAGTGATGATATTCGGTGAAAGTGCCGGAGGGTTAAACGTTGGAAACCTGCTTACATCTCCATTAGCTGCCGGTTTATTTCAACGTGCCTGTATCCAAAGTGCAGTTCCGATTATTGGTGATTACAATGCTGTAAAAGCAGATGGTGTTGCGTTTGTGAATGATTTCACTACCGTTGGAACGGATGTTCAAAAGATAAACTACATGCGTACACTCTCCAGTGATTCACTGGTGTCGTCTGAAACTCCTCCGTTAAGCGGTGGAGCGGTTGGTATGAATTGGTTATCGGTGTTAGACAGTGTTGTGTTTATGGATTACCCGCTGGGTAGTTTTCAAAGTGGAAACTTTAATCATGTGCCACTCATGATTGGCTCTAATTCTGAAGAAATGAGTCTTTCTGCACCGCCTACTGTATTTCCTTTTATGGTCACCGCATTAATCGACACCATTGTTCCTGTTCCTTTGCAACCTCAAGCTACTTTATTATATCCTCCCGGAAGTACTACTGCAGATGCACGTGCATCTTACATTGGTATATTAACCGATGCTCAGTTTACATCACCAACCAGACGAGTAGCGCAATGTGTCAGTCAAAATCAAACGGAACCTGTGTATCGCTATTTTTTCACACATAAACAGTCCATCGCTGCGCTTGCACCTTATGGAAGTTATCATGGAATGGAATTGTTTTATGTGTTCAATACCTGGGAAGATGCTTTGTTAGGAACCGGTCCGCTTTTTAGCGCGCAAGATGATTCTGTTCAAACTGCCATGTTGAACTACTGGGTGAATTTTGCAAATACGGGTGATCCGAATGGTGGTAGCCTCGAAACATGGCCATCGTATGCAAGTGCAACGGATTGTTATTTAGAAATAAAAGCAACACCAAATGGAAGCCAATGTGGTTTACGTACGCTTCAATCTGATTTATGGGATAGCTCAGTTGGTTTTGTTCCCTGCACCACTTTGATTGGGGTGGATGAATTTGAAAACAATGCAAACGATTTTATCGTTTTTCCGAATCCAACATCTAATCGTGTTAGCATTGCATCAAAAAATAGTTTGGAGCCGATGTCAATTACAATTTATGATTTTACTGGTAAAGAGATAGGTTATAAAGAAAATGCAAGCTTCGTTGATCTTTCAGAATTTTCAGCGGGTATGTATTTTATAACGATTCGTCAGAACGGACGAATGGCGACAAAGAAAATCATAAAAAATTAAAAGTTAGTTTTTTGAAAGCAGTCTTGAACGTTGATTATTTCAACAAATCAACGATTTTCTGAATTGCAGCTTGATTTTCAGGAAGGTTAATGGAATTAAACACTTTCTTTTTCTCTTTGTTGGTCAAGTGCCAGCTCAATGAAATCCGGTCGTTCAATTCGTTTCTTAATTGTAAATCCACAATATCAATTTGTGATTTGCACCATAAATCTGCCATTTGAATCTGTTGATTCTGATTGTAATCCTGTACTTCAAACAAATGCCCGTAAAAGCTACCCATTGGTCGTGTTAACGCTTGTCCCAATGTTTGTTTCGGATTTTCATCAATTGGAACATTTTTATGTCGGTCGCGTATTTGAATAATTAAAATTCCGCTGGTGTTTTCTGCAATCCAATCGTTAAATGCTTTTACAAAACGCAAGCTGGTTTCCAAGCCGTAATTATCGCGCAACCCAGCATCCATAATTTCAATGCGTGGTTCACTCGGTAATGAAACAACCGGAGAAATGTAAGGGAAGGTTGCACTCATGCGCAAGACACTCGT
>JADLGD010000039.1 GCA_020849495.1 Fluviicola sp.
CTCAAACCGATCATTATCCGCTAAAAAGGCATCGAGTTTTCTACGTAAATGGGAAACGTTGTTTTTTACATACACCAAATCTTTCAATCTTCCTTCGATTTTGAAAGAAGTAATTCCCGCTTCAATGAGCATCGGCAATTGGTTACTTAAATCCAAATCTTTGATGGAAAGCAAATGGTATTCAGACAATAAAGTGGTACCATTTCCATCGATTAAGTTGTAGGGTAAACGGCAATTTTGCGCACAAGAACCTCTGTTAGCACTGCGTTCACCATTGGCTACGCTCATGTAACAGTTTCCACTAAACGAAACACACAAAGCACCTGAAACAAAAAATTCCAATTCGATATCGGTTGCTTTGTGAATGTCACGAATTTGATCCAAGTTCAACTCACGAGCTAAAACAGCGCGTTTCATTCCTGCATCTGATAAAAACTTCACGTGTTCTGGTGTGCGATTGTTGGCTTGTGTACTAGCATGAATGACAATTGGCGGCAAGTTCATTTCCATGATCGCCATGTCTTGAACAATCAATGCGTCCACACCAATGCGATACAATTCATGGATCAACTGTTCACACGCTTTCAATTCGTTTTCATAAAGAATGGTATTGACCACTACGAAAACTTTCGCTTTGAATAAGTGTGCATATTCGACCAATTCTGCAATGTCCTCAACTGAATTTGTTGCATTACTTCTGGCACCAAACAAATGAGCACCAATATAAACGGCATCAGCTCCGGCATTGATTGCCATCATCCCTTGATAGAGGTTTTTGGCAGGCGCAAGTATCTCCACTTTTTGTTTCATGGCGCAAAGGTAAGATATGTGTGTAAAAAAGAGAAATTAAATGTGGGCTTCGAGAACCTCAGCCCACAATTCGAGAGCCTCAGCCCACAATTCGAGAGCTGACTTCGAGAACCTCAGTCAGCTTTTTGAGAACCTCAGTCAGCATATTCAGTGCTTCTATCGGCTATTCATGAGCTCAAAAAAAAAATGGAACTAAAAAAGTTAAACTTTAACCCCAAACAAATAACCCACACCAGCTGAAAGTCCCATTGCAATTGTACCCCAAATGGTGATTCGCAAAATTGCTTTTTTGATATTAGAACCACCCGTTTTTGCAGCAGTTGTTCCAAGAATAATTAAAAACAAGGTGGTAAAACCGTATAACCAATATTCCATGCTTTTAACTGGTGCAAAAAGAATTACTAGCAGCGGTAAAACACCACCAATCGTAAATGCTGCTCCTGAAGCAAGTGCTGCTTGCATAGGATTTGCTTGAGATATTTCATTGATTCCCAATTCATCTCTAATGTGTGCTTGCAGTGCATCCTTTTCGGTAAGTTCGATCGCTACCTGCATTGCCGTTTCTTTTTTCAAACCTCGCTTCTCATATATTTGAGCTAAAATTTGCAATTCTTCTTCAGGCATGTCTTGCAATTCTTGGATTTCTCTTTGAATATCAGCCTTTTCCGTATCTGTTTGTGAGCTAACGGAAACATATTCACCTGCTGACATTGATAATGCACCAGCAACAAGTCCTGCAATGGTTGCAAGCAAAATTGGCTCTCTAGTTGCACTTGCCGAAGCCACGCCAATAGCTAAACTTGAAATTGAAATGATTCCATCATTAGCGCCTAAAACAGCTGCTCTTAACCAATTACTTCTATGGATGTAATGATTATCTAAGTAATTATCAATCGTTAGTTTGCTCATGTTGATACAAGTAAGTGTTTACTAATTTATAAAGTGCTACGACTTACTTCTAAGTTAGCTAAAAAAGATGAGCTAACGATTACAATAAACAAGCTATTTGCTTTTATTGACAGATGGGAAGTTGTTCCTTATTTCTTTTTTTCCTTAAACACCGCATCACTCAAACCAGTATTGACTTTGTAATTACTCAGCGTAATGGTAATCGTACCTTTGGTGCGTTTCTTTTCTTTTTCTTTTTTAGGATCCTTCGATGATTTATTGATATCTGATGCGACGCTTTTAGGCATTTTGAACTTCTTTACATCAATCTCAAACTTCATGACACTTGGTAATCCCTTTTTCAATTGATCGCCATAGGTATAATCAATTTTGACGGTTCCATTGGTTTGAGTAGTGATTTGTGATCGCATGATGACCATGTTTTCTTGATCCACCCAGATTTTTGCCAAAATGATTTCGCCATTGCTTTCGTTTGGAATGATGTTGATCAAGCGTGTTTGTACCGTACGAATCACCAATGAATCACCAAAAACAGCTGTGTATTTCGATTTATTGGCCAGAAAATTATTCAATTCAGTAAAACCTTGTTTGGGTAAAATCACAATCCCTTTTGATTCGATTTTGAACTTGTCTTTTTGCTTGAAGTAAATCTTCACATTGGAAGGCAAAATCTTGATCATGGGAATATCAGCTGTGACTTTAGCATCAACCGTATAATCTTTGATTTCAGCATACTTCTTATTGATTTTATCTAAAACAGATTGAGCCGTTTGAGAAAAAGACCCAAAAGCAAGGAATAAAAAGCTGAGTAAAAGTGTGTTTTTCATTAGGATGTGATGTCTTTCTTGTTAAACTTATAAAGTGTGATTGCAATCAATACAACAATGTGCACGATCAAAACGATGATGGATTGAATGATGTCATCATACGGAATTGGATCTTCGAAAAAGCTGCGCCAGGAAGCCATGTGAGTGGTGAATAGATACGGTTTTATAGTATCAAAAACAGTCACATCCAAGGTTCCAATAATCGTAAACACAATGATAATGGCCATTGTTGCTACAATTGGTCCGATGGAATTTTCTGCAAAAGCGGATAAACAAATGGATAAAGTTGCAACAGTCATCAAAGCTAAATACGCCACACAAAAACCCAAACCAAAGCGCCACAAAATATCCGCTTCGGGTAAAATAACCAAGCCATCACTGTTCAGTACAATTAAATCACCCGAACCAAATACCCAATGTGAAACTAGCAAGGACAAAACTCCCAACCAGATTGTAATGAGCAAAGTATAAATGGCACCAGCAATGAATTTTGACAGGACAATTTGGGTGCGTGAAATGGGTTTACTTGCCAACATGCGGATTGTTCCCATAGCCGCTTCACCAGAAATTAAATCGCCAGTCACCAAAGCCACTAAGAGCGGAATGTGAACCACCAACATTTGTAAAATGATGAACGCAATCAAGTTTCCATTCACCAATTTCCCGTTGAACGAAAGGGTTTGTTCAAAGCTTGCAGTAACAAAGGAAACAATGGATTCACCATCTGCTTTCATCGCAAAAATGATGATACTGATCAACAAGGTCAATGCACCAAATCCCAAGTAACTTCTAGGCTTTGATACAATCTTGATGAATTCGTTATAAGTATTTTTAAGTAACATCAGGACTGAATGGTTTTAATGAAATAATCTTCCAATTTGCGTTTCGGCTCCAAAGCTTCAATGCCAACACCGGCTTCAACCAAACACTTTGAAAGTGCAGGAATATCTTGTTTTCTGACCTCGATTTCCAATTGTTTGTTCGTGATTTGTTGGATGCTTGCAGCAGCAAAATGTTGACTCAAACTGTTCATCGCTTTCGTGATATCATCCACTTCAATACTCACAACCGTTTCCTCACTTTGCAGCAAGTTTCCCACCTCACCTTCTACAATGGATCTTCCTTGATTGATGATCACCATGCGATTGGCAATTAACTCAATTTCAGACAACTGATGAGATGAAAGCAAGATGGTTTTATTTTGTTCGTTTTTCAAACGAAGGATCAAGTTTCGAATTTCGATGATTCCTTGTGGATCCAAACCGGTAGTAGGCTCATCCAATATGATCAATTCTGGTTTATGGAGTAAGGTTTGAGCAATTCCCAAGCGTTGTTTCATTCCATGAGAAAAACCTTTCACTTTGTGTTTGGCTCTATTGCCTAGTCCAACAAAATCAAGCATTTCAGCGATTTCTTTTGCGCTCACATCTGCACCTGAGATCCGAGCAAAGATTTCCAAGTTCTTTTGAGCCGACAAGTATTTGTAGAAATCTGGTTTCTCGATGATACTTCCAACATTTTTCAGGATGGCAGATCGATCCTGCGCCAAGGATTTCCCAAACAACTCAATAGACCCCGCATTCGGAGTAATCAAGGAAAGTAAACAACGAATGGTGGTACTTTTCCCAGCACCATTGGGTCCTAAAAAACCAAACACATCGCCTTTATTGACTGTAAAAGAAACATCTTTCACCGCTTCAAAATTCCCGAATTTCTTAGCGAGTTGTTTGACCTGGATGACTTGTTCTGTTTGCATAGTTGTAGAACAGTTAAGGGTGTTATTTGTTCGAAGATGAAGGTAGGGAAAAAAGGTGAATCATAGAATTAAATGCTATTTGCTGTACTTTGATTTTGTCACTTTCACTCTACTCATGAATGGAAACAAAGTAGAAACCTCAACATCTAAGCATTCGTTATTTAAATAACATTCAAGTTCCAAGCAAATCCCAGATTCACCACCAAATCCTCCGGTGTATGTTTTACCTTTATATTTATAAACGTAGACTATACCTGGACTACCTCTTACACCTCCTTCCTCTTTTACTTTTGCGCAAACAGTTTCAGTATCTAAGAATGCTATAGTCATAAAAAAGTAAAGTAAACTTAAAGCTATAATTACAAATAAGAAGAGCTTGATATGTTTTTTTATCATACACTAATATTTAGGTGCAATTTTGGAACTTTTGTGTTTAAACCTAATGTTTTTATAATCTAAACCTTCCTCATCCAATCTCTGAGTAATATATCTCTCTTGCTGCTCTGAAGATGACGTTTTGTAACTAGAATTGTTGATGGTCCACTTAAAAAAATTAAAAGAATCATCCTTATCTGTAGGTCGAAACTCAAAATAAAATGGAAATCGTTTGTGAATAACACTTATTTGAGCATTGCTATTCGCGCCTAAACCATAAGCTATAAACCTCACTTTAAGAATGTCTTCATTGCGAATTATTATTTTTCTGAAGATGAATCTAAAAGGATAGGATAATATTATTTCATTACCTGAACAATTTACCTTTTTGTAAAACAACATTATTTGTGCAAAAGGTATAAGTAAAATCCAATAAGGCGGATTTGGAGTTTTCCATAAAATATAGATTATTATCCCTAAAAAAGCTGATGACATCCAAATCACAAATATTCGCCCTGTTTTATTTGAAATTTCCATAATAAGGTTGAATAATGGCACACTAATTAATTAGCTTCATTACCAATGATTTTGTGAATTTGACCTGATTTAACACCATGCTCTATTATTTTGAAATCGTACGTAATGTAATAATACTCAACTGAAAAATAATCAACATCAGAATTGTCATTTAATGATTTATCAAATTTCTTATTACACTTAAAATAGAGTTCATAAATTGGAATTATTTCAGTTTGACTTGAAAAATAGTAAAAGTCATTTTTATAAAAATTACTCCATTCTGGAAAACTTTCATTTTTGACTAAATAGGAATATTTAATTTCTCCAATATCTTTTCCATTTGATGTAATTACACCATCAGGATTAATACTGTATTTTTTGAATTTTTTATTTGTAGATTTTATTTTATTGAAGCTTTCAACTTTATCTGAATTATAGAAATCTTCATATATATACAAACTAAAATCTTTGGAATTCAAATAGACTTTTCCATTTAAAACTATTCCTTTTACTAAGTTCAATGATTTTTTGTTTGTCAACTCAAAACAAAAAACACTATCTATCACCTCTATATCTGGTAAAGCATCAGTTCTTAATTCTATTACAATATTTTTATTCCAACAATCATATATTGTTATTAATTCATTTTCATCAAGTTTAAAAAAACTTGATTTATTTTTTTTTAGAAAAGAAACAAATGCATTGACTGAAGTTGAATCTATATTCGACATGTTTTTCACTTCAAAACCAAATGAATAAGTCGATATCAATAATGCAAGAATTAAGAATTTATTCATCGAAGTTTTTTTTAAACAAACTTTAAACTTAATAAAGATAATGTTTTAGGATTTTGAGCCTTCATTGAAACAAAAAAACAACGTCATACCTGGTACTAAATATGTTTTTGACTTTAACTATAATTCCCCCCAAATTTAAGACAGCTGATTAAAGTGTAAATTTAACAGTTGTATATGAAAAGAGAAAGAAGAAAGTTTAGTGCTTCGTTTAAAGCAAAAGTTGCTATCGAAGCTATGAAAGAGA
>JADLGD010000040.1 GCA_020849495.1 Fluviicola sp.
TGAACCATCAGACAGCCGACCCAAAAGCCAACGCTTCTGTATTTTTATTTTTACCCACCGCACATTTTTTAAAAACAATTTTAGCCAGCAGCACAAATGGCACATTTGGTTTTTCCCGACACACAAGCCGACCCTTCACAAAACCAAAAGAGCCATTTTTTGCCAACGCACAAAGAGAACATTTATCTTTAAAACCAAATAAATAATCAATATGACACAAATCGAGGACATCGGTGAAGTAACCGAAAGCAGAACTTTCCATCAACTTGGAATTTTAGTTTTAGACGGTAGTGGCTCTATGCAGGCTATCGGAGACGGAAACATTTCTTTGGCTGACAGTGTAAATAGAGCGGTCAGAGAATTTTTGGGCTATTTTAAAAACAGTTCAATTGCAAATAATTTTTCATTTGCTGTAATCACGTTTGACAACAATGCAAAGGTACATACACCAATTACAGAACTTGCAAAAATTGACGATTTTGGCGACTACAATCCGATGAACGGACACGGTGGCGGAACTTTTATTGGTGGTGCTTTAAAAGAGGCTGAAAAATTAGCAGTAGAATTTTTAAAACAGCCTGAAGCATCTAGTATTTCGCACGATGTTCGAATTATTGTTTTATCGGATGGTCTTTGCCAATCACCTGATAATACAAAGAATGTAGCGGACAAAATTAGACAATGTAATAAAATGATAGTTTGCAGTGCGTTAGTGACTAAAACAACAAAAATTGGTGAAACTGAAACAATTGAAGCAAAAACTGTCCTTTCAGACATCGCTAGCGCAAGTAATTTGTATAAAACATTATACACAGAACGAGCAGAAACTGATTTAAGACAGTTTTTTATTAGTTCAATGTCAGCCAAGAAACCCAGATCAGATGAAAACAAAACAAAAATGTTATGCCCAATTTGTCAGACAATACATTAGAAATAGATGAAGTTTACAACAAATCAGTTATTGTAACAGCGACTATCACACAGAAGTCAGAAAATCAAGATTGCAATGGCGATTTTGAATGTGAAAATTTTAATGCAATGTTTGTTGCAGACGGTTTAGGCACATTCAAATATGCAAAACATTCTTCTGAAAGAGTTATTGATTTTTTCAAAACACAAGCAAGCGAATTAAACAGTCGTGAAGGAAAAAATCATAGACCCAATCTTATTGAAGCGTTTAAACAAGCAAAAGAAAAAATCATTGCTTTTGCAAACGAAAACATAAGTGAAGAAGATAAAAACGAGCAAAACTTATTCGGAACAACGGCAATAACTGTATTTGAAACAGATGAAAAAATAACAGTCGCTTATGTTGGAAATGGTGCTATTTGGCACATTCGTGGGAATTTTAACGAGTTTCCCGATGCGTATTTGTTTCCGTGGAATGCAGTAAACTACTTAAATCCGCATACAGTTCCCGAAGGAGGAAAAGAAGCGTTATATCGCCTAATTTCTAATAGCGATGATTTCTCTGAATGTGTTCCAACTGTTTTTGAAATTGTAAAAGATAAATCCGTTGGCGATATTTTTATGATTTGCACAGACGGAATATATTCCGAAGACCAGCTAAAAGCGGGTAAAAATGACAAAGGTGTTTGGGTTCGTTATGAATCAACTATGTTGAAGTTTTTTGAATATCTCAAACATTTTTTTAAAAACAATCTGCTATACAATAAAGAAAGTGTTGAGCAAACAATAAATCTTTATTTGGAAGAATTAAAACCAACATTTGATGATGATGCAACAATAGGTATTTTGATAACAACAGAAATGTTGAATTATCAAAATAAAATCAATTGGCTAAACAAAGATGAAAGTAATATCGGTAATACAATATAAAACATCAGAGCTAAATCCTGAATTTAGTTCCGTAAAATCAATTGAGATTGACGAAAATCCTTTTGATAGCGGAGCATTTGGCGAAGTTTATTTTTGTAATTCTATCAATGGAACAACCATTTCTCAAAGTCAAGTTTTAAAAATTTTCATTGATGACGGTTCGGGAAGTGCTAAAAGAGGTTTTGACACTATTCAAAAATTACAAGAACAAATCATTAAACACAATGATTATTTAAAACAAAAAAATGAAAAGCAGATACAACAAGTAAATGCTTTGGGAGCTTTGCCCCAATTCAGCTATGAAGGAGTTTTAAACGGTAAAAAAGCTTTGGGCTATTCAGCTAATCTTCTTCCGAAAACCGATTGGATGTTGTTCGGTCAAATTTTCAACGAAGAGAATTTAGACAAGAGAAAACAACTAAGAAATAACTTTTACAATTTGCCTGTTGACCATAGGTTAAAAATGGCTTACGATTTAGTTGAGGCATTTTTTCATTTGGAACAAATGAAATTTATTTATGCCGACCTAAATCCCAAAAACTTTTTTGTAAACGAAAAAGACGGAAAACTTTGCTTGATTGATTACGAGGGTGGAGCAATTAACGACAATCCAGAAACCTTCGGCAAGCCAGGCGAATGGCTTGCACCCGAAATACAAGAGCAGTTACTTAACAGTAATTCCCCAATCATAAAAGTTGATTTAAACACCGACACTTGGGCGGTTGCGATTGCTGTTCATTTTATGCTTTTTAATTTTCACCCACTTTTCTTTTTGAAAGTGCGAGGAAAGAAAGAAATGGCAGATTATTTTAAAAATCATAAGTGGGCAGAGATTGACAAAAACAATCCAAATTTCAGAACTGAAAATGCGGGAATTTATGATTGGTATATTGATAAACTGAAAACTCAAATCAAACCTGCATTATACAAAGCA
>JADLGD010000041.1 GCA_020849495.1 Fluviicola sp.
GTTTGTTTTTCTTCATTCGTTTACTTGGCATTTCATCCAAGTACTCCATTTCATCCATGTATTCCATTTCAGAGAAATCATCCCTATTGTCATACAAGTTCGTATCCAAGTAATAGTTGTTCGAGTTATATCCACGAATGTTGCGGTCAAATTCAAACAGGGAATAGATACCTAAAGAAACATTATCCATTCCACCATATTCAGGGAAATAGGCTTTCACAAAGTCACTTGACACGTTTGATTTTTTAAAGCGCTTGATGTCTTTTTTGTAGATTTTTTCATCTTTTGAAAGAGATGGGGTAGCAACTGAAATGGCTTTTGGAGTGGCATTTACTTTGAATTTACGTCCATCAATGGTTGAACGATAAGTTCCTGTAAATGGATTGTCACCTACTTTCAGTACGACATCGCTGTCTATTTTATATTGATAATTCCATGAAAGCACTCGTGTTTGGGGCGATGTAGAATCTTTTGTGTTAGGGAATCTGAAATCGTATCCAAAAAACTCTTGATAGGTACCAGAAGATACGACATCAAACTGAACATTTTTGTAGTTAATGGTTTTTGTGCTGGTCAAAGAAGCATAGTCATCCGCAAAAATGGTTTCTGATTTTAAATACGTTTCCCCTGCAAAGTTTTTTTCTTCCAATTCCAAGATCTTGGTAGTAGGATCAAAATATGCAGCACTAGCAACGGTAGAATCTTCTTTCCACAATTTTTCTATCACTAAGGTTTTTTCTGTGACTCCTTTTTTCAATAGTTGGTAAGCTTCATAATTGAAATTCGGTTTCCCATAGTTTTTCTGGTAGGTTCTTCCTTTAATTTCAACTGATTCATCTAAAAACTCTTCTTTTTCTTTGATCACGAAACCTTTGGTGTCATACTTAATGGTCAAGTAATTCTTCCCATAAAAATCATAGAAACGTTGTTCGTAGCGATTTGAATCAGCAACAAAGACCACTTCATTGGCTATTTTTCCATTGTCCCAATAAACAGGAGTTTCTTCTTGCAATTTTCCATCAATGATTTCAAATCGGAATTTTAATTGGCCATTTTGGTAATAACTTTCATAAACACCTTCGTATTTATACAAATAACCAAGGGAATCAATGAGGTGGTTGACACGGTAATTTTTTCCTTCAATGGATTCGTATTGGTCATAATGAGAATAGGTAGAATCTTCTACATTACCCATAAAAGGCCCCATATCATAATCATCCATGTAACCTTCAATCATTTCACCACCTTCATAGCTTTCATAAAACTCTTCTGGCAATTCCATGTCATCTGTTTTCTCGGTAAACGAGTAATTGTATCTAAAATTGGGGAACCCATTATAATTGTAATACCTGAAAAGTGTATCTTCAAAAAACAAGTCTTTATTGTAGCCATATCTAAATTCTGGATGAATAACTTCACTTCTAAACATCAAGCCTTTTCCACGTTGCTTATCTGAACGATAGGTATAGTTTTCAAAAAGAATGTATTCGTTGTTTTCAGAATAAGTGATCCATTCTCCTTTTTCGTTTTGTTTTTTGACTTCTTTTAAAACGTATGTCTTCCAGTTACCAGATTCAACATCATTCGTGTATTCACCACTTCTAATCAATTGCTGATTGATGTATGTGGTATACAAACCGTTTCTTACGCCGTTTTTAAACTGCATGGTTGTTTTGGTTGTATCGAAAACCATTTTTTTCATCACGTCCACATAACTATCAGATTCACTGTAGTCTGATTCAATGTAATTTTCTTGGTAGTTAAACTGTTTCCAGGTATTTTGTTTCATACCATTTTGGTATTCTCCAGTTCGTGCTATTTTTCCATCAGGATGAAACCAAGTTGAATTTCCAGATAAACTGTTGTTTTTGATAGTGAAAAATCCTGCAACGACATCATTTTTGTAGCGGACGGTCTTGTTTTCGATAAATGGTAAATCTCTAAAAAATTGAACGTATTCTCCATCTGGAAGTGCCTCTAAAGCGGGTGTGATGTCTATCAAAAGCGAGTTTTCAAATTCTGACATCGTCGAATAATCGTTTTGAAGCATCTCTAGCATGCGCTTTTGATCCTTTTTTGAAAATTTACCAAAATCAGAATACTGTTTATCAGCTTTTGTCAATTCCTCATAAGTAACATTGACCACTTTGCGATTTTTGTCATCTCTTTTGAGCACTTCTTTTCGATCAGCAAATTGATAGTAGAAACGCTCATTTGAACGCACTTCCTGCTGAAATGGATACACATAATACGTTTTACCATTGATGGTAGTAGTTTCAATTTGTCCAAACACAAAAAGTTGCGCCAACAAACCAACCAAAAGAAGAAGAGCCTTTTTCATGGGGTCCGGTTAAAAATAAAAGTTCAACCAATAAAATGGTTGTGTGAATTAATGTTACAAATATAGTTGATATGACGATTCATTCAGTGCTTTACTCAAATGTCGTATAACTGATTACTTCTTTGGTAATGTACACTTTTTGACCTGTTGCATGGCCTTTTATTTTTGTGATGTTTACAGGCAAACCTTTCTGGTTGTAATTGAGTCGAGTAGTGGATCGAGTGATGAATTCGATATCGATGAATGTAGAATCAACAAAACCTAAAAACCGTCCTTTATTAGAGTAGTTAAACGTTCGTTTTTTGGTAAAAGGATATTCTCCAGAGATAATTTCAGAAGGGAAATTGTTGTTTAAATAAGTATAAGTTGTAACATCGGATTCCTTTACGGTGTTCTTCACCTTGAATCTTTTTTCAGGTTTGTAAGGTGTTCCTAGAACAATCCAATCGGTGGGTTTTGGTTTTGCGATTGAATCTACAGATAAAGGTCCCCAAAAACGTTTCTTTTGAATGAAATGGATGCGTTCTTTTTTCGCGTGATTGTTGAATTGCAAAACGTTTTTCTTTCGTTTATAGGGCACAACCAAATAACTGCTGTTTTCTACTCCCAAGGTATTGTCCAAACGAATAGCAGCGGTGTAATAAGGATATTTCGTTCCAATGATTTGATACGATTGATGTGAAATAATGATCCCTTCAGAATAGTCTGTGTATTGAATGTGAATCAAATAACCTTTTTTGTCGAAAGTATAACGGATGGTTTTCTTTGGAAACGGCGTGTTTTCTTCTAAATCATCTTCATGTGTACTGGTGAAAATGACCTGTTGAATGCTTTCAATGTTGTTTGCCTTGACAATGGAATCATTGAACCAAAAAGGAAAATTGATAAAACTGGCTAACTCTTCTTGGAAATAAAGTGGATGAATCAGATTTGGCTTGGCTTCTTGGTGTTGTACTCTTTTTTTTAAAGTAGTAGTACAGCCAATGGTGAACCCAATGAACACAATCATGTAGATGTACTTCCAGTTTTTCATCACCGTTAAAGTTAAGCTTTTTATCCAAACTTTTTAATGTGAGTTCGATGCAAGTTTTTTGTTGAATGATTTTAGAATTACCACTCAGTCCTACTCGAAAGATTCATCCAGCTTCTGTTACTCTTTAATTACTTTCTCCATGTATTCTTTTCCATCGTATTTTACCTTAACAAGATAACAACCTTTTGGTAATTCATCAATGCTGATTGGTTCATCGGACTTTGCAAAAGCAGTTTTTACTAAGGCGCCCGAAAGTGTCAATAATTGGACTTCAAGAGTGTTTTTTGTATCGATAGAAATACTGAAATGATCATTTACAGGGTTTGGGAAAAGCGAAATGGCATTTTTGTTTAGTTCTTTTGTATTCAACCACACCGGATTATTTCCAAAGCTTAAGGTGTGTAAGTAATTTCGTTCGAGCACCCAAATTACCCCGTTGGTATCTATTTCAAAGCCTTTGAATTTTGAAAAATCTACTGGGCAATTGGTTGCATCAAAGTAGTTTGTCCAAGTGTTGCCCTCCAGTTTTGCAAAAGCGTACGGACTGTTGTTTCCATCTGCAAAAAGTGCCCAAATATTGTTTTCTTTATCAAACTCAAATTCCAGTACATTGGCAGTTGGCATATTTACCGTATTACTTGGGTTGATGTTGTAAATGAAATCATAGGCATAAGCAATGTTGATTCCTGATGCACATGACACATACAAACTATCAGAATGGGGTGAAAATTTGATGTCGTTGAAGAGACCACAGGTATAGTCTGAATCAACAGATGTAAATAATTCATAACCTGTAAAGCCACCACCAGTATATTTGGAAAGTGAACTATTTAAGCTGAATGAAGGATAAAACCAAGGACCTTTAGCAACTATTCTATCAAATCCATTATTCATCAATTGTGTTTGGTTTTCAGTGAACTTGTAATAATTGGAGTTTGTTTCGCTAATGATATACACCGTATCTTCATTGGATGAAATCCGATCTACAAAAGATAAATTGATTTCATTGGTAACCGAATAATCTGTATTGATATCATACAAGCCTGTAAATTCATACATGATGTAGCGGTTGGTAGGGGTAAAAGCAAGATCTTTTGTACATTCATCATTACAGAGTGTTTCAGAATTAACACTATCCCTTTCGCCAGTTGCTAAATGGAAACAATGCGTTGGGGTAAACTGCCAATGTGCTATCCAAAGATCATTGCGGTAAGGATCAATCTTGAATTGTGTTTTTCCAACAGTGTAAAAGCCCCAGTTTGCTTGTGTAGCATAAGTATTCCACGTTTGTGCGTAGCTGGCCAGTTTTGATACACACAGAAATAATACTAGTAAACATTTCATAATTTGACCCATTTAATGCGTTTTTGACTTTGTTCATTACCCACAGTTATAATAAACGTACCCGCAGGTAAAAAGGTGAGGTTGAGTT
Organism: Fluviicola sp.; assembly: GCA_020849495.1. GTDB lineage: Bacteria > Bacteroidota > Bacteroidia > Flavobacteriales_D > Crocinitomicaceae > Fluviicola. The sequence continues at coordinate 4,807 of JADLGD010000041.1, forward strand.
GATGGATTTTTGTTTCACAGCTACTGACAGCTACTTCTTCACCTAAGGTATTGTGAACCGAAATGGTCCGTTTTTCAGCGGATGGGAAATACATTTTTAATTCTCCAGTAGAAGGATTAGGGTAGATGACAATTTGTTCAGCTATCTGTTGATTATAATTTAAGGTAGGTGCTAGATATGTACTGTCATAAAGTAGGTTTATGGAATCACAAGGAATATTTGACCCCCATATATCCAGTAAAGTAGTATCTGAAAGATAAATACTAACAGGCATTTTGGGTTGTGTAGTTTGAGGGTTGACGGGATACCAGTAATCAATCAGATCATTTGTAAAAGTAAAATCATTGATATCAAAATAAGTATTAATAAAATGGTAATAGTAGCCTTGTGTTGTAACTAAATGATTGATGGTGTCATTTTGTACTATTTCTAAATGTGGATCAATTTCAAAAACATCGTAAATCCAACCAGGAGAAGGGTTGTTGAATGTATCATTAATTAAATTCAAAGAATTACAACGGCTAGGTAATGGATAGGTTGCGATGATTTCAGTTGATGGTAAAATAAAATCACTGTAATCATACGTAGTTTGGTATTTCAATCGTTCTACTTGATAATACTTATTTTGTCTCGGAGCAAAACTACTAGAGATTGGACCCCAACTATCGTTGCTTATTGCTTTTTTGTAATGCAAAGCGATGGTGTCACGTTCAACTAAAGTAGTGTTAACTATTTCTGTTGGATGCACAAATTGTTTTTTTGGATAGTCTACCATTTGCATGGCTTTTCCTGCATTAAGTCTGCCATTTGCAGTATTATAATCGTAACCTGGGGTTGATATATCAGTTGCAGATTCTTCTAGAATGTATTCAATATCTTCAATTGTTAGATTTTGATTGTGATAACATTCCCTGTTATAATGACTTAACAACAGTCCTACTACTCCTGTTGCATGGGGCGCTGCAGCCGATGTACCATTGAACCAGCGATAACCATAATTACCATTTTGAATGTAGCTTGTATAAACGATAGAATCTGATCCTGGTGCAATTATATCCATGTTTCCACCTCTTAATGATTGCATACCACTACCTGTAGCATCCCAATAACCTTGGTTCACACCCTGAGTTAAAGTTGTACCATCATATCCAGAAGCGCCTACAGAAATGATCCAATTATCAGGCATGTTTTGAGGAAAAAAATTCGCTACATAACCTAAGTCTTGAGAACCGTCAGGGTTTGGAGCAGCAATTCCTGAATTTCCTCGCGCAACTACATTTATTACTCCACTTTTTAGAGAAAATAATAAAGCTTCTCTACAAATTTGACAAGGCTGATCTATTTCAATATTTGGATCTCCAATATCTTTACCTTCAATGATATTAATAGGTAAATTCGTATATATGATATAGCTATGGTTTTGAGCATGAACCCCAAAACCAGGAGCATTTGTAAAATAAAGTTGATCTTCTCCACTATCGTCTGAATAAGAATAAGTGTTACCGTAATTCCAATATGTTCCAACAGATCTTGCAGCATCAACAACTGCTGCCATACGATAATGAGCTGGGCTTCCATCTCCATCAAAAATTAGCTTTTGATCAATTAGTGATACACCAGCAGTTGAATCTGAACCTCCTGCAATGCCAGATACTCCAATCGTATTATCTCTTTTGCCAGCTATAATTCCAGCTACTGGAACACCATGTCTTCCTCCAGAAGCCCCCCAATTTTCGATTGGTTCTCCGGTTATAGTACTCACTGATCTATGATAATTTGCACCATAAAGTACATTCAAATCAGGATGTAAAGTGTCAATTCCACTATCCAAAACTGAAATTTTAATATATGGTTTACCTGTTTCCATTTCCCATGCCTCCTCGATGTTAATGGAAGCTTCTGGTATTGATGGGTTAAAATTTAAAGAATATTGTTGGGTGTAAAACTCATCATTAGGGGGAGTCATTTCAAGTGAATTAAAAGAATACTCTACATATTGAAATAAATTTGAATGGATTAAAAGTACACGTATTTTTTCTAGTTCAAGATTTCCTGATTGTTCTAATACAAAACACGACCAGAATGGAGGTAAAGTTATTGTATCGCCAAAACGTGTAATTGAAAGGCTATCTTTCCAACTAATATTTTCAAAAACTTTAAATACAGTTTGTTTTTTTGATAATAATTTGCTGAGATTTGATGAAGTATAAAAGTCATTAAAAATTTTATCACCTTCATCATTTAGTAATTCTTCAAAAGTATACTCTTTTTTGGTAAAATCTTCTGTAATTAAAAATTCGATAAGTTCAGGTCGAAATTTAAGAATAAGATCATTTTGACCAAAGGTTTTAGATGAAATTATTAAAAGGATGATTAAGTAAAGTTGTTTCATGGTTAATTTTTTTGAAATATAACTATTTTTTCGAACATTTTTAAACTTATGATGCTTTGTTGTATTCTATTTTAGAAATGCAAATTCACTACCTTTGTTGTTATGATGAACGAGCGACCAATTACAGATTGGCTACCAATAACAGCTAAAGAAGTAGAGAAAAGAGGATGGGATGAACTGGATGTAATTCTCATTTCTGGTGATGCTTATGTGGATCATCCTGCTTTTGGTACGGCTGTTATCGGTCGAATCATTGAAAGCGAGGGATTTAAAATCGGCATCATAGCTCAGCCGAATTGGCGAGATGATTTACGTGATTTCAAGAAATTGGGGAAACCAAAGTACTTTTTTGGTGTTACGGCAGGCTGCATGGATTCCATGGTCAATCATTACACTGCTGGAAAACGTTTGCGTTCAACAGATGCCTATACTCCAGGTGGTGAAGCGGGTTTCAGACCGGATTATGCAACTACTGTTTATACGAATATTCTGAAAGAATTGTATCCCGATGTACCTGTTTTGATTGGTGGTATCGAAGCTTCGTTGCGTCGTGTGAGTCATTATGATTATTGGAAAGATCAATTATTGCCTTCCATTCTTGTAGATTCGAAGGCCGATTTATTGGTTTACGGAATGGGTGAACAACCGCTACGTGATTTATTGCGCTTGGTTAAAAAAGGCGTTCCTTTTTCCAATCTTACAACAATCAATCAGATTGCGTTTTTACAAGATGCTGAAAAGGAATTACCAAAAAATAAAAACTGGGAAACAGTCGCTTTAGCAAGTCATGAAACATGTTTAAAAGACAAGTTGGCCTATGCTGCTAATTTTAAAGTAGTTGAAGTTGAATCCAATAAATTGAATGCAAATCGGATTACGCAACAAGTAGGCGACAAAGTATTGGTGATCAATCCGCCTTATCGCACCATGACTGAAAAAGAAATGGACCAATCGTTTGATTTGCCTTACACGCGTTTACCACATCCAAAATACAAAAAAAGAGGAGCTATTCCAGCTTACGAAATGATCAAGTTTTCGGTCAACATGCACCGAGGTTGTTTTGGAGGTTGTAGTTTCTGTACGATATCAGCTCATCAAGGAAAATTCATTGCTTCAAGAAGTGAAAACAGCATCCTAAAAGAGATCGATGAATTGGTACAGCATCCAGATTTTAAAGGCTATTTATCCGATATTGGTGGACCATCTGCTAACATGTATCGCATGAAAGGGAAGGACGAAGCTATTTGTGAGCGTTGTTCCAGTCCAAGTTGTATCCATCCGGTAATTTGCAATAATTTGGATACTTCTCACAAGGCAATGACAACCTTGTATCGCAAGATTGATGCGCATCCAAAAATCAAGAAAGCATTTGTGGGTTCTGGTGTTCGTTATGATTTATTGGTGGATGATTTCAATAAAAACAACGAAGATGGCAATCACGATGAATACATTGAGCAATTAATTACCCGACATGTCAGTGGTCGTTTGAAAGTGGCTCCAGAACACACTTCTGATGCGACACTTCGCGTGATGCGAAAACCTTCGTTCAAGTATTTCCACAAATTCAAAGAAAAATACGATCGCCTTTCACGTAAACACAATTTAAATCAACCCTTGATTCCGTATTTCATTTCATCACATCCGGGGTGTGAAGAAGCTGATATGGCAAATTTGGCAGCAGAAACAAAGGAAATGGGTTTCCAATTGGAACAAGTACAAGATTTCACGCCAACTCCGATGACAGTTGCTGAGGTTATTTACTACACAGGTGTGCATCCGTATACTTTAAAGCCAATTGCCACTGCTAAAACACCGGAAGAAAAGAAAAATCAAAACCGTTTCTTCTTTTATTACAAACGGGAGAATCATCAATGGATCAAGGACCGCTTGAAAAAAGCCAATCAACCTGAATTGATTGAAAAATTATTGGGGCCTCAATCTGAAACGAAGTATCCAAAGCAACAGCAAAAGAAAAGTTCTTGGTTGGAAGAGCGACGAAAAATGGATAAAAATAAAAATAGTAGAAGGTAATCTATGCTTTTGTTAGACGAGTCAAAACACCATAATACAAGTGTTTTCCTGTTGTGCTGGTCAACCATAATTCATTGCACTCGCTAGAAAAAATGGACGATTTAAACTGAGCTAAAATTTGCTTTGTTTTAGCTTCATCCAATTTAGGAGAATAGGTGTTCAAAATCAATACACCTTTGGGATTCAAACAACTTAAGCACGCTTCAATTAAAGGAGCAATCAACTCTTCTAATTTCCATTTTTCGCCCTTTGCACCAAGGCCCCAAGCTGGAGGATCCATTTGTATTAAATCAAACGAGTTTCCGCGTTTTTGTTCACGTTGAATGAATTTCAACGCATCTTCCAATACCCATTTGATTTCAAAAACATTCGAAGATTCCATGTTCAATCGACCCCAATCCAACATACCTCTGATGCTATCGCAATGCAAAACTTCTGCACCAGTCAATTTTCCATAAATGGAAGCAGCACCAGTGTATGCGAATGCATTTAAAAAACGTTTTTCAGGGTTTAAAAAGGAGGATATGAATTTCCAATTGATGTGTTGTTCAGGAAATAAACCGATGTGTTTGTTGCTGGTGATTTCCAGATTAAACACGGCTTCACCCATGCGGACTTGCCATTTTTTAGGGCTGTTTTCCTTTAGCGATTTCCATGTTCCATTTAAGGAGCCTTCTTTTGTTGGCTGAAACACCCAATGAGCCATTCGTTTCCAATCTGCATCAGAAAGACCTGGTTTAAAATAGGCTTGATGTTCAGGACGAATCGTAATGATTTCACCCCAGCGTTCGAGTTTTCGACCGCCACCTGCATCAATGAGTTCGTAGTTTTCTGGAAATGAACCGAATAACTTCATGCTTAACGCATACGTGGCGTTTTCTTACGTCCACCCATCATTTGCGCCATGCGCATTTGATTTTTTGAAGGAGCGTTTTGAAGCTGACTTTGCATCATTTTAATTTGATCTTTCAACATCCCGCTATCATCCATTTTCTTAGCTTCTGCTAATAATTGAACAGCTTCTTGTCTGCGACCTGTTTGAACACAAATACCAGCTAAATGCATGCGAGACATTGCTTTGTCATGACCGCGTTTCAATCCCATTCCAATTGCTTTTCGCAACAATGCTTCTGCTTGAGAAGGACTAATTGTTTGCGCATTCAACAAAGCTTGCATATAGATTACATAAGCATGTTGGCGTTTTGGTAAAAATTGTGGATGTGTAATGCGATTGATTGCTTTTGCAGCTTTTTCTTGGTTACCAGTTCGCATGTGATTCAATGCAAACGCTAAATTTTCATTGTAAATGAAGGTGATTCCAACTAAAATAGTAGGGAAAATCAAGGTAATTCCCCAACCCCAATAGCCATTTCCAAACGACATGACTGTTAAAATCAGAAGGCCTAAAGTAAGTACGGTTTTAATTAAATAAGTAATCATAATTATTCTTCAATTGTTGCGATGCATTTTAATTCAATAGCGATTGGTGTAGGAAGTGAATTGATTTCACAAGTAGTTCTGCAAGGTAAGTTGTCTTTGAAATACTCCGCATAAATGCGATTGTAAGTATGGAAATCACGTTTCATGTTGACCAAGAAAACCGTTACATCCACCAATTGATCCCAGCTAGATCCAGATTCTTCCAAAATAATGCGAACGTTGTCAAATACACTTCTACATTGTGCTTCAAAATCGAATTCAATGAAATTGCCATTTTTATCCAATTTTAAACCTGGAACAGCTGAATCGGTATCATCTGAACCCGCTGTGCGTGGACCAACACCTGATAAAAACAATAAATTACCCACTTTGCGAGCATGTGGATACAAACCAACAGGTTTTGGAGCTTTGTTCGTAGAAATGCGAGAAGTTTCTGACATAACGTAGATTTTGGAATGCAAAGATAGAAGTTTTAACCCGAACTTAGCTTAGATTTGGACGAAGTGATTCATTCTCGTGCAATTTTTTATTGTTTTTCAATCAGAAGGAGTTTTCAAATTCGTGTATTTATTTCACTTTCAGTTCCCTAACTTTTCAAAGTTGAACGAGTATTTTTTATGCTTACATTTGTCAAAGAAAGATGAAAAAACGCATGAAAACGGTTGGTGTCATTGGCGGTGGTAGTTGGGCTACTGCGCTAGTGAAAATCTTGTGTAACAATTTGACGACTGTCAATTGGTTCATGCGCAATGAAACTGCCGTTCAGCACGTGTTGACCTATAAACACAATCCAACGTACTTACAATCCGTAGAATTTGACTTGAATAAAATCAATATTTCTTCTGATTTGGAAGCTGTCATCAAAGCTTCGGATGTGTTAATCATTGCAACACCTTCAGCTTTTTTGGTGAAATTGTTTGAAAATACAACACCGGATTTGTTCAAAGGAAAAATTGTTTTTTCTGCTGTAAAAGGAATTGTTCCAGAATACAATGCCATTCCAGCTCGCTTTTTTCACAAAACTTTTGGCACTCCGTACAAAGATATTGGGATCATCAGTGGACCTTGTCATGCTGAAGAAGTAGCACTAGAGCGTTTGTCTTATTTAACGATAGCTTGTCAACATGAGGGCATCGCACAAACAATGGCAAATTTACTCGCATGCCGTTACATCAAGACCACTATTTCAGATGACTTGTTTGGAACAGAATTTTCAGCTGTTTTGAAAAACGTATATGCACTCGCTTCAGGGATTTGTTCAGGTTTGGGCTACGGAGATAATTTTCAAGCGGTATTGATTTCCAACGCCATTCAAGAAATTGAGAATTTTATTGATGAATTGAATCCCATTCACCGCGATGTGAAATCTAGTGCATATTTGGGTGATTTGTTGGTGACAGCTTATTCCAAATTCTCTCGCAATAGAACCTTTGGATACATGATCGGAAAGGGTTATTCAGTGAAAACAGCTCAATTGGAAATGGAAATGATTGCTGAAGGGTATTATGCCACCAAATGTTTGCATGAAATCAATAAAAAGTTCCAAGTTGAAATGCCAATTCTGGAGGCAGTACACAACATACTGTACGAAAAAATTTCTCCGGTAATCGAGATGAAAATCTTAAGCGATAAGTTGTCTTAACGGTTGTTAATGACAAAACTTCTTGGTGGAAAACCACAGTATTTCTTAAAAAAACGATTAAAATAAGGGTAACTTTCAAAACCTAATTCATTCGCGATTTCTTGTAGTTGAAGATTCGAAACAACCATCATTCGTTTGGCTTCTAAAATAACACGCTCAGCAATTACTTTTGTTGGATTCGACCCATTGATTGCACTACAAATTCGATGAAGGTGTTTTGTACTGACAGCCAATTTTTCAGCATAAAAAGAGGGTGATTTTTCTTGAAGATAATGGGTTTCAATCAACTGTTCAAATGCCAAATAGGTTTGAACGAATCGTTTTGAAATACTTTGTTTCACAGCATACTTTTTCAAGTATTCCCTTGCTGCGTCAATATAAATGAGTTGTTGTAAAGCCGCAATTTTGTTGTAACTATAAGCAGACAAGTCTGAATATTCATGATACATTTCTTTGAAGTTCTTACTAAGTGAAGCGAATGCATCTTCCGAGAGTTGAATGTATGGATAGGTGCTGGTAGATTGATAAAAAGGCCATTCATGAATGCGATTATTCATTTGATGCGTGTGGTAAAAAGTTTCTGAATGGAAAAAAATCCAACCCTCAACGGCTGAATCGAAAGTCCATTCATGCACGTGTTTTGGTTGCATAAAGAACAAAGCACCAGGATGTATAGGATAACTGTTGAAATCAATTGTATGAGTTCCAAAACCAGCTGTGAAAAGCACACAAATGAAAAAATCGTGTGCGTGAGGTTTTAAAATGTCTTTGTGGTGCTTTTCAAGATGATCTTGAAAATTGTTGACATACACCGCCTTGGTTTGTCCGTTTTCTTCAAAAGCACTTATTGGAAGTATTGGTATTTTCATCGATTGTCAACTGTTAAAGTCTGAATAAGATAAATATAAGTCAGAATTGTAGTACTTCCTTTCAAATTGAATGATTTATTTTTGTTGTTAAAACAAAGCGATGATATTGAATGGAATCATAAAAGGATGTTGTCCTAAATGTGGTGAAGGTAAAATTTTCGAATCGAAGGGCTCAATCATACAATTCCAAGTGCCAAAGATGAATGAATATTGCAGTCATTGTGCTTATCGTTTTGCGAGAGAATCAGGATATTTTGTAGGAGCAATGTATGTCAGTTATGGATTGGCAATTTTAGAAATGCTCCTGCTATTTTTACTCATTTTCAAATTTGTTTCTTTAACCGTGCTTTTCATTGCTTTATTCGGTTTGTTGTTCCTTTTAATGTTTTTCAATTTTAGGATGTCACGCATTATTTGGATACATATTTTCCATCAATGAGGCGGATTGCATTTCAAGTTGTTAAAAATCAAATTACTAAATCATTTTTGTAGATTATAATGTTGCAAGATGCTATTTGTTTTCGCTAATTTTAGAGCAAACTATACAGCATGAAAAATACGCTACTACTGCTTTTTGCCTTTGCAAGCTCTTTTGTTTTTTCTCAAGATGCGATCTTTAATTCGGCATGTCAACAAGCTTATGCAGCTTATCCAAATCTTCCAAAAGGTGTCATTGAGGCAACAGCCTATACACAAACCCGTTTTTCTTATTTGACTTCAAGTGAATTGGAAAGCTGTTCTGGTTTACCAAAATCGCACGGTTATTTGGGAATGGTTAGAAATGGTAAAAACTATTTCAAAGAGAACATGCGAACGGTATCCACTTTATCCGGTTATTCTTTGAAATCCATTCAAGAAAATCCAAGTGTTGAGATAATGGCTTATGCGAAAGCGTTTCACGATATCTACTCACAAAGTGTAGGTCAGTCCATGGAATTGCGTTTGAAAAAGGCTTTTTCTGATTTGTCTTATTTAGCAGATTCTGGGATTGTAAATCAATTTGCGCGTGATGCTGAATTGTTGGAGGTGTTCCGCTTTTTAAATAAAACAACAAACGCATCTCAATTTCAATTTCCTGCTTATCATTTTAATTTGGAATTGGTATTTGGTGCTGCTAATTTGGGTGTTTTAACTTCTACAAAAGTCACTTTCCAAGAACATGCTATTGTTGGAGATGGTGGACAAATGTTTACACCTCAAGTTACGCAATTGAAGTCGACAGAATACGGTCCTGCAATTTGGAATCCTGCACCTTCATGTAATTTTAGTTCAAGAAGTGGAACAGCAATTTCTGCCATCACCATCCACACGATACAAGGCACTTACGCTGGTGCAATTTCTTGGTCGCAAAACTGTAGCTCAAGCGTTTCTTATCATTATGTTCTAAGATCTTCAGATGGACAAATCACGCAAATGGTCAATGAAGCAAACAAAGCTTGGCATGTAGGCTCCGAAAATCCTTATACGATTGGATACGAACATGAAGGATATGTTAGTCAAGCAAGTTGGTACACCATGGCCATGTACAATGCATCGGCTGGAATTACAAGAGATGTTTGTCAAAGCGGTTATGGAATCAATCCGTTGCGCACCTTTTCGGGAACTGCTACAAGTGGGTCGAATGTTTTAGGTTCTTGTATTCGTATTAAAGGACATCAACATTATCCCAATCAAACACACACCGATCCAGGAATCAATTGGAACTGGGCTTTGTATTTCACCTTGGTCAACAATGCTCCAACTCAAACTACAGTAACGACAGCAACAGGAACTTTTACAGACACTGGAGGAGCTTCAGCAGACTATTCCAATGACCAACGTAACTTCACCTTGATTCAACCAGCAAATGCGAGCTCTATTTCGTTGAATTTTTCTAGTTTCAATTTAGAAGCAAACTGGGATTACATGTACATCTATGATGGAAGTACGACGAGTGCTGCTTTGATAGGAACATACACTGGTACAACTTCTCCAGGGACAATTACTTCATCAGGTGGATCCTTATTGATTGAATTTAGAAGCGATTGCGCCACAACTGCATCTGGATGGCAGGCAACTTGGTCAAGTACCATTCAAACGCCAACACCTATTGATGCAATTGCACCGTCAACAGCTATTTCAGCTCCTTCAACTTGGGTAACACAAGCTTTTACAGCTGATTTTACAGACGCAGATAATGTGGGAGGAAGTGGATTGGAAAAAGCATACTACCAAGTAATTGATTTCGATGGAACCGATTGGAGAGCAAATGCAACAAAAGGATTTTTCAGTGATAACTTTGATCAAACTGCGATTCATACCGATTGGACCAATCAAACAGGTGTTTGGAGTTTGTCGAATGGAAATTTAGTACAAACAGACGAGGCAAATGGCAACTCGAATATACATGCTTTTGTAAACCACAGTTTGAGTAATCGCTACCTCTACCATTGGGCTGGATCAATCAATGGAGCTGGGACAAATAGAAGAGCTGGAATGCATTATTTCTGTAGTGATCCAACTTTAACCAACAGAGGAAATTCTTATTTTGTGTTTTTCCGTTTGGACGATGATAAGGCTCAAATTTATGAGGTAAGTAATGATGTCTTCACGTTGGTAAATGAAGTGAGTTTCGATTTTACAGCTGGAACATGGTACGATTTCAAAGTCATTTACGATCGCATTTCAGGAAAACATCAAGTGTATATTGACAATGTGTTGATACAAACTTGGGTAGATTCCACGCCACTTTCTACAGGGAATTACCTTTCATTTAGAAGTGGAAACAGTGTGTATTCGGTAAACAATTTGAAAGTGTATCGTTCACGTTTTCCTTCTTTATCTGTTGGTGTAGGAGCAAGTGAAGAATTGCGTTATCAAAGTGTAAATCCGAGTTCACCTGGAGGTAGAATCAAATCGATTGTACAAGATAGCACTGGTAATTTGTCATCAATTGCTTCACAAGATGTCTATGTCGATTGGACAGCTCCTTCAACGGTAGCGAGTATCAATGATGGTTTAGGAGCAGATATTGCTACAACTACCAACAATACCATGATTGAAGCAAACTGGACAATTAGCACTGATGCTCATTCAGATGTTGCTCGCTATTGGGTAGCTGTTGGTTCAACTCCGGGAGGAACGGATATAGCAGATTGGACCGATAATTATTGGAATACAAACATCAGTTTGGGCGGTTTGTCACTAATAACAGGAACAACTTATTATGTTTCAGTGAAAGTGGAAAATGGAGCTGGATTGTTTTCGGCTGTAACAACATCGAATGGACAACAATTAATTGCACCAAGTGATCCTCCAGTTGCGTCTTTTACTGCTACGAATGCGAATATGTGTGCAGGGGAGACGATTACTTTCCAAAACAATTCAATTAACGGAACAAGCTATTCTTGGAGTTTCCAAAATGGAACGCCAGCAACAAGTACTGCCATTGTACCTTCTGTTTCTTTTCCATCAAGTGGAACCTATACTGTTGATTTGATTGTAAGCGGACCTGGAGGAGCTGATACTGTTTCACAGCAGATTCAAGTACAGGTAAGTCAACCAATCGTTGCTGATTTTACTGTAAATGATACCATTTTATACTTTCCATCAGCAATACTAACATGTTCCAATCAGTCTCAAAATGCCAATGGTTATTTATGGGATTTTGGTGATGGAAGCACGAGTCAAGATGAAAACCCTTGGCACATGTATACCCAAACTGGTTTTTACACAGTTTTGTTAACTGGCGTTAACAATGCTTGTCCTTCAGACACGCTTTCCATTTTGGTTGAAGTGAGAAGTGATTTAGGTTTATCTGAACTTGAAAACCAAGTGATCATTTATCCAAATCCTGCAACTGAAGAAGTACACATTGTTTTGAATCAAAAAAACGCTAGTATCGTGTGTATGGATGTAAGTGGGAGAATAGTTTATGAAGGAAAAATACAAGATGGTGTTGCAGTGATGAATGTGAAGCAATTTGCTCAAGGCGTGTATCAATTGTACATTAAAATGGAGGATAAACTCATCACAAAACCTCTTATTATTACAGATTAGTGGAAAGTTGTGAATGATAAAAAGTCAATAGTTGCCGTTAAAAAAATGATTTAAACACTTAAAAAAAAGGGGAGGTGATATATCTGACTATTTCTTCATCTTTGTTTTACCAACGAGAGGAAATAAGATTACAAGATATTAAATCCTACTCCCTAAATCATAAAAGTCAAGTGACCCTTGACTTTTTTTTATGGCCAAAGGTTAGATATAAAAAAAACCAGCATGCAAGCATACTGGTTTTTAGAAAAGTTAAAAGCGATCTTAATCTTCGTCTTCGTCATCAATTTCTGCAGCTTTAGAAGCACCACGAGCCATTTTCACAGCTACTACAACAGCGTTCTTAGCATCTACTAATTTCAAACCTTCTGTTTCCAAATCACCAACACGAACAGATTGTCCGATACGTAATTTAGAAATGTCGATTGTAATAGCTTCTGGAAGATCTCCAGGTAAACCTACTACTTTCAAACGACGGAAAACTTGCATCAATTTACCTCCGGCCATTACACCACGAGATGAACCTGTCAAACGAACTGGTAAAGCAACTTTAACTGCTTTCTTAGCATTTAATTCTAAGAAGTCAACGTGCATTACACGGTCAGTAATTGGGTCTTGTTGCAATTCTTGAATGATTGCTTCAGTTTTCTTACCGTCGATATCCAATTCGATTTTGAATACATCTGGATTGAAAACCAATTTCTCAATCGCAAGATCCTTTACGGAAAAATGGGTTTGAGTGCCTTGTCCGTAAAGTACGCAAGGAACTTGTCCTGCATCTCTCAACGCTTTAGCATCTTTTTTCCCTACGTTCACACGAGGTGAACCGCTCAATTGTGCTACTTTCATTTGTGTTATTTATTTACTTTTTATTAATATCCACCGTAGCGGATTCCTTTATCAGAAGCAGTGCTTCTTTTAATTTTATGAAATGATAAAATGCGTACTAATCGATTCGTTTTTCACCAATTTGTCAATGACATCGGCAAACAAATCAGCAACTGAAATCACACGGATTTTGTCGCTTTGTTGTTTCAAAGGAATCGTATCAGTAACAATCAATTCGGTAAGAACTGAATTGTTGATTCGTTCGAAAGCTGGTCCAGAAAGCACCGCATGCGTACAAAATGCACGAACACTGTTTGCTCCTTTTTCCATGAATAATTCAGCGGCTTTTGTCAGAGTACCTGCTGTATCACACATATCGTCAATCAAGATAACGTCTTTTCCTTTTACGTCACCAATCACGGTCATTTCAGCTACTACGTTGGCTTGTTTACGGTGTTTGTGACAAAGCGCTAATCCTGTGTTTAATTTTTTAGCATACGAATTGGAACGTTTAGCTCCTCCTGCATCCGGCGCAGCCATGATCAAGTTGCCATTGTCCAATTTTTTCATCTCGTTGTAAAACAATGTCGATGCAAACAAGTGGTCAACAGGAATTTCAAAGAAACCTTGAATTTGATCAGCGTGTAAATCCATTGTCATGATGCGATTGACACCAGCAGCAGTCAACATGTTTGCTACTAATTTTGCTCCAATCGCTACACGTGGTTTGTCTTTACGATCTTGACGTGCAAAACCAAAATAAGGAATAACCGCAATAATCTTTCTAGCTGACGCACGTTTCGCAGCATCGATCATTAACAACAATTCAAAAAGATTGTCTGCCGGTGGCATCGTCGATTGAACAATGAATACGTCTTGCCCACGAACCGTTTCTTCAAATGACGGCTGAAATTCGCCATCACTGAACTCAGTCACTTTTACATCACCAAGAGATACGCCGAATTTATGAGCAATTTGTTCTGCTAACTTCTGGGAAGCACGTCCCGCAAAAATTTTAATACCGTACGACATTGCAATCTGCTTTTTGGGTTATTCCATCGCTTTCATCCTAAATGAAAGGCTTTGGGGCGACAAAGATACGCTATTTAATTGAATTTGAAAGTCAAATTGCAATTTGAAACGTGTTTTTTAAGGGGCTTCAAATCGATTTAGTAGATTTTAGCCATCTTGGGAGTAAAATTGAACCAATGATGAGGTAGGGAAAGTAACTGATTAGTCGCCACAATACTGCCATTCCTGCTAGCAAAACTAAACTAGTGGTAAAGGTTCCGAGTAACTCGCCAAAAGCCCATTCAGCAACACCGCTTCCTCCAGGCGTAGGTGAAATTCGTAAAAACATCCAAAGCACAAATTGTTTGGCTAACACTTGCGTTTGTTGGATCCATCCCAAATGCAAAAATGCTTGTAAGATGAAGTTAATAACCAAGTATCTAGATGTCCATGAAATGCATGTTGCAAGAAATGTTTGAGCCCAAAAAACACCCTTTTCTTTTTTCATGATGGAAGCTGTAAGGGCAATATCGTTTCCAGTTTGGTTTGCTTTCTGTTGCCAGCGGTTTAAAAATGGTAAACGACAAAATGCATTCAAAATATGCTTGATTAAATGGGGGAATCGGAAGATACTGAGGTATAAAATCAAACAAAGGACGGCAAAAATGGAGTATCCTGTCCAAAAAGCTGTTGCAATTCCTGATGTTTCAACATGTTGAGGAAATAATTTGTGTGCATCCACGAAAAGAAATACCAATGGCACCATGATGACATAAAAGAGGTTATCAAAAAAAGCAGTGATGATGACAATGGCTGTGGATCTTCCCATTGCTATTTTCTCGCGATGTAAAATAAACATGGCTACTGTGGCACCACTAACCACTCCAGGAGCTAATGCGGAGGCAAACTCCCAAAGCATGATCACATAAAACGATCGCTTCCAGGAAAGTTCTTTTTTTGTCAGAATTCGGATGCGCCACATATATGCAAGGTCTCTTCCAAACATACCTACAATTGCCATAAATAACCAAAAGTAGGTGTAAGCTGACCATTCAATGTCTGCGATGACTTCCCAAGCAGTTTGTTGTTTGAATGAACCTTGTGGTGCAGGTGAAAATTCTTTGGGATTTGAAAAATCGACCAGTCCATTTTTGTTAACGTCGACCCAAACATGTGTCCCAGTTCCAGCTTTTACAGCTTTGTATTCTTCTTTTGATAAACTTCTAAAGAGAATGAAAAATGAAACAGAAAGACCCAAAAGCAATGCTAATCCGATTTTCCATTTACTGAAAGCCGATTGGATTGTATTGCTTTCCATCTTAGTCCAATTGAAGTGTTTCTTCAATTTCCCAGTTGGCTCTTAGTTTTTGTTTCAATTGAAAACGAAGCAGTTCTTCTGCTTGGGTTTTCTTCTCAAATGAACCAACATCCCATTTTTTATTGGCATTGTCGTCTTTGATACAACGCAAGGAATAGTTACCAGGAATCACTCGTTCAAAGCTGACTTTATTACTTCCACTTTCTTTCAATTGTTCCATTACAACCTGCTCGCCTTCCATTAATTGTACAAGATAGGTGCCTTGTAACACTTCCGTATTGAGATGTAAAATCGATAAATCTTCGTTTAAGAAAGCGCGAAACGGAAAACTTATTGAATCCGAAACAGCTGCATTTCCTATAAGTGCACCTTTGTCGAAATGCAAAACAAATTTATTCCGAATGGATTGTTGGATGATCAGTTGAAATGAAGAACCTTGATAGGCGTAGGTAAAAGCTACTCGTTGACCATAAGCATCTTTGAGTGTGATTTTTGTCGTGTCAACAGCAGTAATCCATTCATTCACTGAGAAATTCAAGGTGTCTTTTTCGCGCCAATTGCCTTTGTTGTTGGATTTTAAAGCAAATGCTGCCGTGCGATCTTTCAATAACAATGTTCTTGTAACAGTGTCCTCCAAATAAGTGAATGAATAAACATTGTTTTCAGCTTTTGGTAAAGCCACAATGAGTGAATCTGGACGTAACACTTTGTATTGTTGGATCATTTCAGCATTCAGTTGTAAGGCTTTGGGATCAAAGTTTCTACCTGAAACAGCTGCAAGACCTGGATTCATGAGTTTTACTTGCGTTTTTTCACCATTGAAAGGCGGAGCAAAAAGGCGTAAAATATGTGAGTTTGTATCTCCTGATGTCACTAAATCTGATGCAAAACCAATGTTTTCATTCTTTTCGACTTGTTGGTTTTTGTTTTGATCATTAAAAGCGAATAATTGAAAAGCACCTGGTTTTAAATAGGAAAACTGGTACTCTCCTTTTTGATTGCTTCGCGTTGCATAGATTGGTGAACTGGTATAAGGATCAGCGTTAGCTGCATATAAACCAATGGTAGCATTGTTATACGGACTACTATTAAACGCATTGATGGCTAATCCTTTCAATTTTAAAGAATCGATGGTAAGTCCTGTAGAGAAAACAAATTGTATGATGGAATCGTTGCTCTCATTGATGTCTCTAACCGTTCCGTTTAGTTGTATGATGTAAGTGGTATTTGGTTGTAGGGTTTCATCCCAACGGATACTCAACGTTTTCTTTTTCTGTTCGGTTGTGATTTTTCCTGCCTTTGGGTTCATGGTAATACTTGTTGCAGGATCCTGTAGTTTAAAGTACTCATCAAAAGACACCGTCAATTCTTGTCCGTTGAAACCAATTGCTCCTTGTTCAGGTGTTTGTTTACCTTCAACTGGTTTTGGAGCAAATTCATCTTTATTTCCTCCAGTTAGAGGAATGATTTCAGCACAACTTGTGAGGAAAAGTATTAGAAACAAACTGTACCTAACCATGTGCAAAGTTCAGTTAAATGAGTAGCATCTATGTGGTCAAAATCATTCAATTGATTGCTGTCCACATCTAATACAGCAACCACACTATTGTTTTTCACAATTGGGATCACGATTTCGCTTTTAGAGTCGGAACTACAAGCAATATGACCAGGAAATTCATCCACATTTGGCACAACAAGGGTTTCATTCATTTCCCATGCTTTTCCACAGACTCCTTTTCCTTTCGCAATTCGTGTGCAAGCAATGGGTCCTTGAAATGGTCCCAATACCAATTGTTCAGATTCAACAAGGTAAAAACCAACCCAGAAAAAATCAAAAGTCATTTTTAAAGCTGCAGCAACATTTGATAAGTTCGCAACACGATTCGTTTCACCTTCAACCAAACTTTTGATTTGAGGAAGGAGTTCTTCGTATTTCCCGTTTTTATCTGCTTGTTGGACAACTAGCGTTTCTGCCATGTTTTTTTTTTGACAAAAATAAGGAATACAATTCCTTAGTGAAGATTTTAGTTGAAATTGGCGAAAAAAAATCCGAAAATGGTTTTTTGAAAAGGTATTTTTGACTAATTTGAATGGAAAACACAAATTTATGCTTGATTTAAACCAACTTGACAAGATTTTATTTTTAGACATTGAAACAGTACCAGAGACTTACCTTTACACTGATTTAAATGAAACTACTGCTCATTTATTTGATGCAAAGAATGCGCGTTTTCGAACGGATGAAAAAACCTTCAACGATGTTTACAATGAAAAGGCAGGGATTTATGCAGAATTTGGTAAAATCGTTTGTATTTCAGTAGGCTTTGTTAAATCTACAGCAACAGGTAGAACCATTCGCATGAAATCCTTTTATCATGAGGACGAAGAAACTTTGTTGCGTCAATTTTCCCGTTTATTGGAAGACAATTACAACACCCCCATGCATCGTTTGTGCGGACATAATTCCAAGGAGTTTGATTTGCCGTTTATTTGCAGAAGAATGCTGATCAATGGTTTGAAATTGCCTTCCATTCTAAATTTAGCTGGTAAAAAGCCATGGGAAATTCAACATTTAGACACCATGGAATTGTGGAAGTTTGGTGATTATAAAGCCTATACCAGTTTAGCTTTATTGTGTCACATTTTCAAAATACCAACACCAAAAGACGATATCTCTGGCGCTGATGTGGCAAGGGTATATTATGAAGAAAAGAACCTAGAACGCATCAAAGTATATTGTGAGAAAGATGTGATTGCTTTGATTCAATTATTTCTCCGCATGAATGGCGAAGATTTAGTGGATGAAGGTGATATCATTGTGAGTCAATAAAAAAAGCCCGCTTTATCGTATCGACAAAAGCGGGCTTTCAAAAATTTATTTGGTGTGAATTATTTCACTACAAATTGCATTGTTTTCGTTGTTGATCCATTGTTCAACAAAACGAAGTAAGAACCAGCAGCTAATGTTTCAGTTGTCATTGTTACAAGGTTTTGACCTTCTAACGCATGAATGAAGTGCTGTTGAATTTGTTTACCTGTTACATCAGTAACTGTTACCATTACATCTTGACCTACTGCTGAATTAAACGTAACATTTACTTCATTGTCAGTTGGGTTTGGATATAAGTTAGCTTGTTGGAAAGCGCTTTCTTCGTCTAAACCAACTAATACAATTACATCAGAAGGAGAACCTGTATAAATGTTGATATCATCGATGTAGACATTGTTTCCACCTCCTGCATCAAAATTGAATTTGAAACGGAAATCCTCATTCCAATATTGACTTGTAACATTGGTCATGTGAACAGTTAACCAATCTGAAGCTGTTGGTGTCCAAGCTGTAGAAACAGTTGTTGTACCAGACATGTTTGTTGCTGTCAACGTTTTGCGAATGTCCCAAGTAGTAGCACAATCATTTGTTAAGTATACACGTAAGTAATCAGCGCTAGTAGATGTGCGTTTTCTGTAAGCATAACGGAACGACAATGTCATACCAGTAGTTGAATTAACAGATGATAAATCAATGGTATTTGAAATCATCTCGTCAATGTTGTTTGTTCCTTGTCCAAAGTTGGTCAATTTAGCTGATTTAGAACCAGAATGAGCTGCAGTTGAAGTTACATCCCATCCATTTCCACCGCTATTGTAGATGAACCATCTTGTAGAACTTGCTAAAGCTGTAATGGTTTCAAATCCTTCAAAATAAGGTAGAGCTTCACCACCACCAGGTAAAACCGTGATGTAATTGGTAATTGTTTCCACATCCGATGCACTTCCATCTGTTGCTGTTAATGTAACAGTGTATGTACCAGGAGCTGCATAACTCACAGTAGGATTTTGGGAAGTTGATGTTGCTGGTGTACCGCCTGCAAATGTCCAAGTCCAACCGTTTGCACTGTTGTAAGATGCATCTGTGAATTGAATCGGCTCATTTACACAAACGACTTGTTTAGTAGTTGTGAATTTTGCTTCACACAATACTAAAGGATCAAAAATACCTGTTGCAGTATGGTTTGTTGTTGTTTTAACATTTGTACGTCCTGCAGTTGAAGATTCCAATGCTGTACGCATACGATTACTTTGTCCTTGTGTAAACATTTTAGAACAATACGAGTAATCCATGTAGTTTTCAATTTGATCAATTTGATCAAATCCCCAATAAGCATTATCAGAACTACAAGTGTTAGATCCTGGGCTACAAGAAGTAGATCCAATACAAGCAGGTGTATCTGTCACATTATCTGTACCACAAGAAACTCCAGGATTATTATCACCTCCCCAAACGTGAGATAAGTTTAACCAGTGACCAACTTCATGTGTCAATGTTCTACTAGTACCAGATGAAGATGTTCCAATTGAACCAGTATAATTGTGTAATACAAATACGCCATTGAAATACATTCCAGAAGAACTAGCAGTTGATCCACCAAATGGATTAAATGTATATCCAGCAGCTCCACCAATTTCAGCACAAACGTAAACGTTTAAATACTTGTTGTGAGGCCAAACTCCTTGGTAAACATCATTGCCTGCAATCACAGCATTCACCTGAGATTGTCCGTCTGAACCATCAAATGTTAGTGCAGTGACAGTTCTAGTAATTCCACTAAAACATGCTCCAGTTGGATCTTTACGAGCCAATGCGAATTCAATTTCAATATCAGCCGGCATTCCTTGGAATGGCGCTTGAACTAAGGCAGCATCCGCATTTTGTAAACGGTAATCACGGTTCAAAATGTCAATAGCATCCAATAATTGTTCTTCGGAAATGTTTTCAACTCCATTGTTGTGTAACACGTGAAAAACAACAGGAATTGTATAAAGAGTTGCTTTTGTTGACCCTTGAGGTTTTTTAGACTTTTCTTGAGCAGCTAATTCAGCCTCTTCTTGAGCGGCCTTAATTGCTGCTGCATATTCTGGGTTTTTCATGGCCTCAGCCATCTTTTTGTGTGTTGCACAATATTCAACATGTTCGCCTTCGCGCATGTTCTCTTTGTCCAAAACTCTTGTTGGAGTTTGAGCAAATAGCGAAGAAATGGAGAGAACGCTAATACTCAGAAGAGATAATGTAAGTTTTTTCATAATTTTCTAGCCAGTTTAATCTTTGATTCAAGTTGCTTGGAATGGTTGGATTTCTTGAAGAGTTGTGCCCTGTTTACAATTTTTTAAAAAGGCGAAATAAAATTACGAAAAGATTAACGAATTATAACATTTTTTAGCTAAACGGGGCAATTTATTGATTGAATGGTTTTTCACTACTTTAAAAAGTGTAGTTCATTCAATGTCTTTTAATGAGCAAACTATAGGTTTTTGTTGGTTGATAGACAGTAATTTAACCATTGTTTCTGCTACTTTTTGAGGGGAGTTTAAAGCACCATCTTTGTGCAAATCTTTGAATTGTTCAACTGATGAAAAATCTGTTTTTTTTGTAGAACGAATGCTTGTTTGCATAGCTGTATCGACCACACCCGGTGCAAAACTGTAACAATAAAAATCAGTTCTCCCTTTTTCGAGTTCTTCTAATTGGATCGTTTGCAAGAACAAATCAACTGCAGCTTTGGAGGCACAATAACCTGCCCAAGAAGGAATGGGACGTTTTCCAGCACCTGAACTCACAAATAATGTTTTAACGACTTGATCCAATGGACAGCTTTTTAAAACGTTCTGTAATAGTTGAGCGCCAGAAAATAAATTGACTTGAAAGATCGTCTGCAAATCAGTAGAAGCTTGATCAGAGAATCGCTTGATCTCACCTAAAACACCAGCATTGTGAATGAAAATGATTTCTTCATCTATAGGAATTGACAGTTGAATGGATGCAACCTCTTTTTGCTTACTTAAATCAATAAATAGGTGTTGATAGTTGTGGTGGTCAATGGTTTTGGTTCTACCTATTCCTATTACCTTTTGTCCTAAAGCTAAGTAGTTTTCCGTTACTGCTTTTCCTATTCCCTTTGATGTTCCTGTTATAATGACCATTTTTTTGACATAAAAAAGGGACGTTTTCACATCCCTAGTTATTTATTTCAACGCTTGTTCTAAATCTTCAATTAAGTCATCAACGTGTTCCACACCAACGCTCAAACGCAATAGATTGTCTACAACTCCAGCTTTTTCACGTTCTTCTTTTGGAATAGAAGCATGTGTCATCGTTGCTGGATGATTGATCAATGATTCAACTCCGCCCAAAGATTCAGCTAATGAGAAAATTTTGAATGAAGAAGCAACTTTGTATGTGTTTTCAATGCTTTTGTCTTTCAATACAATGGAAAT
This sequence comes from Fluviicola sp., assembly GCA_020849495.1. GTDB lineage: Bacteria > Bacteroidota > Bacteroidia > Flavobacteriales_D > Crocinitomicaceae > Fluviicola. Next base: position 26,646 of record JADLGD010000041.1, read on the forward strand.
CATCCCTCCAAAATCACGCATTTGTTTTTTTGCAATTTCATGATTTGGATGCTCAGGAAAACCTGGCCAGTACACTTTTTCAATAGCTGGATGGTTTTTCAAAAATTCTGCAATTTTACGCCCGTTGAAACAATGTCTTTCCATACGTAAATGCAAAGTTTTAATGCCTCGTAGCACTAAAAACGAATCCATAGGACCTGGGTTTGCACCTGAACTGTTCAAAATGAAATACAATTGTTCGTGTATAGCTGGATCATTTGTAATCAATGCTCCCATTACCACATCTGAGTGACCTCCCAAGTATTTTGTTACCGAATGCATCACGATATCTGCTCCTAAATCCAATGGATTTTGCAAATAAGGTGAAGCGAAAGTATTGTCGGCTACCATGATGATATTGTTTGCTTTAGCAATAGTTGCCACTGCTTCAATATCGATGATTTGCATCGTTGGATTGGTAGGTGTTTCCGCCCAAATCAATTTCGTATTGCTGTTGATGTACTGCTTTACATTTTCAGCATTCGTTAGATCAATGAAATGAAATTTGATCCCAAATTTTTCGTAAATCTTGGTGAACAAACGATAAGTTCCACCATATAAATCGTCACCAGTAATGACTTCGTCGCCTGGACTCAATAATTTAAGAACGGCATCTGTTGCAGCTACACCACTACTAAAACAAACGCAATGTTTTCCATTTTCGAGTGCAGCAATATTGTCTTGCAATGCTTCTCTTGTTGGATTTTTCCCTCTAGCATATCCGTATCCTTTGTTCACTCCTGGAGCTTCTTGAACATAAGTGGATGTTTGATAGATGGGTGTCATGATTGCACCAGTTGTTTCATCAGGGTGAACACCTGCATGAATTGCTTTTGTAGCAAATTTTAGTTCTTTCATTGATCTGCGTTTCTTCGATTCGGGCATAAAGTTAATCGAAGGTTTTAACTTTTAAAAACCAATCGACAAATCCGATCATTTAAATTGTAAATCTGTTATTGGAATCGATAGTTCTGCTTGGGATTCGTTATTGACATCAATCAATTGAAACTGAAGAGTAGGGATGTTGTTTTGTCTTTTCACTGTCAGTAAACCGAAATTGTTTTGCATGACTGGTCCAGCAATGCGATTCAAATTATAAGTTGGGGCATGCCATTTCATACTTAAACCACTCGAAGTGATGTCATACAAAGGATAACCCGCATCGATTTCACTTTTCGAAATTTCTCCTAAATGCACATCTCCAGAGATGAAAACAACGCCACTTGCTTGTGTGCAAGTAATTAGATCAACAAAGCGCTTGCGTTCAAAAGGAAAATTGTTCCATGATTCATAACCATTGAACGAATGAGCAAACTGAATACTTGAACATACAATGCGAACATCGGCTGGCATCATGAGTTGTGTTTCCAACCAAACCCATTGTGCTTCCCCTAATAATTCAGATGAAATGGAAGTGTTGGGAGAATATTCTGGCCAGTAATTCAAGGTGTCTCTTGGAACAGGTCCGCCATTGAAATGGGTAAGTGAATCTCTAAATGTTCGAGTGTCTAATAAAAGAATTTGTATCGTTAATCCATCTTGTTTGATGTAACGAACATCGTAAATGCCCTCGTGTTTCCATCTGTTGCTACAAGCTGCTTCTCCAAAGAAATCAAGGAAAACGATTTTTGACAGTTCCTTGATAGGTAATTCTTTTCCTGCATCATTCAAGCCGTAATCGTGATCGTCCCATGTGGCTAAAATGGGGGTTGTTGCTTTGAGTCGTTGAAAAGCCGATTTATGAGCTAAACTGTCGTATTTCAAACAAATGGTGTCTTTGTTTTGATTGTCTAAATACACATTGTCACCTAAGAAAATAAAGGTCTCAGGATGATGTTTTTGAAGGGTGTCAAAAATGAACAAGGAATCTTTTTGATTGGCACAGGAACCAAAAGCAATGCGTGTTTCTTGGGCAACGAGTTTGCCAGAAAACAATAATAGCATCATGAAAAGAAACAATCGCATGTCGTGAAATTACAATTTTTAGAAAGTAGAACAGCCAAATAGCAAATGATTTATTGCTACTTTCGCTACATACAGTATGTTAGACACAAAGCAAATAGTAAAGGAATACATTCATGATTTGTCGGCAATTCCGCAAACAGATCCCTTGGTTACTATTCCACAATTATCTTGCATTTCAGTTGATCATACGCATCAAGTTGAACAATTCGAATTGGATTACTCTTCTCAGTTGATTCCAATAATCAGACAAGCTCAACTTTTGATACGTGAATCGGATGTGAATCCTTTGTGTTTAGTGGATTCAGTGATCGAATGGCAACAAAACGGACTAACTGTTGAATCACCATGTATCTTGATTCCAATGGAATTCAAATTGGATAAGGTTACGAATCAGATTCAGTTTACACCTCAATATGAAAAAGCAGAATTGAATCCGTTTATTCGCTATGCTTTTACAGAACAATTCGATGAACTTCTGCCAGATTATTTGGAAACGAATTCGGAAGTCATCTTAAGTGAACTACAAGAACGTATCACTTTTCGAAATTTACCGGTTCAATTAAAGCATGTTTCCTTCATTGGCAATTTTCATTATCATCGTTTTCACTTGTTGCGTGAATTAGAAGGAATTCATCGCTCTGATGAACCGACAGATTTGTTGAATGCTTTTTTGGGAAATAACGAATCTTCCGTAGAGGCAATCAGTTTGCCACCAGATTTATTGACTCCTGCAGATGGAGATCAAATGGCAATATTTAAAGCATTTCAAACCGAAAATGTGGTTGTTCAAGGCCCACCTGGAACCGGTAAATCGCAAGTTTTAACCAATATTCTTGGAAAAAACCTCTTTCAACAGACTAAAACCTTGGTGCTTTCTGAGAAGAAAGTTGCCTTAGAAGTCTTAGTAAAAAAATTAGCCGCAGTTGATTTGGATGCTTTTGCATTCATTGTGCACAGTCAAACTTCAGCTCGCGATTTGATCGTGCAATTAAAAACTTCCTGGAACCTGTTGGAGCATTTATCTTTCAATTATCCAACGAATATTCGATTGTCTGAACAACATTTGTCAAGCCTTCAATTATTAATAGATCGCTTGAATCAAGTGGATTTAATGGGAGGGGTTTCTTTGGAAACATTCGAGCAATTGGCAGAGGAGTCGCCTTATGAAAAAGCAGTTTTAACGACAAATGTTCCGTTGATTTCTGAATGGTTAGAACACAAATCGACTTTGGAAAGACTCTCTATTGAAAAGGGTAGTTTAGCTCAACTTCAAGGTTACAAAGCCGCCTTTTTTCAGCAATATAATGGAGATCAATTGATTCAGAAATCACTCAAGTTGATTGAACTTTTGCAACCAATCTTGAATGAAGGAACTTGGAATGAATTGCTTTACCTAGAAACCTTGATTGGTCGTTGCCAGTTGGTAGAAAACGAATTGTTTAAATTATATACCCAATTACAAAGCAAACCCCGTGAAAAAAAGCGTTTTGAAAATGCTGTAAACAGATTTTGGGTAGTGGAAAAAAGTTTGCAAGAACAAGAAAAAGAGCTGCGAATTTGGAAAGAAGTACCAACTAAAGCACAAATCGATTCTTGGGCACAAGCTACAGGTTTTTGGGAAAATAGAAAACGCACAAAAGCAATCCATTCTTGTCTGAAAGACAAATCGGTTAATATCGATGTAGCGCTTCAAGTTTGGAACGATTGGTGGGATCAAAAAACAGAGTTGCTGGCATTGTCCACTTTATTCATCGAATGGGGAATTGAACCAACGATGGGTCATATTGCGGCCAGTTGGTCTGTGTATCAATCAATGCTCAATGAAAGCGAAAGTGCTTTAGCAGATTTAGCCAGTTGGGAACCAGAAAAACGCAAGTCATTGTTGCGATACCAAGCTGAATTAACACAACTAAAAAACGAGTTGAAACGAAACTTTAAGTTGAATGAAAAAGCAATTGTTTCGGAATTTTTAACCCAAAAACTACAAGCATTCGATTCGCTTTCAAGTGCTTTCAAGGACATACAATCCTTACCTGATTGGTTGTTTTCGTTGTTGGAGCAAGCCTCTACAGTGAATGAATTACAAGCTTTGATTTTAAAAGGGAATAAAGCAAAAATTACCGCTCATTTTCCTGAATTGGCTCAATTTACAGGGGACAATTTGAAAGCAAAATTGGAGCAATTAATGAATAGTGAAGCTGAAGAGTTTCAATTGTTTGCTCAGCAAA
>JADLGD010000042.1 GCA_020849495.1 Fluviicola sp.
GGTCAGTTTTCAGACTTTAGCATTTTACGATACGCTGGCTATACTTTGATGGGCGGAATGATTGGAAGTATTATTCGAACTTTTGAACACAAAACCCGTGAATGGTGGTTTGGAGCAACATTTATCACTGTAGGAATTCTAATCAGTTCGTTTATTCAAGCCGGCTTGCATCAAATTGATAACCTAACCGAAAACTGGGGCTGGGTCACTGAAGGCAGATGGGAAATGAATGCAACACATTTCATTCGTTTAGGACAAGTAATCACGGTACTCGGTCTTTTAATGCTAGTGGACGCTTATTTCAATGTCAAAGCGAAGTTATTCTTGAAAGTTGGTCAAAACACTTTGCCCATTTACATTGTTCACGTCATCATTCTTTATGGCGGGATTTTTGGTTTTGGATTAAAACCATTGGCATTTGATGAAAATCTAGGTCCTTGGCAAGCCATACTGATTTCAATGAGTGCAATGATCTTTTTTGTCATCATGGTTAAATACATTGAACCATTGGAGCGCATCTATTTTAAAGTAAAGAACATCCTGTTTTTTAGAAAAGAAAAAGCATGAAACAATTTTTAACACTCATTACTGCTTTGCTGCTTGGAAATCAAGCAACGAGTCAAACAGAAAATGTCCTGTTTATTGGAAACAGTTTTACGCACATGAATGCCTTGTGTAAAATCTATCAAAACTTAGCCAATTCAAAAGGAAAAAATGTGTTTGCCGATACGATTGCTGTCAGCGGAAGCACCTTAAAAGGTCATACCGAAAGAGCAAACACCTACAAAAAAATGAAAGCGCGCAACTGGGATTACGTTTTCATTCAAGCAATGAGTAGAGAATTGTCTTATGATTCATTGACAATTGCTACTGAAACCATTCCTTATGCAAAAATCTTAATCGATAGCGTCAAAACGCATAATCCGTGTGCGAAAATTTACTTTTACATGACGTGGGGTTATCGCAATGGAACTGCTGACACAACGAATTTTGAAAGTTTCGTTGATATGGCTGATCGTATTGAAAGTGGCTACATGCAAATGAGCAAAGCTACGGGTGGCTATCCTGTTTCTCCAATTGGTATGGTTTGGAAAGATGTACGCGTTGCCTATCCTGATTTAAACTTGTATGAACCAGATAATTTTCATCCGAATCCAAACGGCAGTTTGATTGCTGCTTCTACTTTTTATGCTGCTATTTACAAAGAATCTCCTGTTGGCGGAACTGCTCCTAAAAAAGTGGATCCTACTGTAGCAAAAAACATTCAGCAAGTTGCTTGGGATTTTGTGCGCAAGAACTATTCGAAATACAATTTAGATACTGTTCAAATTGCTTCTTCTTCAAAAATCCCTAAGATGGATTTCACTGCAAAGCCAAAATGGCTGAGTGTAACATTTACAAATAAATCAACAAAAGGATTGGAAGTGAAATGGGATTTTGGTGACGGAAAAACATCGACAAATGCCAACAAAAAGCATTATTACCAAAAACCAGGAAAATATACCGTCACACTTTCAGTTAAATCGGGATGTGAATGGTACACTGTTAAAAAGGTAGTCACTGTATCCAATCGAACTACAACGAAAAAGAAAACGAATTAATGCGGTTGGTGCTTACTGTAAAACTTCACTAATTCATCGGTGTAAATAATGGAACCGCTTGTTTGTAAGTGCGCATTATCAAAGAAATTATCAGGGTTACTGAATGCTGGATTTGATTCATTGTATTTCCATACAATCCCATAACCATCGGTTAATTCTTTCATGCGTTCAGCAAAACCAGTCGAAATTTTTCTAAAGTTGGGAGGTAAAGCTACAATTAACTGAATCTTGTTGTCTTTACACATTTTTACAAAAGCTCTAAATGCGCGTGTTTTCTGCGGCATTTCTCCAATTTTAGAGTAATTGTATGGTTCATGTCCATAAATCTTGTCAAAGGTCTTCTTTTGATGTCCTATCGGCATTGAGCCACAAGGCATGATGGAATCATTTTTAGTAAACTTGCGTTGTTTGAATAAGAAGTTGGATTTATTCAATTGATGAATCACCAACAATTCATTGAGAATCGGTTTCTTTTCTTTTCGTTTCACCAATTCATCACGGATCGGTTTATACTTCACCAATGGATACATGCGGTCTAAGCGAAACTTCAGCGATTTACTTGCTTTTACTTCATCTCCATCATCGACAACTAGAATAATCGTTTTTGGACGTTTATTTCCTTTGTTTTCCAAAAGCATACGTAAAGCAAATTCGTGGAACGTAACATCCGAACCTGGAAATGCAAGGTTATAAGCAGAAATACCAAGTGAATCGATGAACTGCTGTGCAATCACACTTCTTGCACCGCGCGAAGATCCAAATACAAGCACATCAGATTTGATTTTACCTGTCACGATGTATTCCAATCTTCTATCAACTTCTAAAGCTGGAGAAGCATCTCTCACGAAAATGAAGAGTTTGTCCAATGCGAAAAAGACCAGGCAAAAAATAGCTAAGCGAATTAAGAACTTTTTCATGACTTAGAATTGGAAATAAATGAATTCTTGCTCTTTACCAGAAAGAACGATAATACAAACGATTAAAGCGGTGTAAAACAACCAACGTGCTGGTGCAAAACGCACTTTATCAATGTTTTCTAACGCATATTTCGATTCTCTACCAATCCATTCAATAAACACCATGAATAAGATAAAGAAAATCGTCAAATCAGCTAGTTCAGGAAGGTTGGGTGCTTTCCACAAATTCTTACTGAAGATTCCTTTGATGAAGGAAAGTGCATGCTCCATGTCTTTTGCTCGGAAGAAAATCCAACCAAAAACAGCCATCAAGAAAGTGATTACCATTCCAACTAGTTCTCTGATTGTTGGAAACCATTTACCTTGAGCAACTATTTCCAAATTCGTTCTATTGGATTTGGTTAGTAACAATGGCATAAAGTACAATGCATTCAATGCTCCCCAAACGATAAAGGTCCAGTTAGCTCCGTGCCAAAAACCACTGACGACAAAGATGATAAAGGTATTCCGGATTTTCATCCCTAAGCCACCTTTACTTCCTCCCAATGGTATGTACAAATAATCTCTGAACCATGAAGATAATGAGATGTGCCATCTACGCCAAAACTCAGCAATATCTCTTGAAAAATAAGGGAAGGCAAAATTGCGCAACAATTCAATTCCAAATAAGCGAGCCGTTCCTAAAGCGATATCAGAATAACCGGAGAAATCACAATAGATTTGGAAGGTAAAGAAGATCGCCCCCATCAACAAAGTACTTCCGGAATAAGCATCCGCATCATTAAAAATCATGTTTGCCCATTCAGCACATCCATCTGCTACCACTACTTTCTTAAATAAACCCCACAATATTTGGCGCATGCCGTCAATTGCTTTTCTATAATCGAATACACGCTTTTTCTGAATTTGAGGCAATAAGTGTGTCGCTCGTTCGATTGGTCCTGCAACCAATAAAGGAAAGAAACTCACAAACACCGCATAATCAACGAAATTGCGTTCCGGTTTGATACGTTCTTTGTAGATATCTATCACATAGGACAAACCATGGAAAGTATAGAAAGAAATACCAACTGGTAAGATAATTTGCAAGGTCCAAACTTCGACATGCATACCAAAACTTTCTAGCATGGATGCAAAAGACTCCGCAAAGAAATTATAGTATTTGAATACCCCTAAAAAACCAACATTCACAATGATACTGAGCCAGAACCAGAATTTCTTCCATTGAATGGTTTTCGCATCAAACATCCTTAAACCAGTGAAATAATCTAGGAATGTAGAGAACATTAATAATAACAAGAATCGAGGATCCCAAAAGGCGTAAAAGAAATAACTTGCTACAAGTAACAAGATATTTTGAGCAGTTAAACTCTTTTGTGTTACAAACCAATACAGTATAAATACAATTGGTAAGAACAATGCAAAATCAAGGGAATTAAAAATCATGTTGTTTGATTGCCTTATTGAATAACAGCAAATAATTGGCTTGCCAAAGCAGCTAAAGCTTCGTGTTCAGGTTGCATTTTAGTTCCTGAAAAATTCATGTCGTTCATTGCATCCATTGGCACCAGATGAATATGAGCATGTGGAACTTCCAATCCAATCACACTGACTCCAATTTTTCTGCAAGGAATAACTTGTTTGATTCCAATGGCTACTTTTTTAGCAAAGACCATCATATCAGCTAAATCTTGATCAGCCATATCAAAAATGTAATCCGTTTCAACTTTAGGGATCACCAAAACATGTCCCATTCGTAAAGGTTGAATATCCAAGAATGCTAAAAATTGATCGTTTTCTGCAACCTTATGACAAGGAAGTTCACCAGAAATAATTCTCGAAAAAATGGTTGCCATTATCGTGTAATATCAATGATTTCAAATTGCATGATTCCATTTGGAGTTTGGATATCTGCAATGTCATTTACTTTTTTACCTAATAACCCTTTTCCAATGGGAGAGTCAACAGATATTTTCTTTTCTTTCAAATCTGCTTCACTTTCAGCTACCAAGGTATATTGCATTTCCATACCGTTGCTAACGTTCTTAATTTTAACAGTAGAAAGAATAAACACTTTAGAATTGTCCATCAATGAATTATCAATAATACGTGCTTTTGAGATCAATTCCTCCATTTTCGCAATGCGCATTTCAAGCAAACCTTGTGCTTCTTTTGCTGCATCGTATTCAGCATTTTCAGACAAATCACCTTTGTCTCTTGCTTCAGCAATTTGTTCAGAAATACGAGGACGTTGAACAGATTTCATTTCATATAAATCATCCTTCAATTTTTTCAATCCTTCTTCTGTGTAGTATGCGAAATCTGACATGTTAAATCGTTTTATTCATCTATATAACAACAACAAGAGAGCCCATTGGACTCTCCTGTTGCAACAAATATATGTTTTTATCTGATTATTTCAAACTGATTGTTGCTCCAAATGTATGGATAACACCAAAATTTCCAGCTAGACGCATTGCGTATTCTAAACCTAAAGCAGATTTATTTTTACCAACCAATGCAGCAGCAGAGAAACCAGCTGTAAAACCAGTTAATGCATTTGAACGATTTTCTTGAGAGAAAAGGTTTTTCTCAAATACATAACCAGCACGTAAATTGAAAGCAGCTTTTTCAACTTGCATTCCATAATCTAAACCTACACGGTATTGATCATATTGGAATGAGTTAGCAGTAAAAGCACCACTAGCAATCAACTTTGATTTTTCAGAAAAAATGAAGTCGTAAGAAGCCCCAATACTTAATAAAGAAGGCAATTCATACGTTGCAGAACGTTGTTCTAAAGTTGCAATACTACCATTACTTAGGTAATTTGCTTCAGTAGACAAACCATCTCCTTTGAACTTCATCACTGGACCAACATTTTTCAATGCGATACCAAATTTCACTTGATCTTGTTCACCTGTTACATAACGGATTCCTGCATCAAAAGCAACACCAGTAGCTTTCATGTTAGAAATACTTTCAGACATTACTTTGAAGTTGATTCCTCCATAAATAGAAGAAGAGAAACTTCTTGCATATCCAATGTTAAAGATGTTCATACGAGGTGAGAAAACACCAAGTCCACCATCTGGCAAATCTGTAGTCGTGATATTCACATCACCAAAGTTCATTGACTGAACAGATACAGCGATCACAGAAGATTCTGATACACGTTGAGCAATACCAGCAGAACTTAAACCAATCCCTGCAGAACCTAACCAGTTCGTGCGATTGAATTTGATTTGCGTTTTGTCAGTAAAAGCCAAACCAGCAATATTCGTGAATGTTGCCTCTAGACCATTTACATGTGAGATACCAGCGTCACCAATTGCCATACTACAAGCCCATGGATTAACCAATAGCTGTGTAGCTCCAGCAGAACCAACGCGGTCCTCGTTTCCAGCGAATGCACTGGAGTAGCTTAACACTACTCCAGCAACCGCTGTATATTTTAAAACTTTATTAATTGATTTCATAAGTTTTGCTTAACAGAATTGATTAAATATTCTCTAAGTCAACTTGACGCATACCGCCAAAGAACTTAACAATCTTCTCACCTACACCAGGTACTTCTACATGGATCAGGTAAACACCACTTCCGATTGGAATACCAATGGTATTTTTCAAATCCCAATCGATGTAAGTCACTGGATTGTCTTTCTTGAATTGACGAATCATCTTACCACTCACATTGTAGATTGATACCGTACATTGCTCAGGCAAGTTGGTGATTTTCACACGTGTATCCAAACGGTTACGCTCGTATTCAGAGAATGCATAGTAAGGATTTGGAACTACATTAATAATATCTAAAACGCTTTCAAGTGTTTCAACACTGTTAGTTGTCGTTTTCAAATCATCCATGCTCCATCCATACATTGGTTTACCACCATTCAATCCTGTTGCTGTGAAATCTTTGTATTCTTTGTTTACACGCAATTTCATGCGAATATCACAAGGAATTTCAGAAGGATCATCAAATGTATAACCATCAGCAAGAACAGTGTTCGCAATCCAAGTCAAACTAGTAAACAATTTCTTGTAAGATGTTGTTGTTCCAGTTTGATATTGATCGTATACCCAGTTGTTAACACCATCGTAGTAAGGACAACCTTCATTGTTGATATTCACACCGAATACCCAAATTGGTTGCATACCACCGAATACTGTTAATCCGTTAGCATCAACAACAGTGCTTGTTGGATTCCAAATCATATCCCCACCGTTATCACCACCAAGGAATGAGTTTTCACCAAATGCCATGTGTAAACGAGCACCTGTTTCCAAGTCAATTGCATAACCTGGGAACCAACCCATACCAGATGTTCCACTAGCATCAGGATTTCCATTTTTATCAACTGAAGGAGTAGCACGTAATTCACCTGGTTCTCCACCACCTTGATTCAAATTCGCATCACGACCTAATTCAACAACCACACAACGTGTCCATTTAGATTGATCACTTGTCAATACGATATCTACACTTGGTAAATAAGCAAGACTAGCATTCTTTCTAGCTGCAGCATAAGCATTGTAAGAAGCAGGAATTGCAAGTGGCATGAAATCACATTGGTAACCAGTTACCTTGTGTGGACCTACACCACCACCAATCAATTTGTTGTATTTCTCAGATGGATCTTTACCAGCGTCGTCTTTGTAACAACAAGGATTTAAATAAGCTGGTCCAGTAAAGACATCACATTCCGTTGCTGGATCTGGATTATAAGTTCCTGTACGCAACCAGTTAAATGGAGTCAATGATGGATCATCTGAAACGAAATCTAACCATTGTTTCGATGAATCAGCAAACTCAATTGAAGAACCTAGAGGATCTGCATAATCATCCACAGCTGTACTTCCAGAAGGTCTAGAATACTTGTCTTGGAAAATCTGAACTGAAATACCCCATTTAGCAATGATTTGCTCATTTGATTGAGCGATTGTTACCTCAGAAGATACAGAATCAACAGGCATTGCATCACCTTTATTAGCATAACGGTAAATCACCCAACTTGCAGTATCAATTCCAGAAGTTGTTGAAGCATAATCACGGAATTTACATTCGTAATATCCACCCAATACATTCAATGGATCAATCACTTTAACATTGATAGGACCACCAAAGTAATCGTACTCAGGAGTTTCCATGAAACCATTTTCAATGATGAAGTTTTCAGAAGCAGAAGTTAATTCTAATGAATTATAACCATTTCCAACTCCATCATAACGAGTAATTCTCGGAGATTGACCGTAAACAGAATTTTGAACTGTACCACCTGCTTCAGCACTTACAATGTGAGGCATTGCAATTGAAGCTACTAAAGGAGAACCATCAGCATTGATACGAGAACGTAAGTAAGGCATTTTTTGTCCATCTAATAAAGCCGGATCATTCGGATTGTATGTTTTATAGTTATTGTAACCATAAGCAACAGCCATGTAATAATACGTTTTGTTGTTAATCAACGTACGATTACCTGTAGCAAATACATCTTCAGTAATTCTGAAAGTATGCTGAATACCTTTGTCTTCTGCTTCAGCTTTCAATTTAGGAGTAGAGAAACCTAACTCTTCATCAAACTCAAAGTTAATCAGATTAGCAACACCGTTTTTGATATCACATTGTGCAACAATACGAGCTTTTGTTTTATCATCTAAATCTCCAACAGTAGCAACTTCATCTACTAATTGGTAAATTTGGTAACCTTCAAAACGGTAGAATTTGTCATAAATTACAGACCCATCTGCTGGATCAATAATGTTGATTTTATCTTCTTCGATGTATTGCTCTCTGTAATTGTTAGAGTTATTTGGGTTATCCAACATCAAAACAATCTCATTACCCAATTCTTGGATAGATAAAACTGGTGCATGAGGTGGTTCCAAAATACGGAAACAGTTATCAAACAAAGCTTGAGCTTTTGTATCCGCAGTTTTCAAAGCATCTACTGATGAGAAAATCTCACCTTGCACACTTCTACCATAAACGATACCAACTGTAATGTTATTAACAGCACCGGGCTTCAATGTAAATGGTCCAGCAGACTGAACGAAACGACGGTCACCTGATGGGTTTGAAGTGGATCCTTGACCTGTAGGCTCAAATTCTGACCAGTCGAAACCAGGATCATTTCCTTCTGTTGCCCAATCCAATGTATCAGAATCAGCAGGGAACATGTAATTTGTTTCAATTGTAGTTACACCTGGACTTCCAGCAAAACCATTACCACCGTAATACAATTGGTTACCATTTTGCCATAAACCTTGCATGTAGTTTTAGAAATTAGATGCAGATCATGGATCTGATTGAC